>DATJHW010000080.1:0-14345 GCA_035493615.1 Saccharimonadales bacterium (SeqCode) | reverse complement strand
CTGCTCGCGATCCTCCTGTTCGTCGCGGCCTTCGCGCCGATCATCGCGCCGTACGACCCGATCAAGGTGAGCGTCCCCGACCAGCTGCAGCCGCCGAGCTTCCAGCACTGGTTCGGCACCGACGACCTCGGCCGCGACGTGTTCTCGCGCGTGCTGTGGGGCTCGCGCGTCTCGCTGTCGGTCGGTGTGATCTCGGTGAGCATCGGGTTCCTCATCGGCGTTTCGGTCGGGCTCCTCGCCGGCTACCTCGGCGGCACGTTCGACCTGCTTGCGATGCGCGTGATCGATGCGCTCCTCGCGTTCCCGGCGCTCGTCCTGGCCATCGCGATCACCGCGTCGCTCGGGCCGCAGATCCAGAACGCGATGATCGCCATCGGGATCGTCGCCATCCCCGGATACGCCCGCCTCACCCGCGGCCAGGTGCTCGCCGTCCGGGGCCGCGACTTCATCGTCGCCGCACGGACCGTCGGCGTGCCGCCGTTCCGGATCGTCCTCCGGCACATCTTCCCGAACATCGCGAACGCACTCGTGGTGCAGGCGACCTTGGCGACGGCGTTCGCGATCCTGGCCGAAGCCGCGCTCTCGTTCCTGGGTCTCGGCCCGCAGCCGCCGTACCCGTCGTGGGGCCAGGACATCAACTACTCGCAGCGCTACGTCGCGAACATGAAGTGGTGGATGAGCGCCGGTCCGGGCATCGCGATCTTCATCGCGGTGTTCACATTCAACTTCCTGGGCGACGCGCTCCGCGACGCGCTGGACCCGCGGCTGCGCCGGAGCGGCTGACCAGTGCTGCGTGCAGGAGCTGTGATCGCCTTCGGCGCACTGCCGGCGCTTGGCTTCCGGTTCGGCTGGGGTCCGATCCGGTCGCCGGCAATGGTCAGTGGCTCTGACTACGTAGGGACGAGCCCGACCTCGTTCGCGGCTGTCGCGCTCGGCCTCGCGGTGACGGGATGGGGAGTGGCCATGCTCATCCGGTGGCGGGGCGGAGCACGCTAGCTTCCAGGGTGTGCGCTTTCCGCCCTGCGTGGTACCCGAGTACTAGGCGAAGAACCCCCACGAGGGGACTGTGAGGCAGCCGACGACGCGCGTATCCCAAGGGTCGTGATGCAGGTCAGCCAGGTCGCTTATGACCGATTCGTGCTCGAGCTCCCGGCCGCGGATAACGAGTGGAAGCCGCTCGCGGACCCGGAGATCGTCGCCGAGACGGCCGCCTGGCTCTGGGACTTCGGACCGACGCCGCTCATCGGCGTTGTCGGGTACGACAAGACCGGGGCCGTTCCCGCCTGGCTCAGCCGCTGGCAATCACGAGAGGTGAACTGGGCACCGGATGGCGCCACGGCCGGTCGCGCGGTCATCCTTGCGGATCAGACGGACCTCGAACGCTTCCTCGCCGCCGGCGCCCCCCACGAGCACACCGCGCTGCTCTGGCCGGGCCTCAGCGATGCGAAGACGTTCGAGGCCCTCGCGTCCGGCGGCGCCGCGTGGCTCCGCACGGTCGACGCGCATGCGCGCATCACGCGCGCCGGCGAGGTCTTCGAGCTCACGCAGACCAGCCCGCAGTCGAACTAAGCCGCCGCGCTCGTCCTCGACGCGCGGGCGATCACGAACGCGCCGAACGCCCCGACGAACGTGACCACGAGCGCGACCGCGCCCGCTGGGATGTGAGCCGGCGCGGAGTCAGCGGCCATCTCGACGAGCGGGATGAAGCCTCCGACGAGCAGCGCGATCGCCCACCACAGCTTCGGTGCGAGCACGGTGAGCCCGACCGAGGCGATCACCAGCACCCCAAGCTCGATCGCCGTGTCATCGGTCCGCGTGTCGTACGAGGCCAGTGCGAGCCCGCAGAGCAGTGCCGCGATGAGCGCGATCGCGTTCCTCATTCGTCCTCGATGACCTTCCTCTCCGCATTCGCGCCGAGCTCG
The DNA here is from genome assembly GCA_035493615.1 of Saccharimonadales bacterium (SeqCode). Classification (GTDB taxonomy): domain Bacteria; phylum Chloroflexota; class Limnocylindria; order P2-11E; family P2-11E; genus UBA4735. The sequence goes on along the minus strand of DATJHW010000080.1, from coordinate 12,423 downwards.
GTCGCGCGCAGGTACGCGGCGTACACCGCCTTCGACAGCACGGTCCGCAACGAGCCCTTCTCGAGCTGGTAGATCGCGGCCGCGCTCGTGCCGCCCGGTGAGGTGACCATATTTCGCAGCTCGGCCAGGTGGCGGCCGCTCTTGCGCGCGAACAGCGCCGAGCCTTCGACGGTGCGCAACACGAGCTCCTCCGCCACGCGCCGCGAGAATCCGAGATGCACACCCGCGTCCACGAGCGCCTCCATCAGGAGGAAGACGTACGTCGGCCCGGTCGCTGAGAGCGCGGTCGCCATGTCGATGTACGACTCGTCCTCGACCATGAGCTCCTCGCCGAGCGCCGCGACGATGCTCTTCGCGTGCTCGCGCTGCTCCGCGGTCACCGTGGGCGACGGGTACCACGCCGTCACGCCCATCCCGACCTGCGCCGGCGTGTTCGGCATCGCGCGAACGATCGTTGGATGCTCGAGGCCGACTTCGAGCGCGCGCATGTTGGCGCCTGCGACGATCGAGATCACGAGCTGGTCTGGCCGCAGCTTCCCGCGGAGCTCTTTCATGACGGTCGGCAGGACCTGCGGCTTCACCGAGAGCACCACGACGTCGGCCGCCTTCGCGGCGTCCCCGTTCGATGCGTGGGCTGCGATGCCGAACTGCTTCGCGAGCTCCGCGCGCCGCTCGGGGCGTGGGCCGGTGACGGCGATGCTCGATGGCGGGACCAGATGCTTATCGAGGACGGCGCGGATCATCGCCTCGGCCATCACGCCGCCGCCGATGAACGCCATCCTGTCTTTGGCCATTACGGGAGTATGGGTCGCGATGACTGAACCGTCATGCGCCCGGCCGACCTTACGCGACCATTTGACCTCGTGAGGGCCATCGGTCTGGCTGCGATCCTGATCCTGGGGGCCTGCGGCACGACGCTCGCCGGAGCGTCACCCTCCCCGAGCGCATCCCCGAGCGGGTCAGCATCCGTCACCTCATCGGCTGCTCCGGGCGGGAGATTGCCCGGATCGGTCGTGCGCATCACGGTGAATGGGATGCCCTATGTCGACGGCAGCGGGTTCACGCTCGTGCCGACGGGCTCCGCGGTCGTGGTCGTGCTGTCGTTCCCGTTCGCCGTCGATCGGTCATCGGTCGAGCGCTGGCTCTCGAAGTCCACCCCGATCGCCTGGACGGATGACCGGACCGCACAGCTGACGTTCAAGGAGACGGAACCGATCGGCTTCAAGGTCGCCGAGACACGTGCCGCCACCGGCGATGCGGTCATCGATTGGTTCACGGTCAATGTGGACTTCCCGGCGACACGCGTGGTCAACATATTCGCGACCGGTGAGGTCTACGCCATCGCGACCGGGGGATCACGGACCGCCGCCGACTCGCACCGTGTGAGCGCGGCCGGTGCGCTGACGGTGTCACCGGACGGCGTTCGGGCCATCCAGTATCAGGCGGTCGCGGCTGCGACATCCGTAGCGCCGACGATGATCCAGCTCTTCACGGGTGTGGGAATCCCGCTCGTGCAACCGACCGCTGCAGAGGGCCCGTTCGCGTTCGCAGACTGGTTGCCCGATGGGCGCCTCGTCATGGTCGGACGGGGCGTGTGGGTAGGGAACGGCGACGGCACCGGGATGCGGAAGATCGCTGATGCGATCGGCGTGGCGGGCGGACTGCCGTGGTCGGCGGTCCCGAACGTGGCGGGCGACCGCGTTGCGATCTGGGCGTACAACACCGATGGCCATATCGCCGTGGTCGACCTCAACGACGGGACCGCCACGCGCGTGGCCGGTCCGTTTCGCCGCTATGCCGCCGACGGCACGGTCTCGCTCGCGTGGTCGCGCGACGGGACGATGCTCGCCGGGATCGACAGCGACAGCGAGACCGGAGCGGCCAACGCTCGAGTGCGGATCGTGGATGTCGCGACCGGCCGGACCGTGCGGACGATCGAAGGCGGTGCCGTCAGGGTCTCATCGTTCACGAACGGCGAGCTGGTGGTCACGCGCGACCCGGGCGAACAAGGCGCGGGCGCGAGGCTACTTGGGATCGTGATGGGGTTCGACGGCGTGGAACACCGCCGCTACCAGGGGTGCGGGTGGACGATGTCGCCCGACGCGCGCTACATCCTCCAGTCCGAGTGCGGTGGGGCCGGCTACTCGGGATTCACGATCTTCGAGCTGATCCCGAACGGCCGTCCACCGACCGGGTTCGGCCTGTCCGGCCAGTTCGGGCGTTTTCTGTCCTCCGGACGTCTCGTCTTCTACTAGGCCGCGGCTCGAGCGTCCCGCGCATCGACTCTAGGGTTTGGCTCAGTGGGGCTCCGCATCTGCGAACCACGCCACGGCCCGCCCGCTCTGCTGCCCCGTGACGATGATCCCGTGCGCCATGACGAACACCTGATCGAGCTGTGCAGCACCCTGGGTAAAGCCAGGCACATTCGGGATAGCCGCGAGGTCCCCCGTGAACGGCAGCGGAACCCAGTGCCTTCCGTCTTGTGTGAGGTGTGCCTCGAGGCCTCGCGCCCCCGCGTTCGACGGCGCGAAGTACACGGCCCGTTCACCGTTGGCCCCCGCTGGGCCTGTGTATGGCGGCGGACCGAGGAGTGTCCAGGAACGGGCATCAGTCGACAGCCAGATCAGCGCGCTGCGCGCATTCACCGACGGATCGGTGGTGTCGGAGCCGACCGCGAAGTAGCCATCGCTCACCGGGAATAGCTGCAGGAGCTGCGCGCCCGCGGCCGGCTTGCCTTCGACCTGCAGCGCGGTCCAGCTACGGCCGTCGGCCGACCACCACGCGGCCGGCACGCCGACACCGCGCGCGCCGACGCCGCCGCTCGCGACGTCGGGGTCACCCTCTCGGCCGAGCGCGACGAAGCCATCGCGCACCGCGGACACGTCGCGGAGGATGGCGTGTGCCGGCGGCGGATCCCCTCGGGTCCACGCTGCGCCGTCGATCGACCGCCACACGGAGGCGCGCCCGCCCGAGTCGGTGCCGATACCCACGATCGTCGAGCCGCGCGCCGCGAGGCGGTCGATGGTGGCGCCGGCGATCGTCAGCGCGTCTTGCGGTGCCCACGACCGTCCGTCGGACGAGGTCCAGGCCTGGACCCGCGGTGCGGAGTCGCGGCCGGTCGTCACGATGGCGACTGCGCGCGTGTCGGTGACGACGAGCGCAGGACCCAGCGGCACGATCGCGGTGCGCTGCCAGTGCACTCCGTCCGGTGATGCGAAGAGCCCGCCGATGTACGCACCGCTATCGGTCGTCTGACCCGCTGCGATGTAACCGTCCTTCCAGCTGGCGACCTGATTGATGGCATCGCCATCGGGGACGGGGACCGGCGCCGACCATCGGAGCTCGGTCCACGGCGCAGCCTTGGTCGCAGCAGGAGTCGGCGATGGCGACGCCGAACCGATCGTCGGCGCGGACGCCGTGGGCGATGCGGTGCCGGAAGGGGCCGAGCACGCGGCGGTGATCGTGATCGCGAGCACAGTCTTCAGCGCCCGTCGCCGGTGCCCCGTCACGAAGGTAGGACACCGAGGATCGCGTCCGCGACCTGCTCCGGCTGCGTCAGCATGAGGTAGTGATTCCCGCCCGCTAGCTCCCGGACCGGCCAGCCTTTCGCGCGTGCCTCAGCGGCGGGCTCGGCGTACGGCGGGGACAGCAGGATGTACGCGCTCCCGTCAGGTGGCTCGCGGTATGGGATCTCCTCCGCGAAGTACTCGCGCGGCATCGGGGTCAGGCTGCTGATCAGGTTCGTGCGAGTCGCTGCATCGGGAAGCAGCTCCGCGAGGTCGGTGTCGTTCGCCCATGCGGGCACCAGACCAGCTGCGCGTTCGGCGAGCGGCAGGGCTTCGGTCAGGCCGCTCATCCTCCGGGAGCGGAACCCGGCGTCGACATACACGCACGACGCGCCCTCCGACCATCGCGCGACGTGCGCGAGCAGCGGACCCGCGCCCGAATGGCCGACCAGCACCGGCTTCACCGGCGCGACCTCGAGGATCGCGTTCACGTTCTGCTCCCAGTAGGACGCGGTCGGTGTGGACTGGAATGCCGGCATCGCCACGTGATGCCCGCGCGCACGAAGGAGCGCCTCGACCGGATGCCAGGTGTACGCGCCGCCGTGCGGGCTGTGGACGAGGACGAAGTCCGTCACAGCTCCTTCGCGAACTCGACCGTCTTCTCGCGCCGGTAGCCGAGCGCCTCCCAGAACTGCATCGCCCAGGTGTTGTCGTCCCACACGATGAGGTTCAGCTTCGGGCAACCGAGCTCGCGCAGCCGCCGCTCGATGTCGGCGACGAGGGTGCGGCCGATGCCGCGGCGCCGCTCGTCGCGGTGCACCGCGACGTGATACAGCCAGCCGCGCCGCCCGTCCCAGCCCGCGAGCGCGGAGCCGACGAGATGCCCGTTCTCCTCCGCGAGGAGCAGGAGTCCCGGGTTGTGCGCGGCGAATCGCGCGAGCGACGCGTCATCGTCGCCGGGGCGGATCTTGATCCCGCAGGTGAGCCAGAACGTGCGGAGACGATCGCCGTCACCGTCGCGGTACGTCCTGATCTCCATTTCCCCATACTCGCACCATGCGCTTCGGCCGATTCCAGATCGACATCTTCAGCGACGGCACGTTCAAGATCGACGGCGGCGCGATGTTCGGCGTCGTCCCGAAGGTCCTGTGGAGCAAGCAGAAGGAAGCGGACGAGCAGAACCGCGTGACCATGGACATGAACTGCGTCCTCATCCGTGACGTGGATCACGTCGTGCTGGTGGAGACCGGAGCCGGCTCGAAGCTCACGGAGAAGCAGCGCGGGATCTACGGGATCGAGCGGCCGCCGCAGCTGCTCGACGAGCTTGCCAAGCGCGGCGTGAAGCCGGAGGACGTCACGCTCGTCGTGAACACGCATCTCCACTTCGATCACTCCGGCGGCAATACCCGCCGCGACGGCGAGGCCCTTGTCGCGACGTTCCCACACGCGAGCTACGTCTTTCAGCGGCTCGAGTGGCTCGATGCCCTCAACGCGAACGAGCGGACCCGCGCCTCGTACTTTCCCGACGACTTCGCACCGCTCGAGGCCGCGGGGAAGCTCGAGCTCATCGATGAAGCGGTCGAGATCCTTCCCGGCATCCGCCTCGATCGCGTCCAGGGCCACACCCGTGGGACCCAGACCGTGCGCGTCGCGGACGGGAAGCGCACCGCGTTCTTCTCGTCCGACTTCATGCCCGACCGGCATCACCTCCCGCTCCCGTGGATCCCGGCGCAGGATCTCTTTCCGCTCGACACGCTCGAGGCGAAACGGACGATCCTCGCCCGCGCGGTCGAGGAGCAGTGGATCGTGGGCTTCACCCACGATCTGCCGCGCTTCGGCACGGTCACGAGCGTCGACGGGAAGTACCGGTTCACGGAGCTCGCGGACTGACGGTCCCCGATCGCGCCTCGACCCTGATCATCGGCGGCGGGATCGTCGGCGTGGCGACGGCGTTCTTCCTCGGCGAGCGCGGCGAGACCGGCGTCGTCGTCCTCGAGCAGGGCGTGCTCGGCTCCGGCAGCACGCAGGGCGGGCTCGGGGGGATCCGGCACCAGTTCGTCGATGAGCTCGACGTACGCCTGTCGCAGATCGCGACGGAGTTCTGGCGCGAGTTCGACGCGTTCACGAGCAGCGGCCACGACTTCGAGGAGAACGGGTACCTCTTCATCGCCGAGACGGACGAGGGGATGGACGCCCTGCGCGCGCCGATGCCGCTCTACGCGCGGCTCGGTGTGGAGGTCGAGCTCGTGGGGCCGCAGCGGATCGCCCAGCTGGTCCCGGGGATCCGCACCGACGATCTCAAGGGCGGCCGGTTTGGCGCGCGCGATGGCTACGGCGCGCCGCTCGACGCGCTCGCCGGCTTCGCGGCCGCGGCGACGCTCGAGGGCGTCCGATTCATCGAGCACGTGCGCGTGCTGTCGCTCGTCGTGGAGAACGGGAGGGTCGTCGGCGCGCGCACGACCGATGGCGATGTTCGGGCCGACCGGGTGCTGCTCGCGGCCGGTGCGTGGACCGCGCCGCTCGCCGCCACCGCGGGGGTGCGCGTGCCCATCTGGCCGTACCGGCGATCGATCATGGAGGCGGCCGGGCCGTTCCCCAAGCTGGCGGCGATCCCGCTCGTGATCGAGTGGGAGTCGGGGTTCCATTTCCGCCCGAAGGGCGGCGCGCAGCGCTTCGCGATGCCGAACCTCACCGCCGACGGGGCGGTCGAGAAGGGCCCGGCGGCTGCGCCCGCGTCATTCGATGCGCCCGGCGAAGCGCTCGAGGTGCCGCCGCAGCTCGAGCCGTGGGTGAAGGCCCGTGGTGCGTGGCGGATGGAGGCGTTCGCCGACCTGCGGATCACCGACAAGTGGTCGTGCAACTACGAGATGACCCCGGACGACCACCCGGTCGTCGGCGCGGTGCCCGGGACGCCGGGTCTGTACATCGCGGCCGGGTTCTCCGGCCACGGGTTCATGCACGCGCCCGCGACCGCGCAGCTCATCGTCGAGGAGATGCTCGACGGGAAGGCGACCATGCTCGCCATCGCCGATCTCTCGATCGAGCGCTTCCGCACGGGACGCACGCCGTTCACCCCGACAGTCCTTTGACCGAAGGCGCAGCCGCTTGATGGACGGCACAGCCGCCTGATGCGGGTCACGCGGACGAGCCTCTATGAAGGCGCGCGCGACGCCACCGGCATCGCGGTGATCATCGACGTGTACCGCGCGTTCACGACCGCCGCGTTCTGCATCGCGGCCGGTGCGACGGATGTCGTCCTCACGGCAAGCCACGGCGCGGCGCTCAAGATGAAGGCGAATGATCCGACCCTGTTCCTGACCGGCGAGATCGGCGGCAAGCCGATCCCCGGGTTCGATGCCGGGAACTCACCATCGAAGATCGAAGGGCTCGACCTGGGCGGCCGCCGGGTCGTGCAGCGCACGAGCTCGGGTACCCAGGGAGTGGTCGCTGCCGCGAACGCGGAGCACGTGGTGCTCGGGAGCTTCGTGATCGCCGGCGCGACCGCGCGCTACCTCCGGTCGCTCGGCGGCGACGTGACGCTCGTCGCGATGGGCGAGGATGCCGCGATCAAGGCGCCCGAGGACGAGCTGTGCGCGAGGTATCTCGAAGCGCTGCTCACCGGTAAGGAGCCGCCCCTGGTCCCGAAGCTCATGCGCTTCACCGAACAGGTCGAGTGGCCGGACTGGTTCCCGATGCGTGACGCCCTGCTGGCCGGCGAAGTCGATCGCTTCGATTTCGCGCTGCCGGTGACGCGCGAGGATGGACTGCTCATCGCGAGGCCGGCGAAGCCCTAAGGCGCTACTCCTGCGCGTGACACTCGAAGACGAACGGCACGTGCTGCCAGTGCCCGTTCGCCAGGACCACGACCCGGTAGCGCTCCGGATGACCGATGACGTCGCCGAGTTGCGCCTGCGACCCGAGGCTCAACGTCACCCGCAACGCCCCGTACGCCGGTGCGGGTTCGTTGGTCTTCGAGCCGGGACAGATGCGCATGATCTCCAGAGCGCTCGGGACGGGGCTACCCGATGCGATCGTGGCGCCGTCGGGTCCGAGCAAACGCAGCTCGCTGAAGTCATTTGGCTCGCCACCCTCGAACAAGATCTGTTCGTGGGGCGTGGCGTTCCGAGACCACGTCATCCCGTGAAGGGTCAGTGGGCGTTCCGTCGGCACCGGACTCGGCCGGCTCGAGCTCGGCGATCCGTCGCTCCGATAGGTCGATGTCGGGTTCGGCGACCGCGCGACTGGACTGCATGTGATCATCAGCGCGGCCGCGAGCATCAAGCCGAGCGCGCGTGTCATGTCGAGATCGTGCGACTCCGGTCCGCGCGCAAGGCGAGCACCGCAAGGGTCGCGATGAGGATGAGCATCGAGATCTCCGGTGCTCGCGTCGCGTCAGCCGGAGCGGTAGTCGTGTTCGGCAGACTTTGCGGGACGTACCCGGCGTCGCTGGACCCAAGCAGCGCGACGAGCTGGCTGGGCCCGCCCACGGCGAATCGACCGCAGAGGTAGCTGCCGACCGTCGGCAGCGCGATCGACGTCGGCACACTGAAGATGCCGAACCCGCTCAGTGCCCCACCGAGCTTGAACGTGCGCGGTCCGGAGAGTTGGCCCGAACTGAACGGGTTCGCGGCGACGGTTCCGCAGTACACGCCCGTGCCCGGCACCGAGCCCGCCGGCTCAGGGACGTAGCCCGCGGCGCCGGGCGCGATCAGGCCGGTGAAGTACACGCCGTCGATCCCAACGCAGACATAGCCACTGATCGCGCCGGCCGGCGTCTGCGTGCCGGAGCGGAGGATGACCTTGGCCGACGTGCCATCTGGCTTCGCGAAGATGAGCCAGCCGTCTCCACCATTGAGGGCGCCCGCGGAGTCGGGCGCGACGAACGTCGTCACCCGGCCGCAATCGACGCTCGCGGCCGCGGCTTGCTGCGGCGAAGGACCGAAGAGGATCGCCGCGGCGCAGAGACCGCCGATCAAGTACCGTCCGGCGACCGCCGGCAGTGATCCCTTATCAGCCATGGCTGAGCGACACCGGCGCGGCGCTGTAGTCGCCGTGCATGAGCCAGCCGCTGCCGTCGTTGCCGTCGACAGCGAGCCAGATCGCCTGCGCCGATGCGGTGCGCTGGAAGCGCACGAGCTCATCCACCGGGTATGCGTGGCGGACGCCGCGCGTGACCTCGACGAGCGTGCCGCTCAGGTGGACGGTGACGAGGCCATCGCCGAGATACGAGGTCGGGGTGAACTCGGTGACCTGCGCGGTGATGCCCTCGAAGTGCCGATCGGTCAGGATGCCCAGCTCGGCGAGGTTGAAGAGCTGGTCGAGCGCCGCCTTGCGCGCATCCCAGTACGCCGTGCCGTCGTAAGGGGAGATCGGCCGACCGCCACCGGGCGAGGCCTGCTCCTCGGAGAGATGGCTCTGGACCTGCCGCACGACCTCGCCGTCCAGGGTGTGGAGGTCGAAGCCGGCGACCGGACCGAGCGTTCCGGACCCGAGCTCCGCGCCGTCGACGATGAAGAAGCTTCCGCTCTGACCGAGGCCGCGGATCGTCCAGCTGTGGGGCTCATACCAGTGCGAGTCCGGCGTCCCAGCCTCGTCGTCGAACACGATGGTGCCCTCGACGAGCATCACGCCGTTCTGCCCCCGCCAGCCGCGGTCGAGCGACGCCGACCGGAATACGAACGAGCGGATCTGGTTCGGCTGCACGGTCTGCACGAGGTCGCGTACATCGTCGGCGAACGCGCTCGGGCCGAACATGCTCGCGAACATGTACGGCTCGCTGCCGTGGAACTTGGCGTCGCGGATGTTCTGCAGCGTTGCGATCAGGTGCGAAGCGAACCCCGCGAATCCCACTGAGACATCGGCGAGCTCGTTGCCGGCAGGCACGAGCGCCGGAGCGGCGAGGTACGGGGCGACGCCCGGAAGCATCGTGACCGTGCCGTCCGTCGGCGCCGCAGCCATTGGCGGCCACGCGACCCGCGTCGCCGGCGGCAACGGCGCGGGGGTCGGCCTCCCTTCCGCGGCGAGCGGCTGAGCCGGAACGGCGGCATTTCCGTCGACGGCGACGCACGCCGCCGTGGCCCAGATCGCGAGCAGGATCGCGGGAGCTCTGCACATGGGTCTGATGGTGCGGTGCGGGCATGCGTCGCGCGTCCGACTTAGTCGCCCGCGACGTACGAGTTAGGCCGAAGCGGCGTCCTCCAGCGGCGTCGTGGGAGAAAGTCGCCAGGTCGCCAAGCGCACGCCGAGGAGGATGATCGCGCCGCCCGCGATCTCGAGCGCGGTGGGTCGCTCGTTCAACACGACCACCGCCTGCACGAGTGCGAACACCGGCACGAGGTAGCTGACCATCGAGGCGAGTCCAGCGCCGAAACGGCGCACCGCGTAATAGAACAGGACGAAGCCGACGATCGTCGCGAAGACCACGAGGTACGCGATGTCGAGCCATGCCCCGACCGGCCAGGTCGGGACGTCCTGGTAGCCGTGCTCGAGGAAGCCGAACGGGAAGAGCATCGCCGAGCCCGCGAGGCACGCGACGGCCGTCACGCCGAGCGGCGACCCGGTCCGCGTCGTGATCGCGCCGAGCGTCGCGTACACGCTCCAGCAGGCCGCGCCGCCGACCATGAGCAGATCGCCGATCAGCCGCTGCGGCGACACGACCGTGCCGCTCTGCGCGCTCGCGACGACGACGATCGCGCCCACGGTCGCGCACGCGACCCCGGCGACCTTGTTGCGCGTGAGCCGCTCGCCAAGGAACGTCGCGATGAACACCGTGAGCACGGGATTCAAGGTCGGCACGAGAACGGCGCCATCGGATGCCGGCCCGAGGGTGAGGCCCACGAACACGAGCGCGTTGTACGCGAAGATGCCGAAGAACGCCGCGACGAGCAGCAGCTTCCACCGGACGAGGCCGAGCGATGCGCCGGTCGCTCGCGCGAGCGCGAGCATGAGCAGTCCCGCGATCGCGAATCGGATCGAGCTGAGCTCGAGCGGAGGCACCGCGCCGACGCCGAGCTTGCCCGCGGTCCAGCTGCCGCTCCAACAGAGCGCGACCGTCACGTACAGAAGGACAGTGAGCAGGGGAGCGGGCACCGCGCGCTACCGTAGCGCGGACTAGCATCCGAGCGTGACCGCGCGCGTCCTCCTCACGGGCATCACCGGCTTCATCGGCTCGCATCTCGCCGAGCGGCTCGTGGCCGACGGGGTCGAGGTCCACGGCATCGCGTTCGAGCCCCCGCCGCATCCGCACCTCGCGGCGATCGCGTCGAAGGTCACGATCCACCACGCTGACCTCGCCGACGCCGAGGGCCTTCGTGGTGCCATCGCGGCCGCGCGGCCGGACGCCGTCGTCCATCTGGCCGGACAGGCGATCCCATCGCTCGCCCAGCGCGACGCGAGCGGCACCGTCCAGGTGAACGTGGTCGGTACGGCCAATGTGCTCGCGGCGCTCGAGCCCGGCGTGCGGCTCGTCTACGCGTCCAGCGCCGACGTGTACGGCGTGCCCGAGCGTGTCCCGGTGACCGAGGATGCGCCCCTTCGTCCGACGAACGTGTACGCGGCGTCCAAGGCCGCAGCCGAGGCCATCGTCCGCGAGTTCGGCGATCGCGACGGGCACCCGGCCGTGATCCTGCGGCCCGCCAACACGAACGGCCCGCGGCAGCACCCCGGGCTCGCGGCGTCCGGGTTCGCCAAGCAGATCGCTGAAGCCGAGGCCGGTCTCGCCGAGCCGGTCATCCGCCACGGGCGGCTCGATGCCCAGAGGGATTTCCTCGACGTGCGCGACATCGCGGCCGCATACGTCGCCGCGATCGCCCTCGCGCCCGACCGGACCGAGACGTACAACGTCGGCAGCGGCGAGCCGGTCACGATCGAGCGCATCCTGCATACGCTGGTCCGCCTCGCGCGGGTCAAGGTGCGCACCGAGCTCGACCCCGAGCGCGTGCGGGGCGGCGATCCGAGCACGCTCGCGCTCGACGTCTCGCGATTCCGCGCGCGGACGGGGTGGAGACCGACGATCGCGCTCGAGCGTTCGCTCGAAGACACGCTCGACCACTGGCGGGCCGTCACCGCGCGAGCGACCGTTCCGGCGCGTTAGCGCCGACGCTCCTATCGTCAGTTTCAGCACCTAAGGGGGGCTTCCACGACATGCCCAAGATCGTTTTCGGGACCGATGGCTGGCGCGCTCGCATCGCCGAGGAGTACACGTACGACGCGGTTCGCGTGTGCGCGAACGGCGTCGCCGAGTGGGTGAAGAGCACCGGCGAGGAGAAGCGCGGCGTCGTCATCGGGTTCGACCGGCGCTTCTCGTCCGAGTTCTTCGCCGACGCGGCCGCCGAGGTCGTGACCGCGCACGGCATCCCGGTCCATCTCGCGACGACCGCGTCGCCGACGCAGTCGTTCTCGTGGGCGACCATGCGGAAGAAGGCCAAGGCCGGCATCGTCATCACCGCGAGCCACAACCCGTGGATGGACAACGGCTTCAAGGTGAAGGCCGAGACCGGCGCGGCCGCCGGCCCGGACATGCTCAAGGCGATCGAAGCCCACATCCATCCACTCGAGGACACGCCGAACAAGGTCAAGCGGATGAAGCTTGACGACGCCGATAGGCAGGGCCTCATCGACCGCTTCGATCCCGCGCCCGATTACCTCGCACACGTCGCCGAGCTCTTCGACCTCGAGGCGTTCAAGGCTGCTGGCTACACGATCGTGTGCGAGCCGCTCTACGGCTCGGCTGGGGGCTACTTCCCGCGGCTGCTCGCCGGCGGGAAGACGAAGATCGTCGAGCTGCACGGCGAGCGCAACCCGTTCTTCGGCGGCGTGAACCCCGAGCCGATCCCGCCGAACATCAATGAGTTCCTCGCGCGGATCCCGCAGGAGAAGGCGAACGTCGGGCTCGCCGTCGACGGCGACGCCGACCGCG
>DATJHW010000079.1:0-10706 GCA_035493615.1 Saccharimonadales bacterium (SeqCode) | reverse complement strand
ATGTGCAGGCCGAGGCCGGTGCCGGGGATCTCGCGGGTGCGAGAGGCCCGGTAGAACGGCGCGAAGATCCGCTCGCGCTCGTCCTCGGGGACGCCGACGCCGTGGTCCGTCACGCGGATCTGGGCTTCGTTGCCCACCACGCTCAGCGCGACGCCGATCGCGGAGCCGGGCGCGCTGTAGCGCGTCGCGTTGTCGAGCAGGTTCGCGAGGATCTGCGCGATCCGTTCAGGGTCACCCTGGATCCGCAGCGGCGCGGGCGTGGTGAAGGTGATGCGCGGGCTCTCGCCGGCGTCGGCCAGGCCGATCGTGATCGCCGTCGAGACACCGAGATCGAACGTGACGACCTCGAGGCTGAGCGCGCCGACGCTCACCCGCGCGCGGTCGAGCAGGTCGGCGATGAGCCGGGTCATGCGCTTGGTCTGCTCGCGGATCCGCACGAGCGAGTCGGCTGCGCGGGCCGGATCCTTCACCAGAAAGCGCTGGGCCAGCTGGGCATGTCCGTCGATCGAGGTGAGCGGCGTCCGGAGCTCGTGGACCGCCATGCTGAAGAAGTCGGCTGCCCCCCAATCGGCCGAGGCCGGACCATCGAGGGCGGGGAACACGCTGATCGCTTCGGCGGCGATGCCCTTCGCCTCGATCGGCCAGGCCGCATGCGGTCCGGCGACGGCATGCTTCAGCGTGGCGAGGAACTCGACGACCAGGAACGGCTTATCGATCACGCCGGTGTAGCCGGCGGCCCTGCTCCGCGCGGTCGTGCCGGCTCGGGCCTCGGCCATCGACGCCGGATCGGCGGTGAACATGAGCACCGGCACCTCGGGGTGCGACCGCCGGATCGCGGCCGCGTCGGCCCACGAGCGCTCGTGTCCCTTCGACCCCGGATCGCTGTCCAGGATGATGCACCGCGGATGCCGGCGGGCGATCGCGGCAGCGATGCCGGCGTGGTCGGAGATCGACTCGTGCTCGTACCCGGCCTCGTCGAGAAGGTTGCCGACGAGCGTGCTCAACGTCGGCTCGTCTTCGACGAGCAGGACCCACGGCTTGTCGGTCGGGATCGCGGTCGCTGCGACCTGCTGCTTCGTGTCCATCGCGCCTCCAGCCCGCCACCCAGGTGGCCGGCATGTGACGCGATGGTGGCGGACGCACCGTCCCGGGTCATGACCGATCGGTCATGGCGCGAAAAGGCAGCAGGCGCCGCACCGGCGGCGCCTGCCTGCTGCGGAGGAGGGAAGGGGTGGCTAGTGCGTGGCGGTGGGCTTGGGTGCACCCTGGTGATCGACGAGCTTGACGATCCCGTCCATCACCTTCGGCGTGAGCTGGTCGGCCTGGGCCTGGGTGATCGTGCCGCTGTCCACGGCGGCCTGGATCCGATCCTTCGCCTTCGCGTCGAGGTCTGCGACGAGGCCGTCCCGTGACTTCCCGGCGGTCGCGTTGGCGATCTCCCCGAGACTCTTGCCGGCACGGAGCTGCTGCTTCACCTGATCGGCCGGGAGGCCGAGGTACCTGACGCTCTCCGTCGCGACGGCGCCGATGAATTCGCGGAGCTTCGGATGCGCCGCGCGATCCGCGGTCAGCGCGGAGACGATCGCGTCTTCCTGGGCCTGCGTGATGACGTTCTTCGCGACGAGCGCGTCGAGCACGGCCTTGAGCTTGGCCCGGGCCTTCTCATCGGTCGTCTGCGCTGAGGGCGCGATGTTCGGCGCGATCGTCCAGGCGGTGTCCGTCGTTGCGGGCACGGCCGCGAACGCGACGCCGCCGAGGAGCCCGGCACCGAGGAAGCCGGCGCTGGCGATCGCGACGGTCTTCGAGCGAAGGATCGACGCTGCGTTCATTTCATTCTCCCAAGAACTGCCCGCGCGTGCAGGCGTTCTATGAGAGGTATCGGATGGCGCTGCCCGGAGTTGCGCTCCCAGCGGCCCTCTTACACGCCCTTAACAGGTCACCGCGCCCGCGGCGCGAACACCCGCAGCGCCTTCGGCCGGATGCTGAACGTTTGGGGCAGATTCCCGATCACGACGCCGTCGGCGTGGACCGCGAGCTCTCGCGCGGCCGAGAGCGTGATGCGCGTCCCGCGGTACCGCCGGCCTCGCGCCGCGCGGTCGCGGTCCACGGCCGCGGCGATCAGCTCCCGCAGCACGCGCAGCTTGCTGTCGCCGAAGATGACGAGGTCGAGCTGGCCGTCGTCGACGACGGCGTGCGGCGCCACCTCGAAGCCCCACCCGTAGAACGGCCCGTTGCTCACGACCGCCTGCAGGACGTGATGCGTCCGCACGCGGCCGTCGACGTCGATGCGGACCCGCGCGCTCCGCCGGCGCACCAGCGCCCCCAGGGCCGCGAGCGCGATTCCTCGCTGGCCACGCTGCACCGCGCGTGTCGCGTTGAACGCGTCGGCGTCCAGGCCGATGCCGGCGGCCTCGAAGAACACCTGCCCTCCGACCTCGCCCACGTCGATCCGCCGTGTCGGGGCGCTCGCGAGGAGCTCCGCGGCGGCGCGTGGGTCGTCGCGTGGGATCTCGAGCGCGCGCGCGATGTTCATGAACGTGCCGAACGGCAGGATGCCGAGGGTCACGTCGGTGCCGACGAGCGCGCGGGCCACGCCGCCGACCGTACCGTCACCGCCCGCCGCGATCGCGACGTCGTACCGCTCCACGACCGCGCGCTCGCCCAGCTCGGACGCCGTCGGGTGATCGAGGCCGGTCTCGGCGACATCGATGGTCTCGAAGCGCGTGCGAAGCAGCGAGAGGACGCCCTCGACGCCGGCGCGCGCCGTCCCGCCCCCGGCGGCGGGATTTACGATCGCGAGCGCGCGCGTCATGCGCCGGTCAGTGTGCGGCCAGCAGGCCATTCGCAGGGAAGGTCACGCCCCGAGGTAGGCGCGGGTCACGCCCGGGTCACCTAGCAGGGCGGCCCCCGTGCCCGTCAGGCCGATCCGGCCGAGCTCGAGCACGTAGCCACGATCGGCCAAGCGCAGCGCCCGAAGCGCATTCTGCTCGACGAGGAGCATCGTCGTCCCGGCCGCCTTGAGCTCGGCGAGGACGCCGAACACCGTCGCGACCATCTTGGGCGCGAGGCCGAGCGACGGCTCGTCCAGGAGCAGGACCCGCGGCGCGGCGAGCAGCGCGCGGGCGATCGCGAGGAGCTGCTGCTCCCCTCCCGACAGGCTCCCGGCCGCAACATCGCGTCGCTCCGCGAGGATCGGGAAACGTTCGTACATCGCTCTCGCGTCGCGCGCGCCGGAGAGCAGCAGGTTCTCATGGACCGACATCCGCGCGAGGATCTCGCGGCCCTCGGGCACCTGGATCACGCCCGCGCGCACGATCGTGTGCGGAGGGGTGCCTGCGAGGTCGCGCCCCGCGAGTCGGATCGTGCCGCGGGCCGGTCGAACGATCCCCGATATGGCGGCGAGCGTGCTCGTCTTCCCGGCGCCGTTCGCGCCGATGAGCGCGACGACCTCGCCCCCGCCGACGTCGAAGCTGATCCCGTGCAGCGCCTCGATCGCGCCGTACCGCACCACCAGATCGCGGACCTCGAGCCCTGGCTCAGGCATCCTCATCCGATCCGAGGTACGCGTCGCGCACGGCCGGATCGCCCTGGACCTCGGCGGGCGTGCCCTGCGCGATCTTGCGTCCGAAGCTCAGCACCGCGACCCGGTCACACGCGCCCATCACCAGCCGCACGTCGTGCTCGATGAGCACCGTCGTGATCCCCTCGGCGCCGAGCGACCGCAGCAGCACGCGCAGCGCAGCCGATTCGGTCGGGTTCATGCCCGCGGCCGGCTCGTCCAGGATCAGCAGCTTCGGCTCGGCCGCGAGCGCACGCGCGATCTCGAGCCGGCGCTGGTCGCCGTACGCGAGCTCGCCGGCCAAGGCACTCGCCCGCGCGGCGAGACCCATGCGTTCGAGCAGCGCCCGGGCGCCCTGCGGCGAGCCGCCGCGCACGAAGCCGCCGAGCCGGACGTTCTCCAGCACGCTCAGTCCTTTGAACAGCCGGATCGCCTGGAACGTGCGAGCGATGCCGCGCCGGGCAAGCTGATCCGGCCGCAGCCGCGTGACATCGGCGCCGGCGAAGTGAACGGTGCCGCCGTCCGAGCGGAGCTGGCCGGAGATGACGTTGATCAGCGTGGTCTTCCCCGCCCCGTTCGGGCCGATCAGGCCGAACACCTCGCCCTCGGTGACCGCGAGGTCGACGGCGTTCACCGCGACCACGCCGCCGAACCGCTTCACCAGTCCGTGGGTCTCAAGCAACATCTTCGGCTCCGATCGTGCGAAGCCGCGCGGTGCGGCGCAGCTCGACCAGGGTCGCGAGCCCGCGCGGCAGGAACACGATGACGAGCACGAGGATCGCGCCCTGGAAGATGTCGCGGTACTCCTGCAGGGGCTGCAGGATCGCTGGCAGCGCGGTGAACAGGAGCGCGCCGGCGATCGGACCGAGCACGTTGGGGATACCACCGACCACCGCGAAGACGAGGATCTGGACCGCCCGGGCGAAGCCGAACTCGTCGGGCTGGATCGCGAAGTCGAAATGCGCTGCGAGGCCGCCGGCCCAGCCCGCCACGAGCGCGCCGAGCACGAACGCCACGAGCTGGTAGCGGCGCACCGGGATGCCCTGGCTCGCGGCGGCGATCTCGTCCTCGCGGATCGCGGCCCACGCGCGCCCGACCGTCGAGCGCCGCAGCCGCTCGAGCACCACGGCGATGACCACGAGCGACACGAAGATGTGCCAGAGCTCGGTCTTGGGCGGGATGCCCACCAGGCCCTGCCCGCGGCCGGTGATCGGGATCGCGAGGATCGCGACGCGAACGATCTCGCCGAACGCGAGGGTGGCGATCGCGAGGTACACGCCGCGGAGGCGGAACACCGTCGCGCCGAGCGGCACGGACACGGCGGCCGCCAGGACGGCGCCGCAGGCGAGCGCGAGCGGGAATGGGAATCCCGCCTTCATCGTGAGCAGGGCGGAGCAGTACGCGGCGATGCCGGCGAACGCCGCGTTGCCGAGCGTGAGCTGGCCCGTGTAGAGGGTCAACCAGACCGACAGCGCCAGCATCGCGTTGAGACCGATGAAGCCGATCGTCGTCTGGTAGGCGGCGAGGAACGCCGCGAGGTCGTCCATCAGACCCGGTCGACCGCGCGCTGGCCGAAGATGCCCCGCGGCCGGACCACGAGCACGGCGAAGAGGAGGCCGTAGGCGAACGCGTCACGCAGCTCGCTCGGCAGGAAGGTGAGGCTCGCGATCTCGCCGAAGCTCAGGATGTACGCGCCGAGTACCGCGCCGGGGATGCTCCCCATCCCGCCGACGACCATGACCGCGAATGCCTTGAGCTCGAACCCGAGGCCCATCTGCGAGAACGGCGAGTTCGTCGCGAACCCGTACAGCACGCCGGCGACGCCGCCGAGACCCGCCGAGAGGAAGAACGTCGCGGCGATCGCGCGCTCGACGTCGATGCCGAGGATCCGGGCCGCCCGGGGGTTTTCCGCGAGCGCGCGGAGCTCGCGTCCGAGCCGCGTGCGCCGCACCAGGTACGTCAGGCCGAGCATGAGCCCGATCGCGAGGGCGATGATCGCCGAGCGCAACGTGTCCAGCTGCAGTCCGCCGACCGAGAAGACGGCCGCGGGCAGGGTCCCGGCCGGATAGGCCTGTAGGTCCGGGCCCCACTTCAGCTGGATGAGCCGGATGACGATCAGCGAGACGCCGATGCTCGAGATCATCGCCGACAGCGGCGGCGCGTTGCGCCGGCGCAGCGGCGCGAACGCGACCCGGTCGCACATCACGCCCGCCGCGCCGCACACGATGAACGCGAGCGCGACCGCGAGCGCCGCAGGCACGCCCTGCTGCATCGCGAACAGCGCGACGAACGCGCCCAGCGTGAACAGCGCCGGTTGGGCGAGGTTCAGGATGTCGAGGACGCTGAAGACGAGGGTGAACCCGAGCGCGAACAGGGCGTAGATGCTGCCGATGAAGATCGCGTTGTAGATCTGGTCGGCCACGCCGGGGACACTACGGGACGCCGGTACTAGAGCAACAGCGGGACGGGGCCCGTGCGGCGGGACCGGCTGTGCCGGCCCCGCCGAACCCCTAATTCAAAGGCGTGAACTGGCCGTTCTTGACCTGGACGACGTAGACCTTCTGGTTCACATCGTGGGACGCGTTGAACGAGAACTCGCCGAGCGGCGTCTTCACGCCGGTGGTGAGCTCGATCTGATCACGCAGCTTGTCGTGCAGGACGCTGGTCACCGCGGGCGTCCGCTTCAGCGCGTCGAGCAGGATGTACAGCGCCGAGTATGCCTGCGCCGCGAACTGGTCCGGATCGACGTTGTACTTGGACTTGTACGCCGCGACGAAGTCCTTGTTCACCGGGTCTGGGTTGCCGAGGTACCAGGCCGCGCCGCTGACCGCGCCTTCGGCGGCCGCGCCGGCGGACGTGATGATCGCGGGCGTGTTGAAGCCGTTGCCGCCGATCACGAGCTTGCCTGGACTGCGCTTGTTGACCTCCTTGAGGACCGCGATGGCCGGGCCGGCCAGCGAGCTGTCGACGATCGCGTCGGGCGACTCGGCCAGTGCCGCGGTGACCGGACCGGACAGGTCCACGTCGGTCTTGGAGAACGCGATCTCCTTCTTGATCGTGATCCCGGCCGACGTCAGGTTCTTCTTGAAGATCGCGAATCCGTCGGAGCTGAACTTGTCGTCCTGCGCGTACATGAGCACGACGCTCTTCACGTTGAGCTTCGACTTCGCGACGTTCACCGTCTGCGGGATCGCGGTCGACTCGCCGAGCGAGGCGCGGAAGATGTAGTCGCAGGCGCCGTAGTCGCACTTGCCGACGATTCCGTCGCCGGTGTTGGAGATCGCGATGACCGGTGTCTGCGCGCTCTGCGCGACGGGGTGCGCGGCGACCGCCGTGTTCGAGAGCGTCGGTCCCAGGATCGCCACCACGCGGTCCTGGCTGGTCTGCTTGCGGAACGCAGTGACGCCGCCGTCGGTGGTCGACTGGTCGTCGTCGATGACCAGGACCAGCTTGGCACCGTTGACGCCGCCGGCGTCGTTGATCCGCTGGGCCGCGAGCTCGACGCCGTTCTTCTGGGTCGGCCCGTAGACGTTGCCGACGCCGGTGAGCGAGATGACCACGCCCACCTTCACATCAGGCTTCGCCGCCGACGCCGCCGGCGAGCCGCTCGCGCCGCCGGTCGCGGTCGTGCCGGTGCACGCCGCAGAGATGATCGCGAGCACAGCCAGGCCACCCAGGATCCGCCTATCCATGAAACCCCCCAACGAGCACGCGTCCTCCACGCCCGGAAGACGCCAGTCTAGGCGACCGCGGCTGCTCAGTGGAAGCGCGTGCGGCGCAGATCGAGTAGCAGGCTGGTGAGCGCGAACAGCGCGCCGAGCACGGCAGCGCATGCCGTGAGTGCGGCGGGGTCGCGGAGCGCGATCGATTGCAGCGCGACGAAGCCGATCCCGTTCCAGAGCAGGATGTACTCGACGATCGGCAGGCTGGCGACCGCGACGCGCAGGCCGCTCCCGACGGCCTCGAGCGACACCGGAAGCACGTGCGGCAGGACGTGCACCTTGATGATCCACGAGGGCAGGAGGCCCTTCGCGTTCGCCGTCGTGATGAAGTCGGCGTCGAAGACCTCACCCATCCGCACGGCCGTGAGCTGCGCCGTCGTCGCGACCGCGGGGGCCGACAGCGCGAGGAGCGGCAGCACGAGGTGGCCATCGAGGCCGAAGCCGAAGACGGGGAGGATCGTGTGGCCGGTCGCCCCGCCGATGAATATGAACAGGATCTGGAGGAAGTACGCGAGGAAGAACGACGGCACGGCCGCGACGACGCTCGTCGCGCCCAGCACGATGCCGCTCGACACGGCGCGCCGCCGCAGGAGCGCCGCGGTCACGCCGACCAGCACGCCGACGAACAGCGAGAAGGCAGCGACCCCGGCAAGGAGGGCGAAGCTGCGCATCGTGGCCTCCGCGATCACCGTGCCGAGCGGCTCCTGGTACTGCGTCTCGATCGTCGGCACGAACAGCTCGCCACTCCGGCGGATCGACGGCCCGATCCCCGGTGCGAGCGTGAACGGTTGATAGCTCGCCATCGCCGCGGGCGCGATGGCGGCGAACAGGAGCCCAAGGGCGATCACCGTCGCCGGGACGCGGGCCAGGCGGATGGCGAAGGTCATCGGACGAGCTCCGCCGCGCGCTCGGCGTAGCGGGCGACGACGTACCCGACGACGGCCGCGGCATCCTCGCGCAGCTCGCCGTCGTCGGTCACCGGTCCCTGCCCCGAGATGAGCAGCCAGTGATCGTCGGTGAATGGGGTCAGGCCCGCGGCGCGCATGAGGTCCCCGGTCGCCGGAGTCGCCGGATTCAGCGAGCCCGCGGTCCGCGTGGCTCGTGCTCCGACCCGCGCGGCGTAGTCGTCGATCGCGGGGACGAGATCCGCGTATACCGTCGAGAACCGCAGACTGGTCCCGCCGAGCGACTCGATGGCCACCACGTCGTCGATCGGCGTGGAGCCGAGGACGGCGCGGACGGCCTTCGCGTTCGCCGCAGGATCGCCCCGCGGATCGAACAGCACGAACGCGAGCGGCGGCCCCTCCCGTCCGGCAAGCGCGCGCACGAGCGCGCTCAGCACGTCCGCGGCGCTCCGGCTCCCGGTGGCAGCCGAGGGCGCGACCGCCCAGATGACCAGGCGATGCGTTCCGGCCGACGCGGGAGTCTCTGCGACGAGCGAATGTGACGCGGCGGTCACTGAGGCGATCGGCAGCTCGACGTGCGCGCGCTCGGGCAGGTCCTGCGCCATGGAGCGGCCATCGGTCGTGCTCACGTCGCCCTGCGCCTGCGAGCGCAGCACGTCGCTGGCGCGGATCGCGACCGGCGCGAGCAGCTGGTCGGCGACGGCCGTCGTGACGAGGAACACGGGCTGGCCGGCGATCTTCGTGATCGGATCGTCCATCTCCAGTCGCCGGTACGGGTCGGGCTGGCCCCGCGCGGTGATCTGGTCGCGGCTCGGATCGACCCACAGGACCGCGGCCGCGCCACGTGTGAGCGCGGACGCGATCAGCGCGTCCGCCGTCGGCGCGGGGACCAGGTTCCGCCCGGTGCGGATGAATGGCAGCCGGAGGACGAGCGCGACCTTGCCGCGCACGTCAACGCGCGCATAGTCATCCTGCCAGTCCGAGACGGCGGTGCCGAAGTCCCCCGCCGAGAACACCGACACCTGCTGCCGCGGGAAGTCCGACGGCGACACGCCCCAGCCCATGAACACGACCGGCGCGTCGACCGTGCCCCCACCTGATGCGCCGATGAGCAGCGCGGTGAAGTCGGCGCCCGCGCCCTCGGCGAACTGCGCCCTCCCGGCCGGCGTGTCGGCCTGCAGGACCGCACCTCCGACCTGCTGCACGCGCGTGTCCGTGAGATCGACCGGCGTCACAGCGAGGTGCGCGTCCGCGAGCACGGCACCGGGATCGGTGCCGACGACCGCGCGGCTCCGCGCGGTCTCACCGAGCTCGACGGCAGCGGCGTGCGGCGACGGCAAGACGAATGAAGGCGCGACGATGGCGGCGATGACGATCGCGATGAGCAGGGCTCGGCGCGTGGCGATCTCGTTCAGGAGATTGCGGCGCCGGTACTGCCGCGCGATCCCGACCCCGAGCAGGGTCACCGCGATCGCCGCGAACGCGATCGCGATACCCGGGACGAGGAACGCCCAGCGGGTGACGTAGAGGTTCTGGAGCCCACGGCCGAGGGCCAGGAGGCCGCCCCACTCGGGCAGATCCGGGACCGGGAACGTGGTGCCGATGCCGGCCGGGACGACCCGCATCGCCTCTGCGAGATTCAGCGAACGCGTCGGACCGACGAAGATCCCGATGACCCCGAGCTCCGCAAGCGCGATCAGCGCGGCGGCGATCTGCTGGCTCGCCGTGAGGGCCAGGACCGGCACCAGGTGCGGCAGGTGATGGCGCGCGAACAAGCGGCGCCGCGAGACGCCGAGCGCGACCGCTCCCTCGGTGTACGGCGCCGCGCGCAGGCGCGCGAGCTCCGCGCGCACGACGCGATACGGACCGGCCCACCCGGTGACCAGGAGCGCCGAGACGAACACGAACGCCGGCGCGCCCTGCCGCGCGAACACGAGGACGGCGAACACCGCGACGATCGTTGACGGCACCGAGGACGCGATGTCGGCGGCCGCGTCGACGACGAGCCGGAGCGCGCGCAGCCAGCTCGAAACGATCGCCAGACCGAGCCCGGCCGCGAGGCGAGCGGCGCCGGCGAGCACCACGATCAGCAATGTCGTGCGCGCGCCGACGAGGACGAGGCTGAAGAGGTCCCGGCCCACCGCGTCCGAACCGAACACGAACGGCTCGCCGGGCGGAAGCGGGCGCTCCGTGCCGGCCGGGCCGTTGACCATCAGGAACACCGCCTCGTTCGGGGCGAGCCGGTCCCCGTAGGCGGCGACGAACAGCAGGAGCCCGCAGAGGATGGCGCCGGCCACGAGCCACGGGTCTGCCCTCCTCATCGCCGGACGGTACCAGCGCTGCACGGCGGCGGGTTCATCGGTACACTTGCGCCAACAGGGGGAGTCCCATCCAACCGCATCCTCGGGAGGAATTGACCGTATGAAGTCCGGTGGTTTCCCGTGCCGCTTCGCCGGGTGCGATGTCCGATTCCAGGTGCTCGACCAGAGCTCGATGCAGTCGCTCCTCGCGGCGAGCGAG
>DATJHW010000078.1:0-9100 GCA_035493615.1 Saccharimonadales bacterium (SeqCode) | reverse complement strand
GAACCCGAACTCGATTTCGGTTCCCCGAGGTCGAAGCCCACAGGGCGATTGTGGGCGCGGGGTCAAGGCGCAGGGCGGAGTTGGAGTTCAGCGAGCGCGCTGCCCATGAGCGGTGAGGTCGCCTCCTTGACTGTCGAGCGCTTCCGCGGACCGTCTTGAAATGCCCACCTCGGAGCTGCGCGAAGAAGGCCGAGCGCATCCGCGACTACGGCGCGTCGGAGGTGCTCGACCATCGCGGCGACTGGACGGCGCTCGTTCGCGAGATCACCGGCGGCGGCGCGCCGCAGGCCGTCAACGCCGCCCGCGGGCAGGCGGCCACCACGCTGAAGGCGGTCGCCGGCGGCGGGCGCCTCGCCACGATCACCGGCGACCCGCCGCGGGAGGAACGGGGTATCGCCGTGTCCGACGTCTACGTCCGGCCCGATGGTCGGCAGCTTTCGGCCCTCGCGGAGCTGCTGGCCGACGGCACGCTTCGCGTCCCGATCGCGTCCGTCCGTCCGCTCGATCAGGCGGCACAAGCGCTGCGCGAGGTGGTCGCGGGAGCGGACGGCGCGATCGTCCTGTCACTCCGAACCTAGCCTGGCCCTCTGATGGTCGCGCCGAAGCTGCGCGGCATGGTACGGGCCACTAGCTACCGCGTCTGATTCGGGGAAATTCATGGCCCAGGCCAATGTCCTGGCTCCGGCGGCGAGATCCGCTCCCGTCAAGGGACATTCGTCTCGCTGGCGCACGCATGCGCGGCTGTTCCTCGGAGAAGGCGCTACTTTTCGAACGACGGACGGGACTGTTTCAGGCTGCGGGGACGAGTTGTCCCTTCACGAGCGCCAGCAGGGGTTTTGGGTGATCGTCGCGCAGCAGCGGTGCGCGGAGACGTTCCGCGTGGAGTTCAGGAGCTAGCCTCCGCGGGATTTCCGTGTTGGACCAAGGTCGGCCAATATCATTCTGCGGCCATGTCCAGGAGTCGCGCGCGGATTGGCTGCCTCGGCAGCTTCATCCTGTTGTTCGCCTCGTATCTCGCCACTGGCGCGTTTGGCTTCCAACGAGCGACCGCGGATCCATCCTCGGTGCCGCTTTGGAACCTGTTGGGCGGGCTGGGGTTGCTCGCTGGCCTCGTGTTCCTCGTACTCCTCATTCGAGGACCACACAGTTCTGACTCGTAAGAGCCGGTGAAGATGAAAGTCGGCGGACGGCTGGCCCTGATCTCGTTCGGAAGCTGAACAAGTGCACAGCCCCCTTAGCTGATTGCCTGCCGGGAGCGCACCGAACGCGGTAGGCGCCGCCAGACGCCGAATGCGGGCACTACGCTTGGGGGACGTGACGAACGATACGTTTGGTCTGGGTCCATCACCACGTCGTGCCGGACGCGTGAGCTCTATCAATCAGCCGTGACAGCGTGGATCGTCGATGTCGGCGGGCAACAGCATCGGGTCGACTTACTCAAGCCGAGCTACCGCGACATCTTCGAGGGACGTCACGTTTTGGTGGACGGGACGTCGGTCCTGCTTCACACAAGTTTTCGCTTCGGGTTCCTCGGCGGGATCGTCGTCGAATGGCATTTCAACCCTCGGATCACGCGAGTGTTCACTGCGGCGGACTGCGGACAGCCGGTCCTTTGACCGCAGTGGAGTTCGATTCCCGCCGACGCCTCTGAATAAGGTTTCCTGAAGATCGAGCGATGGATCTGCGCTGGAAAGAAGGGTCTGCGAAGCAGGGGTCTGGCGGAACGCCTTGACGCCGTAGCGATCGGAAGCCACGCTCGAGCGATGAGCGAGAAGCCGACGCTCCGTGCCTTCTACGAGGCCGAGAGCCTGCACACCGAGATCTATGACGCCCTGGGCGCGAGGCTCGTCGCGGGCAGCTCGGTGGAGGGCGACACCGACTTCTATCGGCGACTGGCCAGAAAGACAGGCGGACCGATCCTTGAGGTCGGGTGCGGCACTGGTCGGGTGGCCGCGGCCCTCGCGACGGATGGCCACGAGGTCGTGGGCATCGACCTCTCCGGGCCAATGCTGCGTCTCGCTGAGCAGCGGCGAGCGGCGTTGCCCGCCGATGTGGCGGCCCGCCTCTCGTTGCACCGAGCGGACATGAGGACCCTCGATCTCGGGCGCGACTTCGCGCTCATCGTGACGCCCGCCCGGGTCTTCCAGTTCATGCTCACGTCCGCCGCACAGCGGGAGGCGCTGGTGGCCCTTCGGACCCATCTCCGGCCGAACGGTCGACTTGTCCTCGACCTGTTCGATCCACGGCTCGACCGCGTCGTCCCGGGCGCCGAGGTCATCACGCGCGGCGGCGAGCTCACTCACCCCACGACCGGAGACCGCGTCACCTGGGAGATCACGGGGCAGCGGCCCGACCCCGCCCGCCAGCTCATCGTCGAAGACTGGACATTCAGCGAGATCGACGCATCCGGCGACGTGCTTCGAACCACCACCGAGCAGCTCACCCTGCGCTGGTCCCTGCGGAGCGAGATGCGGCTCCTCTTCGAGCTGGTCGGCTTCGACGTGGTCGCCGACTACGGCGACTTCAGGGGCGGGCCACCCGCCTACGGCCGTGAGCAGGTCTGGGTTCTTGGCCACGCGGGGGGCTGAGCTCGAAAGCGGCCGGGCGGCCACCACGAGGCCGCGCCGAGGCCGGGTGACCTTCTCAGCTCTCGCTCGTTCCATACATCCATCGTCGCGACCCCGACGACGCCCGGCGTCCCGATCGGCAATCGCATAGCATTTACTTAACTCACATCAGGCCGCAATGTCTGCCATCCAATGAATGGGAGCGCTCTTGCTTCGCACAACCCCCGCCGATCCACCGACTGCCTCGCGAGAGCCCGCGACCGTCGCGCGCGTGCTCATCGTCGATGACCACCCGAAGGTCCGCGATGGGGTGCGGGCACTCCTTGCGACCGAGCCAGCGCTCCGAGTGGTCGGCGAGGCCGCAACCGGCGACGAGGCGCTCGGACTCGCGCTCGTCCTCCGCCCCGATCTCATCGTGCTCGACCACGAGATGCCCGGGTCGCGGGGCCTGGAGGTGCTGCCGAAGCTTCGCGTGATCCTCCCGGATGCGCAGGTCGTGATGTTCACGATGGCGCCGGGGATCGCGCGGCAAGCGCGGATCCGCGGGGCGGCGGCGGTCGTTCCCAAGGACGACCTCGACGGTCTGCTTGCGACGCTGCGCCGCGTGGCAGCTGCCCGGCCCGAACGCGCGCTGGCCGGACGACCCGTCCGGCGGGCCGGCTGGGATTGGTGGTCGCAACGCCTGATCGTGCCCGCGCTCGCCGTCGCGTATGTCGCGGCATTTCCGGCCCTCGTCGGGCTGTTCGGGAACCAGGCGATCGATATCGCGATCTTGCTCGTCGCCGCGGCCGGCGCGGCGTACGGACTGCGCGGTGGGCTGATCGCAGGGGTGCTCGCGCTGGTCGCGAACACGATCCTGATCCGTGCCGTCGGGCTGTCGGCACCGGACGCCGGCGGCCCTCTCAGAGTGGTGATCGCCATCGCGATCGGCGCCGCCTTCGGCCAGCTGCGCGACGTCACCCGACGGGCGAACGACCAGGCGAGATCGCTCGCGGACACCGGAGCTGCCCTCGAAGCCAGCGACTCGCGGCTGCTCAGTCTCGTGCAGGACGCGCCCGTGCTCCTGGTATCCATCGACACCTCCGGCGTCATCACCGACGCGCTGGGCGCCGGATTCGGCGATCACCCGCTCTTCTCGGCGGAGCGCATGCGGGGACAGCAGGCGGCTGTGTTCTACGCGGACGAACCCGAGCTGCTCGCGCGACTGAGCCGCGCCCTGTCTGGCGAGGAGTTCAGCGAGCGGGTGCAGCGATCCGGCTTCGTGTACGACATCCAGTTCCGGCCGAGGCATGACCCGTCCGGCTCGCTCGTGGGGACCACGGCCGTGCTCGTCAACCTCAACTCGCGCAGCTAGCACGCGCTCCGAGGATCCCCGGCGGTCCGGATAATGGACCCGCATCTCGAGGGAGGGCGCACGCATGTACACGAGCGCAGAGCGCGACGAGCTGCGCCGCGAGCTCCTCGCCCTCGCGGAAGGGGATCCCCGCATCACCGGAGGCGCGATCACCGGCTCGGCCTCGGTGGACCGCGAGGATGCATGGTCGGACATCGACCTCGCGTTCGGAGTTCGTGACGCCGACGAGCTGCCTGCCGTGCTTCAGGACCTGACGGCGCACATGTACGCCCACCATGGGGCGGTCGAACAGCTCGACGTCGTTCGGGCTCCCTGGATCTACCGGGTATTCATCCTCCCCAGCACGCTCCAGGTCGACCTCGCGTTCGCCCCGGCGGATGCGTTCGGGGCACGTGCGCCGACATTCCGTCTGGTGTTCGGGGTGGCGCAGGAGCCGAGGCACATCGGCGCGCCGGTCGTGGAGGAGCTCATCGGGTACGCGTGGCTGTACGCGATACATGCCCGTTCGTCGATCGCGCGCAACAAGGTCTGGCAGGCGGAATACATGATCAGTAATGTGCGGGATCACGTCCTCGGGATCGCTTGCCGCAGGCTCGGCCTCCCGTCGGTCGAGGGCCGCGGCATGGATGCGCTTCCTGCCGAGGTGGCGGATCCGCTCCGAGACGCGATCGTCCGGTCGCTCGAGCCGGCGGAGCTCACCCGCGCGATGGCGGCGGTGGTCGACGCGTTGCTCCGTGAGATCGCGGCACACGATCCAACGCTCGCCGCTCGCCTTCACGACGTCCTGCTGGACCTGGTCGCGACCGCCCACCCCGGCCGGCATCCCGGCGACGCGACGCGGCCGGGCGCGTAACGTACGGCCGCGATGGCGGTGCCCTCCGGCGTACGGATCCTCGCGGTATTCGCCCATCCCGACGACGAGGTCTTCGTGGCCGGCGGAACGTTGGCCAAGTACGGCAGGCGTGGCGCGGAGGCCATGGTGCTTTCGGCCACCCGCGGGCAGGCGGGCCAGATCCGCGATGCGAGTGCCGCCACGCGCCACACGCTCGGCACGATCCGCGAACAGGAGCTGCGGCGGGCATGCGCGATCCTCGGCGTCCAGCACGTCCGCTGTCTCGACTACATGGATGGCGCGTTGCGGGAGGCTGACTTCGAGACGCTGGTGCGCAGCGTGACCGATACCATCCGGGACTTCCGCCCGGACGTCGTCATCACGTTCGGCGAGGACGGCGCGTACGGCCATCCGGATCACGTGACCATCAGTGCCGCGACGACCCGCGCGTTCGAAGCCGCAGGTCTGCCCGCCGACGCGCGGCTCTATCACAGCCACTTCGCGCGCAGCCGGCTGCTCATGCTCGACCGGCTCGCCCGTTGGCTCGTGTCGCTCGAGTCGCGCTTCCGCGGCGGACCCGACTTCGTGCGATCGCTGTCGCTGTTCGCCGAGGAGTCGACAACGCTCCGCTACGCGGGGGATTTCATCGAGGTCCGGTGGTTCCCGGCCGGGACGTACATCGTCGAGCAGGGCGAGGTCGGCACGAGCCTCTTCCTCATCGTCTCCGGCACGGCGCAGGTCGCGGATGAGTCCAGGCCCGGAGAGCTGCGTACGCTCCGCGAGCTCGGGCCCGGTGAGTTCTTCGGCGAGCTCGCCCTCGTCTACGAGCAGCCACGTTCGGCGCACGTGATCGCCATCGACGCGGTCACCTGCCTGGTGTTCTCGCCGGCCGCGCCGACCGCGTTCGGCGGCCGCGGGCCCGGTGCGTCACTGACCGGCGGCGAGGCCGGCGGCCCGGTCGCCTGGGCGGGGGAACAGCCGACGACCGCGATCGACGTCACGGCCCACGTCGACCAGAAGATCCGCGCGATCGCGGCACATCGCACCCAATTCCCGATCGATGCCGAGCTCTTCCCGCAGGCGATGCTGCACGAGATGCTCGGTCGTGAGTACTTCGTCCGGGTGGCGCCGCCTCGCGAGCTGAGCGGGGAGCTCTAGCCCGCGCGCTTGGCCGGTTCGTCGCGCCAGAGCGCGCTGCGGAGCAAAGCCACCAGATCGTCGATGTCGAAGGGCTTGGCGATCACGTAGATCCCTTTTGCCCGGAGCTCGTCCTCCCGGCCGGAGAGGGCCTTCAGGTTCGCGCTCGCGATGACCACCGGGATCGACCGCGTTTCGGGGTCCAGGGTGATGAGGTCGAGGAGCAGCAGACCGGCCTCCTCGTTATTGATGCGCACGTCCAGGATGATCAGCGCCGGACAGCGCTTCTTGATGTGCTCGATCGCGTTCTTCGTGGACTTCAACGACTCGGCTTCATAGCCCTCGTCTTCGAGCAGCTGCTCCATGAGCTGCAGGAACGCGGTGTCGTCGTTCACGACGAGGATCAGCGGCCGGTCGGTGGTGCGCATCGCGTTCGTGGTGAGGCAAACAGAGTGCCATGGGCGGCGCCTTCCGACGACGGCGAGGGGCCGGAAATGATGCGACTTTCTATCGTTTTGCCCGGCGCGGCGATCGCGCTGGCCGCGTGTGGCGGCGCGGCGTCACCGGCGGCGCAGGCGCCGACGGCGGCGACCGGAACCGTTGCCGGTTCGACACAGTCCGCGAGCAGAGCACACCCGGTGGTCCGAGCATCGCCGACGTCCTGAAGGCCGGCAAGACGATCACCTGCAAGGCCTCAACGCCGCCGGCGCCGGTCCGGTAGGGCGGATCTAGCCGCCCAGTACCGTCAGCGCGTCGCGCGCGGCCTCACGGACCCATGGATAGGGGTCCGTGACCGCGGCTCGCTCGAGGAGCGGCCGCACCCGGCCGTCCCCGATGCTCGCGAGGGCGGAGGCAGCCGCCTCGCGGACGCCCGATTCGCGGTCGGCGAGCAACGCGACCACCTCGATGAGCGATTCGTGGGCCCTGAGCCGGTCGAAGCCGTGGGCCGCGAAGATCCGGATCATCCAGTCCCCGTCGTGCGCCGCGCGGCGGAACGCCGGCAGCGCCGCCGGCTCGTGCAGCTCGGCGAGAGCCAGGAGCGCCCACCGGCGGACCTCGGTGGGCTCGTCGGCGGCCTCGAGCAGGATGGCCACCGCACGCCCGCGGTGGTCGCCGAGACGTTCGGCGAGGTCGGCGAGCGCCTTGGCGGCGTGCGCGCGCTCGTACGTCTTCTCGTGGCGGTCGGAAAGGATCGCGACGATCCCGCTCACGTCGCGCGCCCGCTCGAGTCGCTCGACGCGCGTCTGGAGGAATGCCGGGGTGCGCATGTTACGGTCCTCTCTGACGGGTGCAGGGTCGCCCGAAGGATGTGATCGGATGCGATCCGGAGGATTCCCGTGCCGCTACGGCGGCTGTGACGTCCGCTTCGCGGTCACCGAGCAAGGCTCCATGAATTCTCTCCTGGCCGCAAGCGCCGAGCGTTCCGCGCACGAGCTCGCGGTCCACGCCTACACCCACGTCCGGCTCGACGACATCACGAAGAAGCCGAGCTGGGCCCTCCGCCGCACCGTCGCCCCGAAACCCTAGCGGTCCGCATCCGCGATTCGCTAGACTGCCCGCACAACTGAATACGCGATGCCGGCCAGAGGTGCGGGCACCAGTACCGCCGTCGAGGAACGAGCTTCCGCCGACGCGGCGACCAGGGGTGTTCCGCCGGAGAGGGCGATCCGACTCGGGATCGTCATCTGGTCCGCGTTCCGGAAGGACGCGGGCTGTCGCGACGGAGAGGGCACTCCGCCGCGGAGCGCTGACCGCAGCAGGGCTTCGATATCGACGTCGGAGGCTGGTGCGCACGTAGCGCGACCGGCCTTTTTTCATGCCCGACGAGGGAGGAACGGCGTGCCGATCGAGCGCTTCGCGATCATCGACTCCACGCTCCGCGAGGGCGAGCAGTTCTCGAACGCCCACTTCACGACGGCGGACAAGGTGGCCATCGCGAAGCTGCTGGATGAGTTCGGGGTCGAGTACATCGAGCTGACCTCGCCGGTCGCGTCCCCGCAGTCCTGCGAGGACCTGCGGATGATCGCGTCGCTCGGCCTCCATGCAAAGGTCCTTACGCACGTGCGGTGCCATATGGATGACGCCCGCGTCGCCGTGGAGTCCGGCGTCACCGGGATCGACATTCTCTTCGGGACGTCGTCGTTCCTCCGAGAGTTCTCGCACGGCAAGAGCGTGGACGAGATCATCGTCGAGGCGAGCCGGGTCATCGAGTTCATCAAAGATCACGGGAAGGAGGTCCGATTCTCGAGCGAAGACAGCTTTCGCTCGACCGAGGGCGACCTTCTGCGCGTCTACCAGGCCGTCGACAAGATGGGCGTGAACCGGGTGGGGGTCGCGGACACCGTCGGGATCGCGACGCCCCGGCAGTGCTACGCGCTCGCCGTCGAGCTGCGGCATCACATCAGCTGCGACATCGAGTTCCACGGCCACAACGATGCCGGCTGCGCGATCGCCAACAGCTACAGCATCCTCGAGGGGGGCGCGACGCACATCGACACGAGCGTTCTCGGCATCGGGGAGCGCAACGGCATCACCCCGCTCGGCGGGTTCATCGCCCGGATGTACGCGGACGATCCGGTCCGGATCAAGAAGCAATACGACCTGCCCAAGCTGAAGCAGCTCGACGAGCTCGTCGCATCGCTGGTGAAGATCGAGATCCCGTTCGACGAGTACGTCACCGGGAAGTACGCCTTCCACCACAAGGCCGGGATGCACACGAAGGCGATCTACGTCAACCCGAACAGCTACGAGATCCTCGATCCCGCCGACTTCGGCCTCACCCGCACGATGAACATCGCGCACCGGCTCACCGGGCACAACGCCGTCGGCAAGCGGGCCGAGGAGCTCGGCCTCACGTTCGGGAAGGAC
The DNA here is from genome assembly GCA_035493615.1 of Saccharimonadales bacterium (SeqCode). GTDB lineage: Bacteria > Chloroflexota > Limnocylindria > P2-11E > P2-11E > UBA4735. Next base: position 342 of record DATJHW010000078.1, on the reverse strand, counting down.
GAGCTGCGGACGATCACGAAGCAGATCAAGGCGCTCGCCGACGCCGGACCCCTCTCGATGGATCAGCTCGACAACCTGTTGCGCGAGTGGGTCGTTGCCTAAGACGCTCGCGGAGCTGATCCTGTCGCGGCAGTCGGGCCGCGACGTTCAGGCGGGCGACCTCGTCATCGTGCCGATCTCACGGGTCATGGTCCACGACTCGGTCATCGACGCGGTGATGGCGGGCCTCAAGGATCTCGGCAAGGCGACGGTGTGGGACACGACCAAGGTCGGCGTCTTCGTCGACCACGCGGCGCCGGCGCCGACGCCGGTGGTCGCCGACTCGCATCGCGTCCTACGTGA
>DATJHW010000077.1:0-15470 GCA_035493615.1 Saccharimonadales bacterium (SeqCode) | reverse complement strand
GGACGGGGGCCTGCGCCCTCACAACGGCGCCGACTTCGCGTACGCGGGCACACGGAAAGGATTCTGGTCATGCCCGACAACCTCGTCGTGGGCGTCATCGCCCTCGTCGCCGGGTTGCTCGTCGGCTTCGGGATCGCCCTCCTCGTGCGCCGGAGCATCGCGCTCAACAGCGAGACGACCGCTCGCGCGAACGCCGACCGCCTGCTCGCTGATGCCCGGACCAAGCAGAAGGACATCATCCTCGAGGCCAAGGACGAGGCCCTGAAAGTCGCGAAAGCCGCCGAGAACGAGAACCGCGAGCGTCGAGCCGAGCTCCAACGGTACGAGAGCCGGCTCGACAAGAAGGACGAGCAGCTCGACGCCCAGGTGGCCGAGCTGACCGGACGCGAGAAGAAGCTCACCGAGAAGGAAGCGTCGCTGGAGGCCGAGCGAGCGAAGATCGAACAGCTCCAGCAGGAGCAGAAGGTCGAGCTGGCCCGCGTGGCCGGCCTGAGCCAGGACGAGGCCCGCGCGCTGCTCCTCGAGAGCGTCGAGGAGGAGATGCGCGACATCACGAACCGCAAGGTCCGCGAGTACGAGGCCGAGGCTCGCGAGCGGGCGGACGACAAAGCGCGCGCGATCCTCACCATGGCCCTCCAGCGCTACGCCGCGGAGCACACCACCGAGCACTCCGTGACAGCCGTCGCGCTCCCGAGCGACGACATGAAGGGCCGGATCATCGGCCGTGAGGGCCGCAACATCCGCGCGCTCGAGACGCTCACCGGCGTCGACGTGATCATCGACGACACCCCGGAGACCGTCGTCGTGTCAGGCTTCGACCCGATCCGCCGCGAGGTCGCGAAGCGCGCGCTCGAGCGGCTGCTGGTCGACGGCCGGATCCACCCGGCGCGCATCGAGGAGGCCGTGGGCCGGGCGCGCACCGAGATCGACCAGTCGATCAAGGAGGCCGGTGAGGCCGCGGTGTACGAGGTCGGCATCGGCGCGCTCCATCCGGACCTCGTGAAGTACCTCGGACGACTGCACTTCCGCACGTCGTTCGGCCAGAACGTCCTTCGCCATTCGGTCGAGGTCGCTCACGTGGCCGGGATGCTCGCGGCGGAGACGGGCTACGACCAGCAGACGATGAAGCGCGCGGGCCTGCTCCACGACATCGGGAAGGCGATCGACCACGAGGTCGAGGGCGCGCACACCGTGATCGGCGGAGAGCTGCTCAAGCGATACGGGTTCCCGCAGACGGTCATCGACGGCGTGGTCGGCCACCACGGCGACGTGGAGCCGGTGACGATGGTCGGCACGCTCATCTCCGCGGCCGACGCGATCAGCGCGGCCCGTCCCGGCGCACGCAGTGAGATCGTCTCGAACTACATCCAGCGGCTCACGGAGCTCGAAGCCGTCGCGAACAGCTTCCCTGGCGTCGAGAAGTCGTTCGCCATCCAGGCCGGGCGCGAGGTCCGCGTCATGGTGAAACCCGGCGAGATCGACGATCTCCACGCTGCGCGGCTCGCGCGGGACATGGCGCAGAAGATCCAGGACACGCTGCAGTACCCGGGCCAGGTGAAGATCACGGTCATCCGGGAGACGCGTTCCGTCGACTACGCGAAGTAGCCGCGATGCGCATCCTGTTCGTCGGAGACGTCGTCGGCCGGCCGGGCCGCGACACGGTGGCCGCGCTCCTGCCCGGGCTACGCGACGAGCTGCGGATCGACCTGGCGATCGTGAACGGCGAGAACGCCGCGGGCGGGGCCGGGCTGACCGCCGAGACGGCGCGCGAGCTGCAGGCTGCCGGCGCCGACGTCGTCACGACGGGCAACCACATCTGGGACCAGCGGCAGTTCATGGCCGAGATCGAGACGCTCGATTTCGTTCTCCGTCCGATCAACCTGCCGGAGAACAATCCCGGGCGCGGCTCGCTCACGGCGAAGGGCGCGCTCGTCGTGAACGCGATCGGCCGGACCTTCATGGCGCCCGCGGACGATCCGTTCCGCGCGCTGGACGATCTGCTGGCGCGGTCGGACGCGAAGATCACCGTCCTCGACTGGCACGCTGAGGCGACGAGCGAGAAGCTCGCGATGGGCTGGCACCTCGACGGACGGGTCACCGCGGTGGTCGGGAGCCATACCCACGTGCCGACGGCCGACGCCCGCGTCCTGCCCAAGGGCACCGCGCTCGTCTGCGACACGGGCATGGTCGGCCCGCGCGACTCGATCCTCGGGATGCGCACCGAGGTGATCGTCGAGCGCTTCCGTACCGGGATGCCGAAGCGGTTCGAGGTCGGGGACGGCCCGGTCGTCTTCGGGAGCGTCCTCATCGATGCCGACGACGCAACGGGCACGGCTCGCTCGATCGAGCGCGTCGATCGGATCCATCACGGGTGAGAGTTCGAGGCATTCGCTGGCTCGGGACGCCGACGGCCCGCTACGCCGAGACGGTGGCGTTCGCGCGTGACACGCTCGGTCTGCGCCTGCGGATGGAGGAGGACGACTTCGCCGTATTCGAGGCCGAGAACGGCGACACGCTCGAGGTGTTCGGGCCGAAGGGGATCGCGGACGGGCATGAGTTCATGGTGGCGCCCGTCCCGGGCTTCGAGGTCGATGACGTCGTCGCCGCGCGCGGGGAGATGGAGGCCAAGGGCATCCGATTCATCGGCGAGGTCCACGAGGCGGAGTCGAGCGCGTGGTCGCACTTCTACGGGCCGGACGGCCACGTGTACGAGATCACGGCCCGCAAGTGAGCGTCGGCTATCCGATCGATCTGCACACGCACTCGCTGCGGTCGGACGGCGCGCTCGAGCCGGGCGCCCTCGTTGAGCGGGCCGCCGCGCGCGGGGTGAAGATCCAGGCGCTCGCCGATCACGACACCCTCGCCGGCGCGGCCGAGGCCATGGCGGTGGGGGAGCGGGTTGGCGTGCGGGTGATCCCGTCGACCGAGCTCAACACCGAGTCGGAATGGGGCGACGTTCACATCCTCGGCTACTTCCTCGATCCTGCCGACGCGGCGCTCGAGGATCGGCTGCGCTGGCTGCGTGAGCACCGCGGTAAGCGCATCGAGCTCATGGTGGAGAAGCTGAATGCGCTCGGCTATCCGATCGCGCTCGCCCGGGTGATGGAGATCGCGCAGGGCGGCTCGCTCGGGCGACCGCACCTGGCGCAGGCCCTGTTCGAGGCTGGCCACGTCCCCACGTATGACAGCGCGTTCGACACGCTCATCGCGAAGGACGCGCCGGCATACGTGTCGCGCGTCGGCCTCTCGCCGCTCGAAGCCGTGCAGCTCGTGGTCGCGCACGGTGGCGTACCTTCGCTCGCGCATCCCTTCACCGTCATCGGGCTCGACGAGCTCATGCCGCTCGTCGTCGCGGCGGGCCTCGCCGGGATCGAGGCGTACTACGGTTCCCACCCGCCGGAGACGACGGCCGCGTGCCTGTCGCTCGCACGCCGCTATGGCCTGGTCCCGACGGGCGGCAGCGACTTCCACGGCCGGGGCGACCATGGCGCGCCGCTCGGAGGCGTGTTCGTGCCGCCGGAGACCATCGCCGCCCTCGAAGCGCGCCGGGGCGGGCAGGCCGCCGCTACCATGACGACGGCCGTGGGAGGGGACTGATGGCTCGCGCGATGCGCCCGGTCGTCGTCCTCATGCTGCTCGCGACGGTCCTCTTCATCGCCGACGGCATCCTCGACCACAACGTCGCCGGGACGGGCGGATTCGACGATCACAAAGGCGTCGGCTGGACCTCGTATCTCTTCGCCTTCGCGAACCTCCTGATGACCATCGCGGTCGCGCGCGGGAGCGAGCGCACCCTCCTTGGCCGCATCGCGCTCTCGATGTTCTTCATCGTGGAACGTCCGGTCACGGCCTTCGTCCTCGGGCCGACGCCGTTGGAAGCGATCGTGGTCCACCTCGCGACGGCGATCGTGGAGCTCATCATCCTGGTCGGCGCGGTCCGCGTGTGGCGGCTCGGGCACAGCCTCGTGCCCGCGGACATGGACGCGATGCTCGCGCTCGACTCGGCGAGCCCGCGGCCCGACCCGACGCTTCCGCTCGCGATGCCCGCTGTTCCTGCGACGACGGTGACGAGCGTCCAGGTTCCCGGTTCGAGGTCGGCGTGGCTCCTCGGACTCCTCACCCTCCTGCTCGCCGGGGTCCTCGTCGCGGACGGTGCTCGGGCCGGGTATCTCCCCGGCGGGATCGGATGGGGCGTGTCCCTCGAGTCCGCCGGCTGGCTCGTATACCTCTACGCCGTGGTCATCCTCACGGTCGCGACCCGCGCGGTCCACGGGGGCACGATCGCGCTCCGCCTGCTGATGGCCCTGGCGCTCATCCTCTTCATCGAGCGCGCGTTCAGTCCGTTCGCGCTGCAGATCACGGACCCGGTGCAGCTCGGCCTGCACGGCCTCGCGGCGTTCCTCGCGCTCGCGCTCGCGCTCGCGACGGCGAACACGATCCGGTCCGGCAGGCTCGCGAGCGCGGCGAGCACCGCGACCCCGGCGACCTGATTTGACGGACGAGGTCAAGGCAGCCGCCGAGCGGCTCGTGTCGCAGGTCGGTCGGGTGGTCGTGGGCAAGGACGAAGCCGTCGAGCAGCTCTTCGCCGCGCTCCTCGTCGAAGGGCACGTGCTCCTCGACGACGTGCCCGGAGTCGGGAAGACCACGCTCGCGCGCGCGGTCGCACGGTCGTTCGACCTCGACTTCCGCCGCGTGCAGTGCACGCCTGACCTCGTGCCTTCGGACATCACCGGCGTCTCGATCTTCGATCAACGCGCGGGCCGGTTCGAGTATCGCCCCGGTCCGCTCATGGCGAACGTCGTGCTGGTCGACGAGATCAACCGCGCGACGCCGCGCGCGCAGTCGAGCCTGCTCGAAGCGATGCAGGAGCGGCAGGTGACCGTCGACGAGACGACCCATCAGCTGCCCGATCCGTTCTTCGTGATCGCCACCCAGAACCCGATCGAGCTCGAGGGCACATTCCCATTGCCCGAGGCGCAGCTGGACCGGTTCCTCTTCCTGCTCAACCTCGGCTATCCGACCGACGTGCAGGAGGACGAGATGCTGCGCGTCCACGGCGCGGCGACGCTCGACACGGGCACGCTCGAGGCGATCTTCGACCGGACTGCGCTGGCTCGGTTCCGCGACGCCGTGCGCGGCGTGCGGATCGGCGACGCCGTCCGGGGCTACATCGCCGCGGTCGTCCGAGCGACTCGCGGCATCTCCGGTGTCGAGCTCGGCGCGAGCCCGCGTGCGTCGATCGCCCTGTTCCGAGCGGCACAGGCGCGCGCGGCCATCCGTGGCCGCGACTACGTGCTCCCGGACGACGTGAAGCGGCAGGCCCCCGCGGTCCTGCGCCACCGCCTGTTTCTGGATGCCGACGCCCAGATGCGCGGCCGCACGTCCGCCGCGGTCGTGAACGAGGTCCTCGGCCGCGTGCCCGTTCCGGCCGAGGAGCCTCGGCCGGTCGCATGACCGTCCAGCGCACCGGCCTGTTCCCGTGGCCGATCGCCCTCGTGCTGTTCGGCGCCGCGGCCGTCACGCGCGAGCCGGTCGTGCTCCTCGCGGCAGCCGCGGCCCTCGCCGGCTGGGCGGTGTCGTTCTTCACCTCGCGGATCGCGCTCCGAGGCGTCGAGGTCCGGATCGAGATCACGCCGTCGCGGATGGTCGCCGGCGACGCGTTCAGCGCGCGCATCTTCATCGCGAACCGGAAGCCGTTCCCGATGCCGTGGCTCGAGATACGGCTCGCCCTTCCCGAGGGTATCGACCCTGAGCCCGCGATGCCCGGCATGCCGCGAGGCAGCGTGGGCGCGGGCTTCGCGCCGCGGGGCAACGAGCGGGTGACCCTCGCGTTCGCCCTTCGCGCGAGACAGCGCGGCGCGTACGAGCTCGGTCCGATCCGGCTCCGCAGTGGGGACTGGCTTGGATTTACGAGCGTCGACGCCGTCGTCGAACCGCATGCGGCCATCGTCGTCTATCCGACGCCGTTGAGCGTGGCGGACCGCCATCGCCCGTCGTTGAGACCGCTCGCCGAGACCGCGACGAAGCGTGGCCTGCTGCCCGATCCGCTCCGCTTCCGCGGCGTACGCGAGCATCGGACCGGAGATGCCCGGAAAGAGATCCACTGGAAGGCGTCCGCCCGGCTGGGGTCGCTGCAGACGAAGGTGTACGAGCCGGCGACGAGCCTCGACGCGGTCTTCCTGTTGAACGTGGCGACCTACGACCAGTACTGGATCCAGGCCGATCCCGAGGCCGCCGAGACGGTCATCTCGGCCACGGCCGAGCTCATCCGCCTCGCGGCGGACGCCGGCCGGCAGGTGGGCCTCGTGACCAACGGCATCGACAACGTCACGCACGAGCGTCCGCGCTCGGCGCTCGGCCGCGGCCCGCGGCCGCTCACGCGCAGCCTCGAGATCCTCGCGCGACTCGGGCCGTACGCGTCGCACTCGCCCGAGGCGGTCTTCCTCCGCGAGCGCGGTCGGCTGCCCTGGGGCGCGACGCTCGTCTGCGTCACGCCGGTGCTCGGGCCTCATCTCGCCGGGGCGCTGCTCGCACTTCGCCGGGCCCACCACCGGATCCTCGCGGTCGCGATCGAGGAGCCCGAGGAGGGCGTGCGGGCGCGGCTGCACGCCGCCGACATCTCCGTCGACAGCCTGCGGATCGGGGCGCGGCGTGCGGCGGGGTAACACGCAGGCCGCGGTCGCCGCGCTCCTCGTGGGGCGCAGCCTCATCGAGGCCGTGCTGTTCGCCGCCCTGGTGACCGCGGCGCAGGTGTTCACGAGCGGCGACCGGGCGGTGCCGATCGTGACGGCGGTGCTTGCGCTCGCCGGGGTCGGCATCGTGCTGGCGAGCATCCTTCGCGACGCGCGGGCGGATCGCCAGAACACGGCGATCGCGCTCGTCGCGATCGCCGGGGCCGCCGCGGCCGGCGTCTATTTCGCGCCGCCGCATCCGGACGGCCTCATGATCCTGACCCGGATCATCCTGTTCGGCATCGTCGGGGAGGCATTCGTATGGCGCAACCTCACCGTCGCGCGGTCGCTCGTGCGCTGGTCGGACGCACGGAACTCGGGCTTTGCCGCGATCGGGGTGACCGCGATCACAGCACTGCTGCCCGGCGCGGTGGACCGCACCGGGCTGGTCATCGCGGGCCTCATCGCGACCGCAGCGACCGGCGTCGCGCTGTCACTCGCCCGATCCGCGGAGGAGTTGGCCCTCGCGGGCCGTGAGGCTCACGGCGATACCGCCCGGACCACCGCATCGGGCACCGCGATCCTCCTCGCGATCCTGTCGGTCATCGGCGCGATCTTCGCACCGTTCACCGGCGAGCTCATCCGGCAGGGCGGCGATCTCGTGGCGCCGATCATCGGGAACCTGCTCTACGGCTTCCTTCTCGCGATGGGCTACGTCGCCGAGTTCTTCGTGAACGTCATCCAATCGCTCTTCCGCGGCGGGAGCTTCCCGCCGCTGCGGCAGCTCGCGCCACCGCTCAGCGACGCAGAGGAGGCCGAGGCGCTGCGGCAGATCGAGGCAACCCGCCCGTTCGTCGTCGGCGCGGTGGAGATCGTGATCGGACTCGTCGCCCTGGTCGTGGTGATCATCCTCGTGGATCGGATGGCGCGCGAACGGAGGCAGACCCTGCCGGAGGGCGCGACGCTCGACCGCGAGCCATCGGCCGGCGAGGGCATCGGCGCGTTCCTCGCCGGCCTGCTGCCGCGACGCACCCCGAGACCGGCTCCGCCCCGCGACGACGGCACGCCAGCCGGCGCGCTGCGGGCCCTGTACTGGCGGTACCTCGCACGCGGCGACGCGACCGGCATCCCCTGGCGCGCCGCGGGCGAGACGCCGGGCGAGCATCACGACCGCAGCGTCATCGCGACGCCCCGGAACGAGGCGGCGACGGTGCTGGTGCGGGCGTACGAGGATCTGCGGTACGGAGACCGCGACCCCGACGCCGCGACGGTCGAGGCCGCCCGGCGAGGGCTCGCGGCCACCGAGGCGGCGCAGTGACGGTCATTGCCATCGTCGGACCGACCGCCTCGGGCAAGAGCGCGCTCGCGCTGCGCGCGGCCGCGCGGAGCGGCGGCGAGATCGTCTCCGCGGACTCGCGGCAGGTGTACCGCGGGATGGATATCGGCACCGCGAAGCCGACCGCCGCGGAGCGCCGGCGCGTCCCGCACCACTGCATCGATCTGGTCGATCCGTCCGAGGCGTACGACGCGGCGCGCTACCAGCGCGACGGGCGCGCCGCCCTCGCCGACATCGCTTCGCGCGGCAAGATCGCGTACGTCGTGGGCGGGACGGGCCTCTACGTGCGCGCCCTCCTCGACGGATTGCTCCTCGACGCTGCGCCGACCGATCCGGAGGTCCGGGCGGGGCTCGAGCGACGCGCCGAGACTGAAGGTGCAGCGGCGCTCCATCGCGATCTCGCTCGGATCGATCCCGCCGCGGCGGAGCGCGTCGACCCGCGCAACGCCCGGCGGGTCGTCAGGTATCTCGAGCTCGCCACGTTGGCGGGGCGCGTCCCGCAGCAGCGCGAGGTCGGGGTCGCGGCTCGGCGCGTCGGCCTCGATCCGCCGCGCGCGTGGCTCGACGAGCGCATCGGCGCGCGTGTCCGGCAGATGGTCGACGGGGGCGTGCTTGAGGAGACCTGGCGCCTGGTCGAAACGGGCCTCGACCCGCGCCTCCCGAGCATGAGCGGGCACGGCTACGTTCACTGGGCCGCGCATCTCCGCGGCGAGGTCGGTCTGGACGCTGCGATCGCGGCGACGGCGAAGGACGTGCGGGCGTACTCGCGGCGGCAGATGACCTGGTTCCGGCGCGATCCGGAGATCCGGTGGGTCGATCCGACCGCGATCGATCCGCTCACGCTCCTGGAGGAGGTCCCGGCCTGAAGTTCACCAAGATGCACGGCTGCGGGAACGACTTCATCGTCGTGGACGAAGCCGTGCAGATCGATGCAGCGCGGGGGCGGGCGCTCTGCGATCGCCGCACGGGCATCGGCGCCGACGGGATCCTCGTGATCGGCGCGCCCGCCGGTAGGCGCTGGCCGCTCGTCATCCACAACGCCGACGGCTCGATCGCGGACGCCTGTGGAAACGGATCGCGATGTGTCGCGCGGTACCTCCTCGATCGCAACGGCGGCGACGACCTCGAGCTCGACACCGCCAGCGGCGTCGTGCGGGCGTGGCGGGATCCCGAGGGATTCGCGATCGAGCTCGCCGCACCGCAGCTCGGCCGGACGCTCGAGGTCGACGGCCGCGAGGCACGCATGGTGCGCGTCGGGAACCCGAACGTGATGATCTTCGTCGACGATCCCGCGAGCGAGGATCTCGCCGCGCTGGCCGCCGCGTCGACGGCGCTCGCGGGACCGGCCAATGTCGGCGCGCTCACCCCACGCGGCGCGGGCGAAGTCGCCCTTCGCGTGCACGAACGCGGAGTGGGGGAGACCCTCGCGTGCGGGACGGGCTCGTGCGCCGCGGTCGCGGCGGCGATCGCGCGAGGCGATGTGACGAGCGATACGGTCCGGGTGCGGCTGCCGGGTGGCACACTCGTCGTCCGGCCGCGGGACGAGCGCTATGAGCTCGCCGGCCCGGCCGAGTATGTCTTTTCTGGAGACGCATGACCTTCGACACCGCTGTGCCGGCCGAGCGCGCGTACCTCGTCGGCCTCGAGCAGCAAGGCAATGCCCTCGAGGCGGAGGACTCGCTGGAGGAGCTCGCGACGCTCGTGGTCGCGGCCGGCGCGACGGTCATCGGGCAGACGACGCAGCACCGGCGCACGCCCGATCCGAACACCTGGGTCGGCAAGGGCAAGGCCGAGGAGCTCGCGATCGAGCGCGGCCGCTTGGGCGCCGACCTCATCGTGTGCGACGACGAGCTCTCCCCGAAGCAGCAGAAGAACCTCGAGGAGCTGCTCGGCGTCCGGGTCATCGACCGATCCGCGGTGATCCTGGACATCTTCGCGCGCCATGCACGCTCGCGTGAGGGCCAGCTCCAGGTGGAGCTGGCGCAGATGGAGTACCGGATGCCGCGCCTGGCCGGGCTCGGCAAGGAGATGTCGCGGCTCGGCGGTGGGATCAACACCCGCGGCCCCGGCGAGTCGAAGCTCGAGAGCGACCGACAGGTGATCCGCCGCCGGATCCAGGAGCTGAAGGAGCGCCTCGCGACGGTGGCGGAGCAGCGCGGGCGATCGCGTCAATCGCGCGCGAAGGACGGGCTGTTCCTCGCCGCGCTGGTCGGCTACACGAACTCAGGGAAGTCGACGCTGCTCAACGGGCTCACCGGCGCCGACGTGCTGGTCGCGGATCAGCCGTTCGCGACGCTCGATCCGACCACCCGCCGGGCGGCGGTCGGCGACGGGGTCAACCTGCTCGTGTCCGACACCGTCGGATTCGTGAACAAGCTGCCGCCGACGCTCGTCGCCGCGTTCCGCGCGACGCTCGAGGAGCTGGCTGATGCCGACCTGCTCGTCCACGTCGCCGACGTCTCGCACCCGAACCTCCACGAGCGGATGCGCGTGGTCAAGGACACCCTCGCGTCGCTCGAGCTCGGCGCGCGGCCACAGCTGCTGGTCCTGAACAAGGCCGACCTCCTGCGCGACGCCGAGGGCGACGCCCTGCGCGAGGCGCTCGGCGCGGAGTTCCCGCGGGCGATCCTTGTCTCCGCGCGGACGGGCGAGGGCATCGAGGCGTTGCGTCAGCGGCTCGCCGAGGCCGCCCGGGCGAGCTGGACGAAGATCCGGCTCACGCTGCCGTACGACCGGGGCGGCGCGATGATCCAGCGGATCCGCGAGCGTGGCGCGCTGCGGCGGGAGGAGTACTCCGAGCGGGGCATCGACGTCGAGGCCGACGTGCCCGCGGACCTCGCCGCGGAGCTGCGCGCCATGGCCCACGCCTAGTGGAGGCGACCGCGGCCCCGACCACGAGCTACCGCGCGCTCCTTCACGTGCCGGGCTTCCCGCGGCTCGCGGCGGCCACGCTGCTCGTGCGCGCCGGCGCCTCCATGTGGCAGCTCGCGCTCGTCCTGTTCGTCCTGCAGCGGTACGGCTCGGCGTCGCTCGCGGGCATCAGCGTGTTCCTCGCGATCGCGCCCGGGGTGATCGTGAGCCCGCTTGCCGGGGCGCTCCTCGACCGGTACGGCCGCGTGCGGCTCATGGTCGCCGACTACACCGCGTCGGCCATCGCGCTCACGGGCATCGTCGTGCTCGCCAACCTTCATGCGCCGCTGCCGGCGATCCTCGCGCTCGTGGTGTTCAGCTCGCTCATGAACCCGCTCGGCACGAGCGGCTCGCGGTCGCTGTTCCCACTCGTCATCCCGTCGCGGCTGTGGGATCGCGCCAACGCGGTGGATTCGATGTTCTACATGATCACGACGGTGCTTGGCCCGCCGCTCGCCGGCGCGATCGTCGCGTTCTACTCGCCCGAGGCCGCGATCGCCGCGACGGCGGTCGTGTTCCTCGCCGGTGCGATCACGCTCGTCGCGGTCCACGACGTGCCGTCCGATCGTGAGGATCGCGTCGGCCTGCTCGCCGAGGCGCGCGCCGGGGTCCTCTACGTCGTGCGCAATCAGGCGCTCCGCGGACTTGCGGTCGGGATGTCGGTCGTGAACCTGGGGCAGGGGATCCTCATCGTCGCGTTGCCGGTGAAGGTGCTCGAGGGCGGCTACGGCGGGGTGCAGGTCGTCGGCGTGCTCTGGTCGATCATGGGCGTCAGCGGGATCGTCGGCGGCCTCACCGCCGGCCGGCTCGGTAGCGTTGGCCGCGAGCGGCCGATGCTCGTCGGGGGCATCCTCGGGATCGGCGCCGGGATCGCCGCGATCGCGATGGGGTCAGCGCTGGGCGACCTCGTGCTCGGCGTCGTGCTGGTGGGCCTGGGCAGCTCGGTCATGGATGTCGCGCTGTTCTCGCTGCGTCAGCGGGTGACCGATCCGGCGTGGTTCGGCCGCGCCTTCGCGGTCTCGATGCACCTGAACTATTCGGGGATCCCGGTCGGTTCGGCGCTGTCCGGACCCCTGCTCGCGATCTCGACGCCGGTCGCGCTCGCCGCCGCGGTCGCCTTCGCGGTCGGCGCGGCCGCGCTCACGTTCGTGATGGTGCCGTCGAGCGAGCGGGGCTGACCTCGCCGCGCGGAATTCGCGCGCGCAGCCCCGGCAGCACGTCCTTCTGGAAGAGCTTCATGAACCGCTCCTGGTCGGGCCCCGGACCGTGGATCACCAGATGGTCGAAGCCCATGTCCGCGTAGGCGCCGACGCGCTCCACGATCTCGGCCGGGTCGGTCGACACGATCCATCGCGACGCCGCCTGCTCGGCACTGAGCGCGGACGCAAGCCGCTCCATCTCGCGCGGGTCCTCGACGCCGACCTTCTGGTCGCCGGGAAGCGCGAGCGCCGCCCAGTGCTTGGTGTCCTCGAGCGCCCGCCGCGCGTCGGTGTCGTATGACACCTTCACTTCGATCATGAGCTCGATGCTCCTCGGGTCGCGGCCGGCCTTCGCCGCGCCCTCCCGGACCGCGGGCAGCAGCTTCGAGCTGTAGAGCTCCTCGCCCTTGCCGCTCGTGCAGATGAACCCATCCGCAACACGCCCGGCCAGCCGCGCCGCGGACTCGCCGGTCCCCGCGATGTACAGCGGCACCGGCCCGGACTGCTGCCGCTCGTAGATGGTCGCGTTCTTCGTCTTGTAGAAGTCGCCGTCGAATGTGACGAAGTCCTCCCGGCCGAGCTTGCCCATGAGCTTGGCGGCTTCCTTCATCCGTGCGAATCGCTCCTTGATCTCCGGCCACGCGATCCCGAGCGGGACCTCGTTCATCGACTCGCCCGTGCCGATGCCGAGGAAGAACCGGCCGCCGGCCAGCGATTGGATCGTCGCCGCCATCTGCGCGACGAGTGCGGGGTGGTAGCGGAACGTCGGCGTCGCGACGCTCGTCCCGAGCCGCACGCGCTGGGTCTGCGCGGCGAGCGCGCCAAGCCACACGAACGCGTTCGGCGCCTGGCCGCCGTGATGGCGCCACGGCTGGAAGTGATCGCTCACGGTCACGCTGTCGAAGCCGAATTCCTCCGCGAGGAGGCCGAACCGCAGCAGCTCCTGAGCGCCGAACTGCTCGGCCGAGGCCTTGTACCCGATCTTCATCTCGTGAGCCAAGGGTAGGTCAGCTTCGCCCGACGACGATCGGCACGTCGTCGCGGTTGCCCCACTCCTCCCACGAGCCGTCGTACGTCCGCACGTCGTCATGGCCGAGCGCTGTAAGCACCAAATGCGTGAAGGCTGCGCGGACCCCGGCCTGGCAGTAGGTGATCGTCGCGGTCTCGGGCCCGAAGCCGGCATCGATGTACATCTGCTCGAGCTCGTCGGGGTCCTTCAGCATCCAGTCGGCGCGGAGCGCGTCCTTCCAGAGGATGTTGACGGCGCCCGGGATGTGTCCCCCGTGCTTCGCCCGCGCCTCGACGCCCGTGTACTCGGTGTCGCGGCGCACGTCGAGGAGCCAGGGGTCGCCCGTCCTGACCGTCTCGAGGACCTCGTCCTTGGTCGCGATGACCCCCGGCCGCGGGCGGGGTGTGAACGACGCGGGCTCCACGGTGACCTCGCCGGCTTCCACCGGCCGCCCTTCGCGAACCCACTTCTGGATCCCGCCCTCCATGACCGCCATCGCGTCGTGCCCGTAGCGGCGTAGCGCGAGCCAGAGCCGGGCGGCGTGGTGTCCGCCCTCGGAGTCGTAGCCGATGACGAACGTGTCATCGCCGATGCCGAACCGGGCCATCGTCGCGGCGAAGTCGGCCGGCTCCTGGAGCATGTAGAGCGGATGCCCCGACGCGGGTGGGGGAGCGGCGATGTCGCGGCTCCAGTCGATGTGGACCGCACCCGGAAGGTGGGCCGCGAGGTACTCGGTCCGCGCTTCGGCGCCGAAGCTGAACCGGCAGTCCACGATCCGCACCGAGCGGTCGTTCACCCTGGCCGCGACCTGGTCGGTGGACCAGAAGAGCTCCGGGCGGGCGAATGGGCTCACCGCGACAATCTAGCCGTGCTCCGGGGAAACCTTCGGCGCGGCCTCGCGCTCGCGCGGCTACGGACGCACCGCGCGCCGGCGCTCGCGGTCACGCTGTACGAGCGCGCCGGCTGCCACCTCTGCGAGGAGACGCACCGCGCGCTCCGCCGGATCGGGCTCGACCGGCCGCTCGCCATCGAGCGCGTCGACATCGCGGCCGACGCGGTGCTCGAGCGGCGGTACGTCATCCGGATCCCGGTGGTCAGGGTGGGTGAGGCCGAGCTCGACGCGGCCGGACTGAGCGACCGTGAGCTCGCGGTCTGGCTGCGGACACTTGACAACGGCAACTAAATTGTTGACATCAGCAAGCATCCGGCCACGTCCCGTCCAAAGCCGGCGTTCGATCGGCGTGTGGCCGACGTGCGCCGGTTCAGCCGGTTCTATACGCGCCAGGTGGGCCTCCTACGCGACGGGTACCTCGAGACGCCGTTCTCGCTGACCCAGGCGCGGGTGCTCTACGAGGTCGCGAACCGCGAGCACGCCGTCGCCGCTGAGCTGACCAAGGAGCTCGGGCTCGACGCCGGATATCTGAGCCGGATCCTTGCCGGCTTCCGCCGGCGTGGCCTCATCGAGCGCCGAGCATCGGCCGAGGATGCCCGGCGGAGCGAGCTGCGGCTCACCAAGCGGGGAAGGCGCGTCTTCGCGTCCCTCGACGGCCGGTCAAAGGACGACATCGGCACGCAGCTCGCGCGGCTCACGGTGGCGGACCAGGAGCGGCTCGTGGGCGCAATGGGGACCGTGGAGCGCCTCCTGGGCGAGCCGCACGCTCAGGCAGACGGCGGGTACGTCCTGCGCGGCCCACGGCCGGGCGACTACGGCTGGGTCGTCCAGCGGCACGGGGCCCTGTACGCGGAGGAGTACGGCTGGAACGAGGAGTTCGAGGGTCTGGTCGCGGGCATCGTGGGGAAGTTCGTCGAACACCTCGATCCGAAGCGCGAACGGTGCTGGATCGCCGAGCGCGACGGCGAGAACGTGGGCTGCGTGTTTGCGGTGCGGCAGTCGGCGACGGTGGCCAAGCTGCGGCTGCTGCTGGTCGAGCCGAAGGCCCGAGGCTTGGGGATCGGCGGGCGACTGGTGGACGAATGCATCTCGTTCAGTCGCGCTGCGGGCTACAAGACGCTGCGCCTCTGGACGAACAGCGTGCTCCACGCGGCCCGCCACCTCTACGAGCAGGCCGGCTTCGAGCTCGTCGAGGAGGAGAGCCACCACAGCTTCGGCAAGGATCTCGTCGGCGAGACCTGGGAGCTGAAGCTCTAGCGATCCGACAGCACGACGTCGAGCCAGCTCTGCGCCTCGCGGTACAGGGTCGGATTGGTCCCGTGACACGAGCGAGTGGCGAGCTCGTGCCGCTTTGCTTGACCTGCTTCAGCCGAGCGATCGGGCGGACGGGGAAGGGTCCACGAGGCCGCCCACGCCTCTCGTAGGCCCACGACGTACTTGTGTCCAAGAGCGA
>DATJHW010000076.1:0-6281 GCA_035493615.1 Saccharimonadales bacterium (SeqCode) | reverse complement strand
TGCGCGCTCACGCAGACCGAGCGGTGGGAACGGCGCCTCGTACAGGGTCCGGGTCGAGCCGGTCGCACGTCGAGGATCGCTCACCTCGCTGTGCGCCAGCACGCCGTAGCCGTCCTCGCCCGCGCCCTGGAACCGCAGCTCGATCGTCGCGGGCAGCCGTTCCGCGCCCAGCCGCACATCCGTCACGCCCACGACGCGCAGGCGCGCGTCGCCTTCGATGTGCTTCTGCGCGATCGCGAGCGTCGCGTCGATCCCGGCCCTGGCGATCGACGTGCGGCCAACCTCTTCGCGGTAGAGCACCGGAAGGCCGCCGCTTGCGACATCGAGACGCTCGCCCTCCCACCAGCCGAGCCCGCCGATGACGAGCGCCACGAGGGCCGCGGCCGACAATGCGACGCGGAGCGCGCCGAAGCGCGGCCGGGCCGGCGTGGCGATCGTCGTCGAAAGCGCGCGCCAGTTGCGTTCAGCCGCCGCGCGCTCGGACGGCAAGGTCGTTCCGAGGCGAGCCGCGAGTCGCTCGTCGCGGTCGCTCACCATTCCCCGCCCTCCTCGTCGTAGCGCTGGGCGAGCTCGCGCCGCGCACGGAAGAGCCGAGAGCGGATCGCGCCGAGCGTCTTCCCCTCGATCGCGGCCAGCTCCTCGTAGCTGAATCCGCCGGCCGCCTGCAGCAGGACGAGTCCGGCGTCCTCCGGCCGGAGCCTCTGCAGCGCCCGGCCGAGCGGTCCGCTCACGTCGTCCAGCGCGGCCGGTCGCGGAAGCTTCGCGAACAGGCGGATCGAGCGTCGGCGCGCGCGAAGCAGATCGATCGCTCCGCGCTTCGCGACCCGGTAGAGAAGATGGCTCGGCTGCTCGCGGAGCTCGCCGGTCGACCAATAGCGATAGAGCGCCAGATACGCCTTCTGCGCGACGTCGTCGGCCTCGCCGTCATCGCTCGCCACGCGACGGGCGATCGACCACACGGTGCCAAAGGTCTCCCGGTAGCACTGCTCGAACGCGCGCTCACTGAAGGAGACGTCGCGCGGATCGTCCATTCGTCGCATGGGCCCTGCGATATTCCGCCTCCTTCCGCGACGTATTCAGTGTGAGACGAGGCCTGGGCCTGACGTTGGTCGCTTGGCTGCTCGGGTGTGCCTGTACCCAGCAATCGCCGATCGTGCCGCCCGACGCGGTTGACCCGAGTGGCGAGATCCGGACATCACTCGCGGCGGAGCCCGACACGATCGATCCCCAACGGGAGTCGTTCCCGGACGAGATCGCCCAGACGCTGATGGTGTACGAGCCCTTGCTCACGTTCGACCCGAAGACCCTGCAGCCGGTGCCCGCGGCCGCGCGCGCATTGCCCGACGTCTCCGACGACGGCCTCACCCTGACGTTCACCCTGCGGGACGGCCTGAGCTACTCGGATGGCGCTCCGCTCCGGGCCCAGGACTTCGTGAACGGCTGGACGCGCCTTTGCGATCCGAGCATCGCGGGAGACTTCGCGTTCGTCGGGTACGTGATCTCCGGCTGCGAACGCTGGAACAACCTCGATCCGAAACGCGCGACTGCGTTCGAGCTCGCCGCCGCACGCGCCGATCTGGGCGTCCGCGCGCTCGACGACCGGCGGATCCTCTTCACGCTCACCCGACCGGCCCCGTACTTCCTCGCGATCGCGGCGCTGTGGGTGGGCGCACCGGTGCGAGCGTCAGACGTGTCCACAGGCGGCGACCGATGGACCGACCCGCGGACGTTCGTCGGGAACGGGCCGTTCCGGCTCACCGAGTGGACCCACGGCGAGCGTCTCGTTTTCGAACGCAACGACCGCTACCGCACGCCCGCGAAGCTCAAGCGCTGGACAAAGGTCATCGTCACCGACCCGGCGGCCTCGAAAGCCGCGTTCGCGAATGGCGAGCTCGATGTCATTTCAGCCGGCAAGGACGACCCGGGCGCGGTGAGCGCGCCGCCGAGCGCGACCTTCTACATCGGGCTCAACGTCCAGCGGCCGCCGTTCGACGACCAGAAGGTCCGGCTTGCACTCGCACGGTCGTTGGACCGAGCGGCCTACGTGCGCGACGTCCTCGATCAGCCCGCGGTACCGGCGACCTCATTGGTCCCCGCGGGTCTCCCCGGATCCGATCCATCAGACGACGCGCAGGCGTTCGATCCCGCGGCGGCGCGCGCGCTGTTGGCCGCGTCGCGGTACCAGAGCCCATTGCCTCCGATGGAATTCAGCTATCGCACGAACGCGCCTCGCTCCATCGCGCAGGCGAAGTGGGCGATCGCGCAGTGGCAGACGAACCTCGGCGTGACGGTGGTCGAGCATCCGATCGGCGACTGTGGCTTCTGCCAGCTCGTGAAGAAGCCCGAGGAGGCGCCGCAGATCTTCCCGCTCGGGTGGTCGCTCGACTACCCCGACCCGCAGGATTGGCTGCCGACGATCTTCCGGTCGAACGCAGCGGTCCAGCACACCGGCTATCGAAGCGACACGTTCGATGGGCTCGTGGATCGCGCCGATGTCGAGCGCGATCCGGTGAAGCGGCTCGATCTCTACCGTCAGGCGCAGCGCCTCCTCACCAGCGACGCGCCGGCGATCTTCCTGTACTCCACGGAGCGTCGCTACCTGATCAATCCACGTGTTCGGGGCTACGCGTTGACCGGTTCGGACTGGGAGTTCGCTCAATTCGCCATCGCATCGATGTACGTCGCCAAGCACTGAGTCGGTCGGCGGGATGCGCCGAGGCAGTTGCGACAGCATCGTTGACTAGGGTTGCACCCTTTCCACCGAGTGGTCGGTCGGAGTAAGCAGAGAGCGTGAAGCGAACCGCGAGCTCCTCGGCCGCTGCCGATTTCGACTGGGACGAGCTCTACGGCCGCCACGCCGAGGAGCTTGTTCGGTTCATGGTGAAGGTGCTGGGTGATCGGGAACGAGCGGCCGACCTCGTCCACGACACGTTCGTGCGGGCGATGCGCTCCGCGCACCAACTCCGGGATCGTTCGGCCGTACGGGCGTGGCTCTACCGGATCGCCGCGAACCTCGCGCGGAACGAGCTCCGCCGGCGCAAGCTGATCTCCTTTCTGCCGTTTGGCGAAGAGCGCGGCCCGGACGACGCCTTCGACGCGGAAGCCGCGCAGGTCCATCAAGCCCTCCGGAGCATCCCGGTCGACCAGGCGATCGCGCTGGTCCTGCACTACCAACGCGGCTTCAGCCGCGCCGAGGTCGCGGAGCTCACCGGGATCAGCGAGGAAGGCGCCAAGTCTCGGCTCGCGCGCGGTCGCGCGAACTTCATGGCCGCGTACCGGCGGCTTGAGCGGGGACTCGCGCGATGACCACGCGCGACGGTGACCCGGACGACGACCTCGTCGGCTCGCTGTTGCGGCGCTCTGACGGTCCGGTCGTCGTTCGGCCATTGCGCGCGCCGGCTGCGCGTGGGGGGCCACCGTTCGCGGGGATCCTGGCCGCGACATTGGTCGTCGTTGTTGTCGCAGGCGTCGCCGGCGTCGCACTGAACGCGCGCCGTCACGATGTCGCCGGGGCGCCCTCCCCATCTGGAGCAGCGATCCAGACATCGCCATCGGGAGCGAATCTCGCAGCGCAGGCCGGCCGCGGGTTCGTCGTGAATCTCGGCGGCCACGGGATCGGCATCCGGACCGAGGCCGACGCGACGCCGTACTTCCAGGTCACGTCACGCACCCTGCTGTCGTACGCGGTGAGCCCGGACGGCAAGCTCGCGTATTGGCAGACCGGTCCCGACGACGCGCTGCCGCACGCCTTGCACGTGTACGACCCCGCGACCCGCACCGACCGGACGGTCCTCACCCTGACGGACGAGCGCGGCGGGTCGAGCGGGTTCATGGTCTGGTCGACCGACGGCGGCGGCCTCGCCATCGGCACGAGCGATAGCGGCTCGGCGTTCGAGGGCCAGCGCGCGCCGTCGCGGCCGACGGTTGCCACCTGGTCGTTGCTCGATCTTGCGTCGGGAACCCGGCGCAAGATCTCGACGATCTCGGGCGCCTGGGTGATGCCGGTGAGCTGGGATCGTCAAACCGACATCGCGACGGCCACCGAGTACGGCCGGGACGGCCCGGGTACGCCGACCCGGCTGTTCTACGTTTGGAATCCTCAGCGCGCCGTTGGAAAGGCAACGCAGTTCGTGCTGCCCGCTGCGATCGAACCGTTCACGGCGCGAGCCGACAGTGAGGCGAAGTACGTCGCGGCGACCGAGTCGCTCCAGTGCGCTCCGTCGCTCTGCCAAAGCGTGTGGATCTGGCCGGCCACCGATCCCACCACAGCGTCCGCGCGCCGCATCGCCGGGCACAGCCTCGGCGCACCGGCGTTCCGGCCCGGCACGACCGATCTGTTCGCGCGCATGGCCCCGTTGTGCTGCACGGCCCCGCCCACCACCGAGCTGCCGGCCATCGTCGAGCTCGGACCGCCAGGCTCGAGCGCCCTACGGACCGTGTACACGTACAGCCCCGGCGACGCGAATTTCTTCTTCCGGAGTGACGGCGGCGCGATCGTCGTGAACAACGGCGACCTCAACAATCGCAAGGGCATCACAGTCGTCGACCCAACCACCGGAACGACGATCCTGCTGCCCGTCGACCGCGACGGCGTGCAGGACGTGCAAGGCTCGATCGGTCCCGGTCCGATTCGCTCGACCCGGTCGCCGGCGCCGTCGACCCCCACCAACTCCGTTGGTTGCGGTAGCGCGCCATCGTCACCGGCCATGCGCGTCTGCCCGTCATCAGGGCCGGTCGGCAGTACCGTCACGCTCGAGGGCTGGGGCTGCGCGCCTCCGAACTCAGCAGCGGACTTCGTGTTCGTCAGCGATGGCCCACCGTACACGGGTGCGTTCGGCGGATTCGCGCCCTACGCGCCAGCGTCCGACGGCGATGGACACTTCGTTGCCCGATTCCGCATCCCGTCGCTGATCGGTGATCTCCACGGCCAAGGCGGTGGTCTAACGACGCCAGGGACTTATCGCCTCCTGACCAAGCCCCCGGCATGCAGCGCCGACTTCACCGTCACGGCTTCCCCGGCACAGGCACCGGTGACCGGCACCGGTCAGTGGATCGCCCGCACGACCGCGGACGTGGCACAGAATGCACCGACGGATCCGTTCATCGCCGATCTGCTGCGCGGCGGGAAGATGCTCGCGACACCCGTGTTCGTCCCGGCGCTCATGCCGGGCAGCTACGACGAGTGGCTCCTATCGGTCCTCGATCCGATCAGCCATCAAACGGTCAGCACGGTCGCACTGCCGATCTTCCCCGGCGGCACCACCCGAGGACAGGCGAACGCGGTGGTCGGACCGGCATATGTGGCCATCGCTCCGGTCGACGCTGCCCAGCGGGCGTCAATGAGTACCGACCCAGTTATCGGCCTCGAACTGGTCTGGGCCGTGGTCGATCCCAGCCAGGGCGGGCGAGCGAGCGAGGTGCAGCCGTTCTATGTTGCGACGCGGCGCAGCGGCACGCAGTTCTATGTGTTCGACAACTCGTATCCGGTCGCCGCGAACACCGTGCATCCGTCGCGGTAATGAGAGGCGTCGCGACTAATCGTCCGCTTACGCGTGTAGGTGGATGGATGCTCAGCGCGCCGGCTCTCGACGTAGCGGCGGCTTGATAGTGGCCGTGTTGCTCCTTGCGGGCTGCGAAACGCCTACGGTGGTCCTTCTCTCGGCCACTCCTTCGAGATCGACGGTCTCGTCGCCGACGCCTACCGCAGCGACCACCGGCCGGGTCACCCACCAACTCAATCGCCTCGAGGCGGACGAGGGTGCGAACGGCATGGCCTTCGACTCGTCCAGCCGGGCGACGTACGTCGCGACGTATTCCGGTGCGGACTCGATCAACCGCGTCAGCCCTGATGGTGACCGGGTCCTCGCGCGGTACGTGCTACCGAATCGGCATGAAGTCGGTGCGATTTCGTCGACCGCCGGCCGGCAGTTCGAGTCTGCCCATCAGGGGCTGTACACGCCGGCCAACGGACCGTGACGAAGATCCGCACTTGGCCGCGTTGCCGCATCGCACCTTCTCGCCATCTGAGCATCGCTATGGATGTGACGGACATCAGATGAACAGCGTGACCGCGTCCTTCGCCTCGAGCATGGCGGTCATGGCACCCGCCGGCTCCTCGATGCCGTCGATGAGGTCGGCCTTCGTGAGGCCCAGCATGTCCATGGTCATCTGGCACGGGATGAGCTTCACGCCCAGGTCGATCGCGCTCGCGAGGAGCTCCGCGGGACTCGCGACCTGGTGCTTCTGCGCGAGCACCTTCATCATCCCGGAGCCCGCGCCGA
>DATJHW010000075.1:0-13124 GCA_035493615.1 Saccharimonadales bacterium (SeqCode) | reverse complement strand
GCCGGATCGCGATCCTCGACCGTCGCATGCGACGACGACTCGACCCAGGCCCCGCCGATGTGGTTCAGCGCGGGGCGAAGGGCCACTACGGGGCCACCATGTGAAGTTCCCCGTTCGTCCGCGCTACCCGCTCCCTCACGGGGCCCCAATGTCCGCGTACATGTCGGGCCGGCGGTCCCGGTAGAACTGCCAGGTGTCGCGGACCTCGCGGACGAGGTCCATGTCGAGGTCGGCCACGAGGAGCTGCTCCTCCTTGTCGGAGGCCTGGGCGACGATCTTGCCGCGCGGGTCGGCGAAGTAGGACGACCCGTAGTACTCGTTCTTCCCGAACTCGCTCTCGACGCCGACCCGGTTGATCGTGCCGACCCAGTAGCCGTTCGCGATCGCGTGGGCGGTCTGCTCGATGAACCAGAGATGCATCGAGAGGCCACGCGACGTCGCGGAGGGGATGAACACGAGCTCGGCGCCATGCAGCCCGAGCATCCGCGCACCCTCGGGGAAGTGGCGGTCGTAGCAGATGTACACGCCGACCTTTCCGACCGCCGTGTCGAACACCGGGTAGCCCATGTTGCCCGGCCGGAAGTAGAACTTCTCCCAGAAGCCGGGCAGGTGCGGGATGTGGGTCTTGCGGTACTTGCCGAGGTACTTCCCGTCGGCGTCGATGACCGCGGCGGTGTTGTAGTAGATGCCCGGCTGATCCTCTTCGTACATCGGGGCGATGATCACCATCGAGTGCTTCTTGGCCCGGTCCTGCATGAGCTTCGTCGTCGGGCCGTCGGGGATCTTCTCCGTGTAGGCGTAGCCCTTCTTGTCCTCGACCTGGCAGAAGTAGGGCCCGTAGAAGAGCTCCTGCAGGCAGATGACCTGCGCTCCCTGCTTGGCGGCATCGTCGATGTGTTTCAGATGCCGCTCGACCATCGAGGCCTTGTCGCCGGTCCAGGCCGTCTGCACGAGCGCGGCCTTCACCTTCGTCATCTTCTGCGTCCCTCCATCAAGGCTGCGGACATTAACGGAGTTGCTCCGCGAGGCCGATCAGCTCATCGGACGAGAATGCGCCACCGACCTGGTACTGCATGCCGTCGGCGACCCACGCGATCGCCTTCGGCTGGCTCGCCTGGAGGGTGTCGAAGATCGCACCGCGCGTGCCGCGCACCGGCACCTGGACCCGCGCGACTGGCGCGAGGACCACGCCGGCCGCCGGATCGGGATACTCGATGACGATCACCCGGCGCCCGTCCGCGAGGATGTACGTGTCGCGGAAGCCGTCGCTCATCTCCATGCTCGTCAGTCCGGTCACGCCAGAGAACTGCAGGCGCGTCTCGAGGGTGGCGAGCGTGCGCGGCAGCTCGATGGCCTTGATCCCGGTCGCGGGTGGCGCCGCGTCCAGCACGTTCACGCGCGCGGGCTGAATGCGCAGGAAGCTCGTCGCGAGCACGACGGCCAGGAGCACTCCCCCGGCGACCGGCAGCAGCCACCGCGCGCGCCACGAAGGACGCGGCTCGATGACGCCGTCGAGGTCTTCGATCAAATCGGCCTTGCTCCCACGATCGATGGTATGGCGCGGCACAATCCGCGCGTCGTGCGTCCCCCATCGCTCGAGTGGCTGCTCAGCTTCTCCGACCCCGAGCTGGGGGTCGGATGGAATCCCCTGGCGAGCCGCGCGGCGCGCTGGCGCCTCGGGCGGATGCGCGCCCTGCTGGACCTTGCGGGAGATCCCGACCGCCGGATGCGCGTCGTCCTTATCGCCGGGACGAAGGGCAAGGGGTCTACCGCGGCGTTCCTCGCCTCGATCCTCCACGCGGCGGGCAGCCGCGCCGGGCTGTTCACTTCGCCGCACCTGCAGACGTATCGCGAGCGTGTGCGCATCGACGGCGCGATGCTCGGCGAGGCCGACTTCGACGGTGGGATCGATCAGCTGCGCCCGATCGTCGCCCGCCTGCGGCGGAATCAGCCCGCGGCGGGCGATCCGACGACGTTCGAGCTGACGCTGCTGCTCGCGCTTCGGGCGTTCGCCGAGCGCGGCTGCGCGATCGGCGTCGTTGAGGTCGGGCTCGGTGGCCGGATCGACGCGACGAACGCGCTCGACCCGGTCATCTCGATCATCACCTCGATCAGCTACGACCACACCGCGATCCTTGGACGTACGCTCGGGGCGATCGCCACGGAGAAGGCAGGTATCGTGCGCGCCGGGCGCCCGGCGCTCGTTGCCGTGCAGCGGCCGGCGGCGGCTCGCGCGATCGCTCGGGTGTGCCGAGCCGTCGGGGCGGACGAGCGCGTCGTGCGACCGCTCGGTGTGCATGCGGATCTCGGCCTCGCCGGCGATCACCAGCGGCAGAACGCGGCTCTCGCGGGCGCTGCGGCGGCGGCGCTCGGCCTCGATGCGGCGGATATCGCGCGCGGCCTGCGAACGGCGACCTGGCCGGCCCGGTTCGAGCGCGTCCGCGGACGACCGGCGGTCGTGCTCGACGGCGCGCACAACGGCGCATCCGCGGCGGCGCTCGCCCGCACCCTCCGCAGCGAGCGCGGTGGCCGCCGGCTCGTGCTCGTCCTCGGCATCAATCGGGACAAGGACGCCCGCGCGGTGCTCCGCCCGCTCGCACGGATCGCCTCGTCCGTCATCGTCACGCGCTCCGCGAGCCCGCGGGCGGCAGACCCGACGATGATCGCGCGCGTCGCGGCGCGCGGGACGCGGGCGCCGGTCACGACCGCGACCGATGTCCCGCGCGCGATCGCCGCGGCACGGGCGGCAGCGGGGCCCGACGGCCTGGTCTGCGTCGCCGGATCGCTCGCCCTGGCCGCGGAGGCGCGGACCGCTCTCGGTCTCAGACCGTCGGAGCGATGGTGGTGATCCGGGCACTGGTCTTCGATTTCGACGGGCTCATCCT
The DNA here is from genome assembly GCA_035493615.1 of Saccharimonadales bacterium (SeqCode). Classification (GTDB taxonomy): domain Bacteria; phylum Chloroflexota; class Limnocylindria; order P2-11E; family P2-11E; genus UBA4735. The sequence goes on along the minus strand of DATJHW010000075.1, from coordinate 10,239 downwards.
GGAGACGGAGATGCCTGCGTACCAGGCGTGGACCGAGGTCTATCGCGAGTTCGGTCACGAGCTGCCCAAGGAGCTCTGGCTCGAGTACATCGGGCGCGAGGGGGGTTGGTTCGACGCGTTGGCATATCTCGAAGAGCTGGTCGGACCACGCGACGACCGCGACGCGATCCAGGAACGGCGCGACTCGCGCAAGACGGAGCTGGTCATGGCTGTCGCCGAGACGGCCGGGCTCCGGGCGCTCCTCTCCGATGCACAGGCCCGCGGTCTGCGGCTGGCGGTGTGCTCGAGCTCGACGCCGAAGTGGGTCCTCGGCCATCTGGACCGGCTGGACCTGCGGGCATTCTTCGATCACGTCCAGTGCCGCGATCGCCCCGACCTCCGCGCGAAGCCGGCGCCCGATCTGTACCTCGCGGCGTGCGCCGGCCTGGGCGTCCGACCCGACGAGGCCATCGCGTTCGAGGACTCGCGGAACGGCATGCTGGCGGCCCAGGCGGCCGGGATGCGCTGCGTGGTCGTACCGAACGAGCTGACCATCGCGATGGACCTCGACGGCGCCGACCACCGCTTCGAGTCCCTCGCGTCGGTATCGCTCCAAACGCTCCTCGGCGCGTCCTAGGATGCGGACGTGGCCGCCACGACCCCCGCCGACGCGAAGATGGTCGCGCAGCAGTTCCCGACCACGCCGCGTGCGGGCCGCGCGCGCCACATCCTCGGCTACTGGCGTCACCCGGTCGCGCAGGCGATCTTCAAGGCGTTCCTTACCGTGTTCGTCACCACGAGCATCACCTTCTTCCTGATCCGGCTCATGCCCGGCAATCCCATCGACATCAAGATCGACGAGCTGACCAAGGACGGCCTGATGACGTACGCGGAAGCGCGCTCGCAGGCCGCCAGTCTGTTCAGCATCGACCTCGACAAGCCGGTGCTCGAGCAGTACCTCTCGTTCGTCGGCAACCTCGCGCACGGCAATCTCGGCTACTCGTTCGTCTCCCAGGGCACCCCGGTCATGGGGATCGTGCTCGCGGTCCTGCCCTGGACGCTGTTCTCGGTCGGGACCGGCCTGCTGCTCAGCTTCAGCATCGGCGTGTTCCTCGGACTGTTCGCCGCATATAACCGGAACACGAAGATCGATCACATCCTCTCGCTCGGCGGCTCGATCATCAGCGCGGTCCCGAACTACTTCATCGCGCTCCTCATCGTCATCGTCCTCGGGGTCGAGCTCCGTTGGGTGCCGATCACCCAGATGCGCGGCGCGACGAGTCCCGGCATCCAGCCGGGGTTCACGCCGGCGTTCGTCGGGGACGTGCTGTTCCACGCCGCACTGCCGATCAGCGTGTTCTTCCTCTCGACGCTCGGCCACTGGATCCTCGGAATGAAGAGCGCGACGATCAACGCGCTCGAAGAGGACTACGTCAACGCCGCGCGCGCCCGCGGCCTGTCTGACGGCCGGATCATGACCGCGTACGTGGGCCGGAACGCCGTGCTGCCCCTCGTGACGCAGCTCGCGATCACCGCGGGTCTCGCCATCGGCGGCTCGATCATCATCGAGCAGTACTTCGTCTATCAGGGTGTCGGCCTACGGCTGCAGGCGGCGGTCACGCAGCGCGACTACCCCGTCATGCAGGGCATCCTTCTGATGGTCACGCTGGCCGTGGTCCTCGCGAACCTCGCCGCGGACCTGCTCTACAGCAGGCTGGATCCGCGGATCGGCCGCGCCGGCGGAGCGACCGGGACATGACCGCCGCCGCACTGCCGCGCCGCGGCGATCGGACGCTGCCGCGCCCGATCGAGAGCGCGATCGAATTCCTGCGCCTGCTGTCGAAGCGGCCCAGCGGCCTGATCGGCTTCATCGGCATCGTGTTCTTCCTCGTGCTCGCCTTCGTCGCGCCGATCTTCGTCCCGAACCAGGTGAATCCCGACGTCACCGCGCTGTACGAAACACCGTCGGCGCAGCACCTCCTCGGGACCGACAACAGCGGCCGCGATGTCCTCAACCAGATCGTCCAGGGCGGCCGGGAGATCATCAGCGTGGCGCTCGTCACCGCGTTCCTGACGACGCTGATCGCGACGCTCCTCGGCGCCGTCTCGGCGCTCGTCGGCGGGAAGTTCGACGCCGTGTTCGTCGGCATCGCGGACATCGTGCTGACGGTGCCGCCGCTCATCGTGCTCATCGTCATCTCCGCGCTCGCGCGGCCGACCAACTTCTTCGCGCTGGCGATGGTGCTGTCGTCACTCGGGTGGGCCGGCCTGATGCGACAGGTCCGGGCGCAGGTGCTCACCCTGAAAGAACGCGACTACGTGGAGGCGGCGCGGTCGCTGGACCTCGGGCTCACCCACATCGTGTTCCGAGAGATCCTGCCGAACATGAGGAGCTACATCGTCATCCACTTCGTGCTCGCGATGACCGGCGCGATCTACGCGCAGGTGGCCCTCATCATCCTCGGCCTCGTCCCGTTCTCGGGAAAGAACTGGGCCCTCATGCTGTACTTCGCGAACACCCAGGGCGCCTTCTACTTCAAGGACGCGTTCTGGTTCGTGTTCAGCCCGATCCTGGCGATCGTCCTCCTGCAGTTGTCGCTCGTCCTGTTCGTGAACGCGCTGGAGGACATCTTCAACCCGCGCTTGCGCTCTTCATGACCCCGGTCCTGTCCGTCCGCGACCTCTCGATCGACTACCGCACCCGGCGCGGCCCGGTCCACGCGGTGCGCGACGTGTCGTTCGATATCGCGAAGGGCGAGACCGTCGCGATCATCGGCGAGAGCGGCTCCGGCAAGACGACGCTGGCGGTCAGCCTCATCCGGCTCTCGCCGCGGTCGGCGCGCATCACGAAGGGCGCGATCCTGTACACCAACGCGAGAGAGACCATCGATATCCGGACCGTGGCCGACGACGAGCTGCGCCAGTACCGGTGGAGCGAGTGCGCCATGGTGTTCCAGGCCGCGCTCAACTCCTTCAATCCGGTGATCAACATCTGGGAGCAGTTCGCCGACACCGCACGCGCGCATGGGATGAAGGACAGCGCCGCGATCCACGCGCGCGCGGACGAGCTGCTGGATCTCGTGCACCTCGACCCGGCGCGTGTGCTGAAGGCGTATCCGCACGAGCTCTCCGGTGGGATGAAGCAACGGGTGCTCATCGCGCTCAGCCTGCTGCTCGAGCCGCAGCTCATCATCCTGGACGAGCCGACGACCGCGCTCGACATCCTCACCCAGCGCTCGATCATCGACCTCCTCGGCACGCTGCGGAAGAAGCTCGGCTTCTCGATGATCTTCATCTCGCACGACCTGTCGATCGCGGCCGAGCTGGCCGACCGGATGATCACGATGTACGCGGGCACCGTCGTCGAGCGCGCGAGCGTGACCGACCTCTTCTACCGCCCGCGCCATCCGTACTCCGTCGGCCTCCTCCGCGCGGTCCCGCGCGTCTCGGGCGCGATGGGCGCGGTCGAATCGATTCCGGGCTCGCCGCCGGACCTCATCCGGCTGCCACCCGGCTGCACGTACATCCCGCGCTGCCCGCTGGCCATCGCGGCATGCGCCGACCGCGAGCCCGACCTCGTGCCCGTGGACACCCCGGCACACGAGGCGCGCTGCATCCGGTGGAAGACGGTGGCCGAGCAGGTCGGTACGGCCGAGGTCGCCGTGGCGGAGAAGATCGCAACCGCATGAGCGTCGTCGACCCGACCGTCCGGGGCACTCCGCTCATCGAGCTCGACCACGTGAGCCGCGCGTTCAAGGTGCCGGGTGGCTCGATCACCGCGGTCGACGGCGTCTCGCTCGCGATCACCGCCAGTGAGGCGCTCTGCATCGTGGGCGAGAGCGGCTGCGGCAAGACGACCACCGGGCGCATGCTCGCGGGGATCCTCCGTCCGACCAGCGGACGGCTGGTGTACGAAGGGCAGGACGTCTGGCAGAAGAAGGGCCACGACCTCTCGGCGTTCCGGCAGGCGGTGCAGCTGGTGCACCAGGATCCCTACGCATCGCTGAATCCGACACGCACGATCTTTCAGACGCTCTCCGCGCCGATCTACCGCCACAAGAAGGCGAAGGGCAACCGCGACGCCACGAACCGCGTGCGGCATCTCCTCGACGTCGTCGGGCTCACGCCTCCGGACGACTTCCTGTCGAAGTATCCCCACCAGCTCTCCGGCGGCCAGCGCCAGCGGGTCGCCATCGCGCGCGCGCTGACCGTGGACCCGCGGGTGATCGTCGCGGATGAGGCGGTCTCGATGGTCGACGTGTCGATCCGCATCTCGCTGCTGAACCTGCTGCTCGGCCTGCGCAGCGAGATGGGCGTGAGCATCGTGCTCATCACCCACGACCTCGCGGTGGCACGCTACTTCGCGCGCGAAGGCCGGATCGGCGTCATGTACCTCGGCCGGATGGTCGAGCTGGCACGCAGCGAAGCGCTCGTGTCCGACCCAGCCCACCCATATTCGGCCGCGCTCATCGCGGCGATCCCGGAGGCGGACCCGCGGATCACGCGGTCAAAGGAGCGAGTCACCTTGAAGACAGCCGACGTGCCGAGCCTCCTCGCGCTGCCGCCAGGGTGCACGTTCCATCCCCGCTGCCCGCTGGCCGAGCCGGGCCTCTGCGACGTACTGGTCCCCGAGCTCCTGCCGCTTCCCGGAGGCGAAGTGCGCGAGGTCGCCTGCCATGTCGCGATCCGTGAACGCCAGCCCGCGGCGGAGCTGCTCGCCTAAGTGGACCCGCAGATCCTCCGTGCGGGCTTCCGCATCGCCGTGCTCATCGCGGGCGTTGCGTTCTTCCTCCTGGTCTTCGAGCCACGTGATTCGGCCGAATTCGTGGTCAGCGCGATGGCGCTGGTCATCGGTTTGACCTTCATGGCCCTCGTGACGGTATTGGTGTGGTATTCGACACCGAAGATGCCGCGAGCGCACAATGCCCAAGTCCAGCGAAGGAGGAAGGAACAATGAGCGATCAGCGATATCGCGTTGACCGGCGGCGGTTCCTGCGTGATTCCGCGCTTGTCAGCATCGGGATGGTGGCCGCGGCCTGCGCGCCTGGCGCCACGCCCGGCAGCAGCGGCGGCGGCACGGCGAAGAAGGGTGGCGAGTTCCATGCCGCGTGGCCGTGGGATCTGCCTCCGAAGGGCCACTACAACTACCTGTCAGCGGGCACGATCGTCTCGGGCAGCTACCTCGTCGACTTCTTCCTGCCCTCCCTCGGTGTGTATCGCTGGACCGAGGGCAAGTGGGAGAACTGGCTCATGGAGTCAGCGACCCAGAACGGCGAGAACTACGAGGTCAAGCTGAAGCAGGGGCTCAAGTGGGACGACGGCAAGGAGTTCACCTCCGCCGACGTGGCCTCGACGTACTGGGTCGGCCGCGCGCAGAGCTTCGGCATCTGGACCTACGCGGACAAGCTGGAGACCCCGGACAAGTACACGGTGCGATTCCACATCAACCGGCCGTCATCGCTCGTTCCGCGCCTCGTGCTGCGGAACGCGATCCGGCCCGACTCGCAGTTCGGCACGTTCGCGAAGCAGCTCCAGGATCTGTACACCGCCGGCAAGACGACCGCGTCGGACGAGGTGAAGGCCGTCGCGAAGCAGGTCGCGGACTACCGGCCCGACAACCCGCCGTCGATCGGCCCGTACAAGATCGACAAGGCGAGCGTCACCGCCGCCCAGATGACCATGGTGAAGAACCCTGGCGGCCTGTTCGCCGACCAGGTCAACTTCGACAAGATCGTCGTCTATCAGGGCGAGACCGACGCGGTCACCCCGCTCGTGCTGGCCGGTGACATCGACTACGCGACGCACGGGTTCCCGCTCGCGACGGACAAGGCGTTCGGCGACAACGGGATCCGCGTCGTGCGTGGCCCGCTCTACACCGGGCCGGCGCTCGTCTTCCATTGGACCGCGGCTCCCGAGATGCAGGACAAGCGCCTGCGGCAAGCCGTCGCGATGGCGATCAACAAGGCCGAGTCGGCCACGATCACCTACGGCCAGTCGGCCAAGGCCCAGAAGTTCATGACCGGGATCAGCGACAACATCGTTCCGCAGTGGATCAACGCGGCCGACCAGGCAAAGCTGAAGTCCTACGACTACGACGTCGCTGCGGCCGCGAAGCTGATGACCGACGCCGGCTACGCCAAGGGCAGCGACGGCTTCTACGCGAAGGGCGGCAAGACCCTCGCCTACGAGCTCTACTTCCCGAGCGACTTCGCTGACTGGACGAGCGCGGCGAACCACGCGTCGGACGCCTTGAACAAATTCGGCATCAAGATCACGCCGCGTGGCGCGATCCGGTCGACCCAGCTCGCCGACGTCAACGCCGGCAAGTTCACGATGGCGATGATGGGCTGGGGCGTGGCCAACCCGCACCCGCAAGGCAGCTACATCCAGGCCCTGCAGACGTTCAACACGCTCCAACCATCCGGCGGTGGGATGAACTATCCCCTGAAGCAGGGCAGCACCGACTTCGCCGCGCTCATCAACGCGATGGGCGACGGCTTCGACACCGAGAAGCAGAAGCCCGCGATCACCGAGTGCGCGCTCGCGTTCAACGATCTTCTGCCGATCATCCCGCTCTGGGAGCGCTACGGAAACAACCCGGTCAACGAGAAGAAGCGGGTCGCACCGTGGCCGCCGGACAGCGACAACATCTACAAGAACGGCAGCGGCGATAGCTTCGTGTCGATCATGATCTACAACGGCACCCTGCACAGCCTCTAGCCGACGTCACCCGCACCGATCGCACGAGGCGCCCCGAACGGGGCGCCTCGTGATTTTCGGTACCGTTCGCACGTGGACATCGCGGAGGCACCGGAGCTCGCCGTCGTCCTGGGCGGCGGCATCACCTCCGACGGCGCGCCGCTGCCCTCGACGAAAGCGCGCGCGCATCGCGCGGCGCAGCTGGCCCGCGAGCGGCCGGAGCTCGCGATCATCTGCTCGGGCGACCGGCAGCCCGACGCGCCGGCCGGCACGCCGAGCGAGGCTGCGCTCATGCGGGATCTCATCATCGGCTGGGGCGTCGCCACGGAGCGCATCGCGATCGAGGACGAGTCCCGCGACACGATCGGCAACGCCGTGCTCACCGCGGTGCGCCATCTGAAGGGCATCGAGCCGCGGCCGCTGTCGGTGATCACCTCGCCGTTCCACCTCGAGCGAGCGACGGAGACCTTCCGCCACGTCCTCGGCTACGCGTGGCAGGTCCAGGCCATCGCGTCCGACGAGACGGACGACGATATCGAGCGGGCCGCGCGCGAGACGCGCTATCTGCAGGAGACCACGAAGTTCTTCGAAGGCGTTCGGCCCGGCGATCTTCGCACGATGACCCGCCGGCTGCGCGAGCGGTGGCCGTATTACGCCGGGCTCAAGAGCCTCGAGCTGGACGCAAGCACGGGTCGATAGCCCTTGGCGATCACGTTCGGAGGATCGCCATGCCCGACGCCATCGTCCTCGCCATCCACGCGGACCACGCCGACGCCATCCTCGACGGCACCGCCCGCTTCGAGCACCGCACGCTCCCACCGAAGCGCCTGCCGGCCAGGGCGTATCTCGCCGTCGTCGAGGACCGCGCGGTCGTGGGCCACTGCGATCTCGGCGCCCCCACCAGGAAATCGGCGAAGGGCTGGGCCCTGCCGGTGACGAACCCCAGGCGGTATCGGTCGCCACGCGCGCTCAGTGAGTTCGGGCTCGAGAAGATGCCGCGTTCATTCCGCTACGTCGAGGGCTAATTCGCCGGACGCCAGGCGAACGAGACATGCACGATGCGCTCGCCGTCGGTCTCGAAGGTCCAGGTCGTGAAGTTCGCGAAGTGTCCCGGCGACCGGGTCAGGCCGCGCAGGATGACCGAGTTCCCATGGATCTCCTCCTCACGCACGCGCCGGATGAACGGCGGCGCCATGCGGACCAAGCGTTTCGCCGCCTCCTTGCCCTGAAGCTCCGTCTCACCGCCGGGCAGCACGACCGTCACGTCCTCAGCGCACACGGAAGCCGCCTTGTCGGCGTCGCCCGCCTCGAGCGCATCCATGAACGTCTTCGCCGCGGTGAGCGGGGTCACCGCGTCATTCTGGTGCCGCGGCCGCTCGGGCTCCCAGCTCGACCCATTCCGGCCGCATCCGCACGCCAAGGGCGGCGATCGCGAGGGCCATGACGATCCCGGTCGCCGCGAGCTCCGCATCGTCGCCCGCTCCCAGCGCGAGCTCGGAGTAGCGCTCGTCGCCGACCGAGAGCGCCATGGCCGGCCCGGCCGCCGTCACCGTGAAGTCGCGACCGCCCAGGACGTAGGGCAACGCGCGTCGGCGCATCGCCGCGTCGATGCCGGCGGCGTCTCGCGGCGCCAGGATCACCGGACGGCGCTCGGGAGCGTCGGCGATCGCTGCCCCGACCGCGTCGGGCGACGCGCGCCCGATCGCGATGACATCCGGGAGCGCGCCATGCACCGACGCCTGCGCGTCGAGCTCCGGGTCGAGCAGGAGGAGCACGCGCCGGCTTGCCTCCGCGTGCGCGACGAATGCGATGAGCGTTTCGACCTCGCGGCGCGAGGGCTGACCCAGCTCCGGACGGAGTGCACCGAGCTGGTACGCGATCGTGGCGACCGATGTGCCGGCGATCGCGATGAGCGGCTCGTCCAAGGGATCGTCCGCCAGCGCGACGGTCGCGCCCGCGGCCACCAGCACCGCGCGCGCGTAGCGCGCGATGCTCGGCGCGCCGCCGCCACGGATCGCTCCGACGAGGTAGCGCACGTCCGGGCGGCCGAGTGCCTCGAGGTAGCCGCGCATGCGCGTCACCGTGCCGGCGTCGTTCGGCCGCTCGGGGATGGTCCGGAGGAACTCACGCACCAACGCGGCATCCACGCGAGGCGGATTATGGAGAGGTGCGGAGGTCGCTCGCACCGTACGCGATCGTCGCGGCGCTCGTCTTCGTCGTTTCGATCGGGGTCCTGACCGGCGCGCTCGCGATGGGCGGCCTGCTCGAAGAACGGGCGGCCGCGCCCGACGCCTCCCCGACGGTGGCCCCTTCGCGCGCGCCGATCGAGCTCTCGCGCGCGGGCCGGCTCGCGTACTGGCGCACGGACCCAGCCGGCCCGGCGCAGCTCTGGGTCTCGAACGTCGACGGCAGCGGGCGGCGCGCGATCGCCAGGGTCGATTCGGTGAGCGGCGTCACGAGCACCCGCTGGTCCCCGGACGGCGATGCGATCGCGTACCTCGATAGAGGCGGGCAATCCGTCGCGATCCAGCGGCTCGACGGCACCCACGTCGATCTGCCGCTGCCGGTGGTGGTCAGGGCGTCCGGAGGGCGGTTCATCGATCTCGCCTGGTCCACCGACAGCCGGTCCGTGGCCGCCACGCAACGTGACGCGGGGAGCTCCACCACGGACGTGTACGTCGCGGCCGCGCGCGGCGGCACCTGGCGGAACGTGACGGGCTTGCGCAATGCGTTCCTCTCACAATGGATCTCGGCCGACGAGCTGCTCGTGCACACCGGGAACGGGCTCATCGCCGTGCAGGGCACCAGTGGCGGAGGCCTCCGGCCGCTGACCGCGCAGGTCGCGACGTCACCGTTCCTCGGTGACGACGGCCGCGTGTACTACTTCGCCGGGCAGGTCTCGCCGAGCGTGCGCGACGCGACCGTGCCGGTGATCAACGCCGGCCAGTCGCGCGTGTGGAGCCTCACCCTCGACGGCGGTGACATCCGGCCGGAGACGACGCAGGCCTACGACGACGTCCGGCTTGCCGGCCGGTGGCCGGATGGACGGTTCCTCGTCCATCAGGGCGCGAGCACCGCGCTCGCCTTCCTCGCCCAAGGCCAACCACCCATCGACACGACCATCGGCGTCGTCGACCGGGTCGTGTATTCGTCGGACCGCCGGACGGCCATCGGGCTCACGGGCTCGCGGATCTTCCGCTACGACACCGCGCAGCTGACGACGCCCGTCGTCCTCCTGAGCGACGTTCTGCAACCCGACGCCTGGTACCCGCAGACGGTCACGGTCGCGACCGCCTCGCCTGCGCCAGTGACGCCGCGGCCGGCAGCGCGGTACACCTTCGCGCTCGGCGGGCTGCTCTGGGTCGCGGACGCGACCGGCGCGGTCCGGCTGGTGCGGCAGCTGCAGGCGAACGACGTCGACCTGCGCCGGCTCAGCGGCGTCGCGATCCCGCAGTGGTCGCCGGGGGGCGATCGCATCGTGTACTTCGATGTCCTCGCGAACTCCGACCGCGGAGCGGTCTTCGTCACGGATGTCACCGGCACCGGAGGCCGGTTGAGCGA
>DATJHW010000074.1:0-18053 GCA_035493615.1 Saccharimonadales bacterium (SeqCode) | reverse complement strand
ACGCTGTTCGCGCGCCAGGTGCCCGGGATGATCTGGAACAGGCCCGACGCGCCGAGGACGCCGTTGTACGCGAGCGGGTCGTACCGGCTCTCGCAGTACGCGACCCGCAGGAGCGTCTCGGCATCGACACCGTATTTGGCGGCGGCGGCCCGGATGATCGCCTCGATGTCCGCGGGCGGCGGTGGTGCGGGCTTGTACTTCGTCCCGACGTGGATCACCTGCGCGACGGGCGCGACGATGGACTCGGTCGCGACGATCGTGCGGCCTTCCTCGACGCCGTTCACCCAGCGGACGGCGAAGGTCACCCTCGATTGCCCCGGTGCACCGGGCGCCGACACGTAGCGCCAGCCGACGTACTGGTCGGGCTCGGCGATCGTCTGGACCGGGGCCGCGATCGAGACCGTCTCGACGACGGTGGACTCGACGATCCGGTCGATCCCGACGATCGCGCCGGGCACGATCGGACCGTCCGCCGCGACCTCGAGCCGGTCCTGGGCGCCCAGGCTGATGCCGGCGCGTTCGAGGAACGTCGCGACCGTCCCCGGCTGGGCCCGGAAGGCGAGCCGGGTGCCGCCGTCCATGACCGTCACCGGGAAGCCACGGGTGAGCTCGATCCGGAGGCCGGGGACGAGCGCCTGGCTCGCGGAGACCGAGAGCCGGTCGCCCGAGGTCACCTCGACGCCGGCGGACCGAAGGAGGTCGCCGACCGTCTGATGGGGCTGGGCATCGGTGGCCAGGGCGATGCCGTCGATGACGAGGGTGACGCCGGTGAGGGAGTCGATCGCGGACAGGGGCCGGAATCGGGCCAGTCCCGACTCGCGCTCATACCCCGCGACCGCCACCAGCGGCACGTTGCCGCGGACCGGCGCGGCCACCGACCAGGTCACTGCCATCAGGACGAAGGCCAGCAGCCCCAGACAGGCATCGCGAAGGACGCGCCGAACGGCGTAGCTGCGGATCGATTCCTCCCCACCCACCCGATCGCACCCATGGCGAAGCCACGGTGTACGAAAGGGGGACGCGGGAAGGGTACCAAACCGGCGGATGCGCCCGTTCGCGGTCGCACGATGGCGCCAGGCTGGGCGGTTGGCGCCCGACCAGTACCCCCCAGGACCCTCTAGGGCGCTGGCGGGCGCCACCCGCGCAGTCGGAGATGGTCGCGCAGGGGCGGCCCGACGTCGTCGCGGCCGAGGGCGTGGTCGACGAAGGCGACGACGTAGCCCGCGCGGTCGCCGGCGTCGTAGCGGTCGCCGCGCAGCTCGAGCGCCCACACGGGCGCTATCGCCGCCAACGCGTTGACCGCGTCGGCCAGCCAGACCTCTCCCCCGCGCCCCGGCGGCTGGCGTTCAAGGAGATCGAAGATCGCCGGCTCGAGGACGTAGCCGTGGACGCCTGCGAGGTCGCTGGGGGCCTGGTCGGGCGTCGGCTTCTCGACCATCCCGGTCACCCGGAACGCGCCACGCTCGGGCCGGCCGGCGAAGATCCCGTACCGCGATGACTGCTCCCGCCCGATCCGCGTCGCGCCGGCGACGCTGCCCCCCAGGCGCTCCCGGAGGTCGAGCATCTGCCGGAGCGCCGGGGTCTGGCCGACGACGATGTCGTCCCCCCAGAGCATCGCGAACGGCTCGTCCCCCACCGCCGCTCGCGCCACGAGCACGGCATGGCCGTTCCCCTTCGGCTCCGGCTGGACGACGACCTCGACCGTCGCGAGCGTCTGCGGCCGGGTGAGCGCGGCGAGCTCGCCGGCCCGGCCCTCGGCCCGGAGGCGCGCCTCCACGCGGGGCGTGGGCTGGAAGTACCCGGCGAGCGACTCCTTCCCTGGGGCGATGACCAGGATCACGCGCTCGATCCCGGACGCGGCGCACTCGCTGACGACGAGGTCGAGCACCGGCGTGTCGACGAGCGGCAGGAGCTCCTTGGGGACCGAGCGGCTGAACGGAAGGAACCGGGTCCCGAGACCCGCGGCCGGGATCACCGCCGTCCGGACCGGCTTCACTGCTTGGCCGAGACGGACAGCGTGAACGCCGTCGTCTGCGTGGAGCGCGGCGCGAGCCCGGTCACCGCGAGGACCGGGGCCTTGCGATCCGTCGAGCCGTCGACATCGAGCTCGAGCGCACCGTCCTCGACGATGTGCCGCTCGACGGTCGGCGTCGCACCGAACCGGATCACCTGAACGACGTACCGCTGCTTCACGACGTTGGACGACCGGATGAACCCGTTCGCGGTCCAGCCCGCGTCCTGCTCGGCGTCGTCGGTGAAGCTGACCTCGGGGATCGCGATATCGTCGAGGGCGAAGCCGTCGAAGTCGAGGGCGGCGTCGGTCACGTACTCGAATCGCAGCTGCACCTTCTTGCCGGCGTAGGCGCCGAGATCCGCGGTCTGCTTCACCCAGGCGGGCTTCGTCCCGCCGCCGGACATCCCGGTCATGCCGTTCCCGAGATTGTTCCCGTTCGGATCGCTCGTGGTCGTGGCGTCGGTCTTCACGGTCGTCCAGGTCTGGCCGTCGGTCGACACGGCGACGTACACGTAGTCAAAGTCGGGCTCCACGTCGTACCAGCTCCAGAACGAGAGCGTCGCCTTGGTGACGGCGGACAGATCGATGGTTCGGGTGAGCGTGGAATCGAGCCCGTCCACCCGATCGGACCACCAGAGCATGTGCCCCGAATGCGGATCCGTCGGGATGATCCGCTGCGTGGTCGAGGCGCTGAGCTTCACGTGCACCGGCGTCTGCGGCAGCGCGACGTAGCGCGCCGCGTATTCGTGAACCGTCGCGCGGAAGTCCGCGCCGGTGTTCGCGCGGTCCTGCGCCGTGGGCGCGGCCGGAGACAATCTGGTGGCCGCATACGCGAGCGCGGGATCCGGATTCTGGCCGATGAGCGCGTTCGCGGCGACGAAGTTCGCGTACTGCTCGTCCATCCCAGGCTGCCCGCGGGCTTTGAGGACCGTGTCGACGTCGAGCGGCGTGTCCACCCCATGCGCGAGGAGCGCGTTGATCAGATCGTCGCCCCCGGCATGCTCGCGCAGGAACTCGAGGAACAGGAGCGCCTCGCCGTAGTGCAGCGTGGCGTCCTTGTCGAGGTCGCTCCAGTCGTTCAGCTGCGTGTCCGGCTGGCGGAGGAACTGCTGGTCGAAGCCGTTCGGCGCCCCGGCGAAGCGCTCGCACAGCTGGGCGTGTCCCTCGTCGAACCACACGATCGACCGCACGCGCTTGTTGAACTGGATCATGTGGCAGAACTCATGCGCGAGGACGGTGTAGAAGTTATCGGTCGCGAGACGTGCCGCGGTGGCGTTCACGTAGATCATCTCGCGCTGGGCTGAGAACTGGTTGATCCACACCGGGTACTCGTCCGCGGACGAGTAATAGCCGGCCGCGCGGCCCGGGATGCGCGCGATGAGGACGTCAATGCGCGGGTCGGAGTCGATCCCCGGCGTCCACTCGGCCCCGTATGCCGCCCGGTCCGCGGGGTAGATCTTCGTCTCGAATTGCGTGGCCGTCGTCTGCAGCGCCGCGGCGTCGACGGTGACGCCATCGGCGATCCACCACTTCGAGTGGTCCGTCAGGACCCGGAGGGTGCCGGTCACCTGGACGTTCTTCTTCGCGTCGAAGTCGTAGGTCCAGAATTGCGCCTGGCTCCCGACGGCCTCAGCCGGCGCGGCCTGCCGCGCGGCGGTGAACGGCGCGGCCGGCGATCCGTTGCGACCCCGCATGCGCCGGGTGAGCTCGAACAGGTCCGCCGTGGGCAGCGGGTTCTTCGCCAGGGCATCGGTCATGTCGAGGACGGCCGCGTTCGGGGACGGGGACGGGGACGGCGAGGCCGCGGTCGGGGGTGGCGTGGCGGTGCACGCGCCCAGGACGACGATGGTGGCGAGCAGCGGCCCGGCCCTCCTCAGCACGGCGCGTAGCCGTCGGCGAGCGTCTTGGTGGCGACCACCCGGCCGTCGCGCAGGTAGCGGCGCGGCACCCGGGGCTTGATCGCGGTGACCACTTCGTAGTTGATCGTGCCCGACGCCCGGGCCAGATCGTCCGCGGTCACCGTCGCGCCGCGCTGCGTCCCGATCACGACGACCTCATCCCCCGACCGCACGTCGCCGAGGTCCGTGACGTCGAGCATGACGTGGTCCATCGCGACGCGACCGGCGATCGGCACGGTCTGCCCGTGCACCAGCAGCCGCGCCGCCCGAGACGCACGAGCCAGACCGTCGCCGTATCCGACCGGGACCGTGGCGATCCGCCCGTCGCGAGGCAACCGGTACTCGTGGCCGTACGACACCCCGGTCCCCTTCGGCACATCCGCGGTGCGGTGGACCTTCGAGCGCCAGGTGAGGGCGGGCCGCAGGACCAGGCGCTGCGCGAGATGCGGCGCCGCGTCGAGGCCATAGATCGCAAGGCCCGGCCGCACGGCGGTCACGCGCTTGCGGATCGGCAGGCTCGACACGCCCCCGGACGCGCTCGCGTGCACCCACCGCGGCGGCGTGATCGCATCGAGGAACGCGTCGAAGCGGTCGAGCTGCTCATTCGAGGGCGCCGGGTCCTGTTCCTCGGCGCGCGCGAGGTGCGTGAAGACGCCGTCGACCTGCACGCCGGCAAGCTGTTCGATCTCCCGGTACCGATCGACCGCGACGTCGAGCGGCGCGCCGAGCCGGGTCAAGCCGGTGTCCACTTTGAAGTGGAGCGTCGCGGTCCTGCCCGCGGCCCGCGCGGCCTCGCCCATGGCTCGCGCGCTCTCGATGTCCCACACCGTCACGGCGAGGTCGAGGGCGACGGCCGCGTCACGCTCGGCCTGCTCCTGGGCGCCGAGCAGCACGAGCAGCGCGTCGCGCGGACGGGTGCGTCGCAGCACCACGGCCTCCTCCACCGTCGCCACCGCGAGGGCGGACGCCCCGGCATCGATGGCCGCTTCGGCGACGGCCTCGGCGCCGTGGCCGTAGCCATCGGCCTTCACCACCGCGATGACGTCGACGGTGGCGAGCGTACGGACCGCCCGGGTGTTCGCAGCGACGGCATCGAGGTCGACATCGACGATCGTGGTGCGCAGGATCCCCGTCACGACGCCCTCAATATCTCGCGGAGCGCGCGCGGCAGCGCGTCGGCGATGTCGGAAGCGAGGGCACCCGACTCACCGATCTCGCTCGCGAGGAGCGCGCCCGCCCGCCCGTGGATCCAGACAGCCGCGCACGCGGCCGCGAGCGGTGCGAGGCCGCGCGCGAGGAACGCGGCGACGGCGCCGCCGAGCACGTCGCCCGAGCCGCCGACGCCGAGGGTCGGGTTCGGCAGATCGTGGACGAACGTCTTCTTGCCGTCGGTGACGATGGTCACCGCGCCCTTGAGCACGACCGTGGCCCCCCATTCACGGGCATGCCGCTCCGCGAACGCGATCCGGCCGCTCCCGGCGGGCACGACCCGCCCGGCCAACCGGGCGGCCTCACCGTCGTGCGGTGTCAGCACGCATCGCGGTGGGATCAGCTTCACCCAGTCCTCGGTGCGCGCGAGCGCGTTCAGGCCGTCGGCGTCGACGACCGTCGGCGTGCCCCGGCTGTTGCGGAGGAGCGCACCGACGAACTCGTCCGTCCCCGGGGCGTGCGCGAGCCCCGGGCCGACGAGGAGCGCCTTCACCTTCTCGGCGATGACCGGCGTGAGCTGCGCGGCCGACGCCGTCGCGACCACGCCCGGCTGGGCCTCGGCGAGGGCGAAGAACGTGAGGTTCGGATCGCTCCCCGCGATGGCGTCGACGACCGAGCGCGCGCTCGCGACCGTCACCACGCCCGCGCCGCAGCGCGCGGCCGAGCGAGCGGCCAGGACGATGGCCCCGGGATACCGCGTCGAGCCGCCCACGACAAGGACCCGGCCGCGCTGCTCCTTTCCGGCCTCGGCCTCGAGGGGCTTCAGCACGGCACGAACGGCACGCGCGTCGAGCCGCGCCGGCGCGATCTCCTTCGCGGCGCTCAGGCCGGCCCCGCGCGGGTGCCGACGGCGACGGCGACCGCGAGGTCGCGGATGTGCGAGATGCTCACCGCGAGCGGTGAGGTGAGTCCGAGCGCGCGGCGCCGCTCCTCCGCGCGGCCGTGCAGCGCGACGATCGGCTGGCCCAACGGCGTCCGTTTGATCTCGATCTCGCGCCAGCCGACGCCGCGGATCCCGAGCCCGAGGACCTTCGACACCGCTTCCTTCGCGGCCCATCGGCCCGCCAGATGCAGGATGTTGCGCCGGCAGTACCCGCGCTCCCATTCGGTGTACACGCGCCGCAGGAACCGATCGTCGTGCCGCTCGAGCACTCCTTTGATCCGCACCGTCTCGATGATGTCGATACCGATCTCATTGGTCTCTCCCGGTTGACCCCTATTCCCTTCGCTGCCGTCGGCGGGGCTACGCCCCTCGGGGACGGCGGGGCCGGGCGACGCCCGCTCTCGCCCGCTACTCAACGGTGACGGCCTTCGCGAGGTTGCGCGGCTGATCGACGTCGTTGCCCCGGCGATCGGCGACGTGGTACGCGAGGAGCTGCAGCGGCACCACCGCGAGCGCCGGCGAGAGCAGCTCGTTCGTCGCGGGGATCCGGATGATCTCGTCGGCATGCTGCTCGATCTCCGAGTCGCCGTCGGTCGCGAGCGCGATGACCACGCCGGCGCGCGCCCGGACCTCCTGGATGTTCGAGAGCATCTTCTTGTACACGGAGTCGTTGAGGGCGATCGCCACGACCGGCAGGTCCTTGTCGATGAGCGCATTCGTGCCGTGCTTCATCTCGCCCGCGGCGGTGCCTTCGGCGTGGATGTAGCTCAGCTCCTTCAGCTTGAGCGCCCCCTCGAGCGCGGTCGGGTAATTCACGCCGCGCCCGAGGTGGAGGAAGTTTCTCGCGGTGTGATAGCGGTACGCGAGCGCCTTCAGCTTGGGCTCCTCGCGCAGTACAGCGTCGATGAGCGTCGGCAGGTGGAACGCCTCGGCGAGGAGCTTCGCCGTCTCAGGATCGCCGATCGTGCCGCGCCGTTGCGCGAGGTAGATCGCGAAGAGGTAGAGGTCGACGAGCATCGCGGTGTAGGCCTTCGTCGAGGCGACGCTGATCTCCGGGCCGGTATGCAGGTAGATGACGTCGTCGGACACGCGACTGGCCTCGCTCCCCATCACGTTCACGAACGTGAGCAGTCGGGCGCCGCGCTTCCTGCCCTCCTGCATGGCGGCAAGCGTGTCGACCGTCTCGCCTGACTGGGTCACCGCGATGACCAGCTGACCCTGCGCCACGACCGGCTCGCGGTAGCGGTATTCCGACGCGATCTCCACGTCGCACGGGATCCGGGCGAGACGCTCGATGAGGTACTTGCCCACGAGCGCCGCGTGGTATGCGGTGCCACAGGCCACGAAGCTGATGCGCGGCAGCGCCTTCACGTACTCGTCCGACATCTTGAGGTCCTCGTCGAAGATGACGCGCCCCGTCGCACGGTCGACGCGCCCGAGCAGCGTGTCCGAGATCGAGCGCGGCTGCTCGAAGATCTCCTTGAGCATGAAGTGCTTGTAGCCGGACTTCGCGGCCGCGATCGCGTCGAGCGCGATGGTGCGCGCCGGACGATCGATGGCCGCGCCGTCGGCGATGCTGCGGAACCGAACGCCGCTCGCTGTGACGATCGCGAGATCGCCGCCCTCGAGGAAGCTCATCTGGCGAGTGTGCTCGAGCAGCGCGGTCATGTCGGATGCGACGAAGTTCTCGCCCTTCCCGTGACCGACGATGACCCCGCCGGCGTTGCTGATGCGCGCGGCGACGATCGTGCCCGGATCCGACGTCGAGATGAATGCCAGCGCGGCGGCCCCCTCGAGCCGCGGCAGGACGGCGAGCGCGCTGTCCTCGAGGGACCTGCCTCGCTTCAGCTCGTCCTCCAGCAGGTGCACGACGACCTCGGTGTCGGTCTCGGAGGTGAAAATGTGCCCAGCCGCGACGAGCGGCGCTTTCAGCGCCTGGAAGTTCTCGATGATCCCGTTGTGGATGACCGCGGTCGCACCGGTGCAGTCGATGTGCGGATGCGCGTTCGCCTCCGTCGGCCGGCCGTGCGTCGCCCATCGGGTGTGGCCGATGCCCGTGTCGCCCGACGCCGGGCGCTGCGCCACGACCGCGGCGAGGTTGTCGAGCTTTCCCTCGGCCCGGCGCACCTCGAGCGTATGGTCGCGCTCGACGGCGATGCCGGCGGAGTCGTAGCCGCGGTACTCGAGACGGCGCAGCCCGCTCATCAAGAGCGGGAGCGCCTCACGCGGGCCCGTGTAGCCGACGATCCCGCACACGGTTAAGCCAGCGCCTCCGTCGCCTCGGCCGCGAGCGCCTCGACGATGCGCTTCGCGACCGCGTCGTCCCGGGCTTCGACGGTGATGCGGAGCACCGGCTCCGTGCCCGACGCCCGCACGACGAGCCGGCCCGCGGTGCCCAGCTCCGTCTCGGCCTTGCGGACCGCTGACGAGAAGCGCGTGACTTCACTCCACTCGCGCCGCCGCGGGGCCTTCACGTTCTTGGTGATCTGCGGCCAGTGCTCGATCTCGCGGGCCAGCTCGGCGAGGGTCCGCCGCTCGAAGCGCATGAGCGTGAGCACCTCGAGGCCGGTCAGGATCCCGTCGCCGGTGGTCGCGAGCTCGCGGAAGATCACGTGGCCCGACGGCTCGCCTCCGAACTGGGCCTTGCGCCGGTCGAGCTCCTCCCAGACGTAGCGGTCGCCGACCTGGGTCCGGACGAGGCCGATCCCATCGCGCGCGAGCGTGGCCTCGAGCCCGCCGTTCGTCATCACGGTGCCGACGACGAGCTTCGGGTCGAGCTTCCCGTGCTTCGCGAAATGACGCGCCGCGAGCGCGAGGACGAAGTCCCCGTCCAAGACGTTGCCGCCGTCGTCGACGGTCATGACCCGGTCGCCGTCGCCGTCGAAAGCGAAGCCGACATCGGCCTTGTGCAGGACCACCGCCTTCTGGAGCGCCTGCGGTGCCGTCGCGCCGCAGCCAAGGTTGATGTTCGCGCCGTCCGGCGTGTCGAACAGGGTGAGCACGTCCGCGCCGGCGCGCGCGAAGACCGCGGGCGCCACGCGGTAGGTCGCGCCGTTCGCGCAATCGAGGACGACGCGCAGCCCATCGAGCTTCGGCGCGAGCGCGCCCAGGAAGTCCTCGTACTTCTTCACCAGACCCCGGACGTCACCGACGAGACCGATGCCGCCTTCCGTCGGCCGCGGCAGCTTCGCGTCGTCGGCCATCGCCGCCTCGATCCGGTCCTCCGTGGCGTCGGGCAGCTTGAGGCCGGCGTGGTCGAAGAACTTGATGCCGTTGTCCGGCGCGGGGTTGTGCGACGCGCTGATCACCGCGCCGGCGACCACATCCTCCGTGCGCGCGAGGTACGCGAGGCCGGGCGTCGGGATGTGACCCGTGAGGCGCACGTCCATCCCCACCGAGCACAGCCCGGCGGCGAGCGCGCTCTCGAGCATCCTCCCCGAGCGGCGCGTATCGCGGCCGATGATCACCGAATGGCCGGGCCCGCCCAGCACGTGACCGGCGGCACGCCCGAGCCGCAGGGCGAGCTCCGGGGTGAGGTCGCCGTTCGCGACTCCGCGAACGCCGTCGGTGCCGAATAGGCGGGTCATGAGCGAGCGCCGGCTTCGCCGGGGCGGGCGAATACCAGCCGCCTCGGGCGCGTTCGGGCGCAGCCCGGGATCAGCGCACGCCGGGTCACTTTGCCCTCATCGTGAGCGTGACCCGGATCGGTTGCAGCGAAACGACGGTGACACCCGCCGGGACCTTCAGCACGACGTCGGCCTGATAGGTACCGGCGCCCTTCCCGGACGCGTCGACGGTCGCGGTGACGTCGGTCGCGCCGAGCGCGGCCAGCGCGGCCGTCGGACTGGAGACCACGACGCTCACCGTCGACGGATCGGTCTCGGCCACCAGGCCCGGGCCGGCGCCGGTGACCTGGACGGCAACGACCGGGAACGGCCGGGTGCCTGAGAGCGCCACGACCGTGACCCCGACCGTCGCGTCGGTCGGCTGGAGCAGGGACACGCCGTCGGGCAGCAGCAGCGGTACCCGGAACGACCGGTTCGAACTGAGGCCGCTCACGTCGATCGCCGCTGTGGCGATGCGGTCCACCGCCACCAGCTTGTCGGGGGTGCCCTGGATCTGGACCGCGATCGGGTCCGTGGTGACCCGCGAGATCCAGAATCCGGCCGCCACCGCGCCCTGGAGCGACCAGAGGACCGGGACCGTGCGCGTGCTCGTGGTCGAGAGCACCGGCACTGTGACCTGCACGCTCGGTGGGTCCGACTGCACGCCGTCCACCGGGTTCCCATTCGCGTCGACCGCGACCGCGTCCGCGCTCGCGGAGATGTCGATCGGCGTGTCACCGAATCGCAGGGTCGCGTAGACCGCCGCCACGCTCGCGACCAGGCTCTGCGCGCCGGTGATCTTCACGTCGCCGCTCGAGAGTGTCGCCGTGCCCGGCTGGAACCCGGCCGGCGGATCGTTCGCGAACCGGACCTGGACATTGAGGGAGCGCGTGACGATCTTCTCGATCCGCACGGTCACCGTCGGCGGATCGGCCTCCACGACGATGTTCTGATCGGAGAGCGGGACCCGCAGCGCGACGTCCTGCTCGTCGTTCCGCCCCAGGTCAGCCTGGCCGAGGTCCGGGACGGGATGGATGTCCGTCTGCGCCAGCTTCGCGATCGCCGGCTGCGGTCCGCGGAGCGTGACCGCCACGTCCCCGAGGGTCCCGCGGAGCACATACCCAGCGGGCACCTCGGCCGGTCGTTCGACCGGCACGCGGAACGTCACGACGGCCTGCTGTGTCGACTCGGCGACCGCGACGAACGCGAGCAGGGAGATGGCGAGGGCGGCGGCCTTCAGCGGGAAGTCGCGCACCACGAGGCTGCGGAGGTCGATACGGCGAAGACCCGTCCGCCGGGCGGCGTAGCCGGGAGCGCGCATCGGCTAGGACGCCTTGCTGCGGAATGGCAGCGGCTGGATCCGGCTGCGAAGGAGCGAGCTCAGCACGCGACGCAGGCGCTCTTCGTCGAGGCCGCCGATGATCCGACCGCTGCTCGCGATGGAGATCGCCTGGGTCTCCTCGGACACGACGATGACGATGGCGTCGGTCTGCGAGCTGATCGAGAGCGCCGCCCGATGACGCATGCCGTACCGGTGCGATGCGCGGTCCTGCGTGTCCTCGAGCGGCAGCAGGCACGCGGCCGCCAGGATCTGCGGCCCGCGGACGATCACGGCCCCGTCGTGCAGCGGAGAGCGGACCATGAAGATCGACGCCAGCAGCTCGGCCGACAGGCGGCCGTTCACGGGGACGCCGGTCTCGGTGTAGTCCTGGAGCCCGGTCCCCCGCTCGATGACGATGAGCGCGCCGTGGCGGGCACCGCTGATCAGGAGCGCCGCGCGCGTGAGCTCGTCGACGACGTGGTCGACCTCCTCGGCGTCGCTCGGCGTGAGCAGGCGGTTGAGCGGTCCGAGCTGGCCGAGCTGGCCGAGACCTCGCCGCAGCTCGGGCTGGAACACGATCAGGATCGCGAACACGGCGATCGCGAGGAAAGCCTGGAACAACAGCTTCGTGAGGGTGAGCTGGAACAGGACGGCGAGCCCGTAGATGACGACGAGCACGAGCACACCGAGCAGCAGCTGCACGGCGCGCGTGCCTCGGATCAGGCGCAGCAGGTAATAGACGAAGACGAAGACGATCGCGATGTCGAGGACGTTGTTCCAACCGAAAGCCTGGCCGCTGAACACCCCACGGACGGCGTTGAGGAACTGGTCCATCAGACCGCCCTGGCGAGCCGCTCGACTTCCACCGCCAGCTCGTCCTGCCCGTCGAGCCGGAGGGCCTCGGCCAGGAGCGCGCACTTCGCGCGCGCGACATCGCGCTTCCCGAGCGAGCTCACGACGTCGACCAAGAGGCGCTGGGCCTGATGATCCGCGAGCCCCGAGGCGATGAGCTGGAGCAGAAGGTCTGACGCGGCGTTCGTATGCCCGTTCGCGATGAAGTGACGGGCCGCGACGAGCGCAGCCTGCGCCGCGCGGGGGTCGCCCTGCGCGATGTACTTGGCCGCGCGCATGTCGGCGTCGAGCGGATCCTCGGCCGCGTCCAGGGCCGGCTCCGGCACGCGCTCGCGCTGCACGTGGGGCGTCGGCGCCCACTCCTGCGGCGGCTCGACCGGCTCGGCCGCGACGGGCGCGGGCGGCGGCGCCTCGATCAGGTCCACGCGCGGGTCGGGCACGACCGGCTCCTCCTTGCGCGCGCGCCGCGGCACGCCGGGGATGCCCCCGAGCGGCAGCCCTTCGGGAACCGTGCGCGCCCGCGTCGGGGGCGCGGGCGGCGGCGGCAGTGAGCTCGTATCGATGCCGACCTCCTGCGCGAGCGCGACCAGCTCGGGGACCGCGCCGAGGCTGTCGAGGCCGTAGACGATCTCGCGTTTCGCGGCGCCCGGGTCCGAATAGAGGCTCAGCCGCGCGTAGCGCAGGTACTCCCGCGCCGCGGCGTCGCGCTCGCCAGCGAGCGCGTGGGCCGCCGCGAGCCGGCGGTGCGCACCCAGATCGAGCGGGTCGAGCTGCAGCGCCTCGTTCAGCAGCGCGACGACCCCACCGTGCTCGCCGGCCTTGGCCAGCTTCGCCGCGCCATCTCGGAGGGTGGAGAGCGCGCCCGGACGGTCGGCCTGCTCCATGCGGACCTTGGCGAGGCCGCGATAGCCGCCCGGAGCGGCCGGGAACTTCGCGCAGAGGTAGCCGAACTGCTGCTCGGCCTGACGCAGCCGTCCGGCCTGCAACTCACGCAGGCCGGACGCGAGCGCGATCTTGTAGTTGAAGTCCTGGACCGCAGCCACCGCGACTAGTGTGCGCCCCTTTGAATGGGGCTCGGCCGAGGCCGGCACAGCCGGGCTCGGCCGCACGAAGCTTGAATGGGGCTCGGCTGAATGGGGCTCGGCCGAGGCCGGCACAGCCGGGCTCGGCCGCACGAGAGCTGGTGCCGGGGAAATCCGGTCAGCGCTTCGTGAACTGCGGCGCCTTGCGCGCCCGCTTCAGACCGGGCTTCTTGCGCTCCTTGGCGCGGGGGTCGCGCGTGAGCAATCCCGCCTTGCGCAGGACCGCGCGATGGTCGGCGTCCACCTGCAGGAGCGCGCGGGAGATCGCGTGACGGATCGCGCCGAGCTGCCCGGACTCGCCGCCGCCCGCGACCTTGACCATCGCGTTGAACCGCCGGGCGGTGTTCGTCACCGTGAACGGCTGGAGCGCCGACTCCGAGTAGCCGTCGCGCCCGAAGTACTCCTCGAGCGGCTTGCCGTTGACGACGACCGTCCCCTCCCCGGGGACGAGCCGCACCCGGGCGACGCTCGTCTTGCGGCTTCCGGTGCCCTGGAAGTACGGCATGGTCTTCATCTAGCGCTTCTCCATCGCGAGCGTCTCGGGCCGTTGCGCCTGGTGCGGATGCTCCGGCCCCGCGTACACGAACAGCTTGCGCGACATCTTTTCGCCAAGGCGGTTCTGCGGGAGCATGCCGCGGATCGCGCGGCGCACCACTTCTTCCGGCCGGCGCGCGAGGAGCCGCTCGAGCGTCTCGGCCTTGAATCCCCCGGGGTAGCCGGAGTGGCGGATGTACATCTTGTCCGCGAGCTTCTTGCCGGTGACCTTGATCTTCGCGGCATTCACGATAACGACGGGGTCGCCGGTGTCGAGGCTCGGCGTGAACGAGACCTTGTGCTTGCCGCGCAGCGTCGCGGCGGCCTGCGTCGCGAGGCGGCCGAGGATCGCACCGTCCGCGTCGATGACGCGCCAGTGCCGCTCGACCTCACTCAGCTTCGCGCTCTTCGTCTTCGATGTGATGCTCGTCCCTTTGATGGATTTCACCCGCTCTCGATTCCTTCGTGTCCTTCGCGTACGTTACCCGTGTCAAACAGAGCCCGCGAGATGGGGCCGCCGGTCCCGCTTCCGCGCGATCCTTCGATCGGAGGATCTCGCCGAACCGCTCGACACCGATCTTGCCGCGTCCCACCCAGAGCAGGGTCCCCACGATCGCGCGGACCATGCCCCGAAGGAACGCGTCGGCCTCGATCTCGAACCGGAGGAGCTCGCCTTCCCCGGTCCACTCCGCCGCCCGGACCGTGCGCACGGTGCCGCCGGTCGCATCGCCTGTCGCGAAGGCGGCGAAGTCGGCGCGCCCGATCAGCTCGAGGCTGGCCTCGCGCATCGCATCCAGCCGCAACGCAGCGGGATGGTGATACGCCCAACGTTCGAGCGGATCGCGGTCCGGTCCGATCCGGAGCCGATATTCATATGTGCGTCCCGTCGCCGAGAACCGGGCGTGGAAGTCGTCCCCGCACGGCTCGAGCGCCGAGATCGCGATGTCCTCGGGAAGGAGGGCGTTGACCCCCCGTCCCAGCTTCGTCCCGTCCAGCGCGCTCGCCGTCCGGAAGCTCATGACCTGCCCGATCGCGTGGACCCCGGTGTCCGTCCGCCCCGCGCCGGCGATGCGCACCGGCTCGTTGCAGACCGTGGCGAGCGCCCGTTCCAGCTCGCCCTGCACCGTCCGCGCGCCGTCCTGGATCTGGAACCCCGCGAACGCGGTCCCGTCGTAGGCGACGCGTGCCCGGTACTGCGTTAGGCCTTGGCCTTCACGGTCTTCTTCTTCGTCGCGGTGGTCTTCTGCTTCGCGGGCGCCGCGCCCGTTCCACCGTCGGACGGCTTCTCCGCGGCGGCGGTGGTCTTGCGGCGCGGCAGCGCGAGTCGGCGGCGCGGCTTCGCCTCGGCCTCGGGCTCGATGTTCTCCTCGACGCCGGGCATCAGCTCGATGAGCATCATCGGCGCACTGTCACCCACTCGGCGCGGGAGGCGCGTGGTGCGGGTGAAGCCCGACTGGCGATCGGCGTACCGGGCGGCGAGATCGGTGAACAGCTTCTCGACGATCTCCTGCTCCGGCAGCCAGCCGATGGCCTTGCGTCGCGCGACGAGCGAACCGTCCTTGCCGAGCACGATCATCCCGTCGATGAACGTGCGGACCTCTTTCGCCTTCGCCTCGGTCGTCTTCACCGACTCGTAGCGGAGCACGGACAGGGTCAGGTTCCGCAGCATCGCCTTGCGATGCCCGGTCTGCCGGCCGAACTTCCGCTGGTGGACCCGATGCGGCATGCGCTAGCGCTCCTCGCCGGCGACCAGCTCGTCGTCGCCGGTCGTGTCCGTGTCGTCGATATCCTCGGCCGGCTCCTCGGCGCCCTCGGCGGTGTCCTCGGCCGAGGCCTCGCTCGGCTCAGGCGCCTCGATGAGCCCGCGCGCCGCGAGGCGCTCCTTGATCTCATCGAGCGACTTCTTGCCGAAGTTGCGCATCCGGAGCAGCTCCTCGTCGGGCGTCTGGAGGAGCTGGCCGACCTTCGTGATCCCGTGCCGCTTCAGCGAGTTGAACGCGCGCTGCGGCAGGTCGAGATCCTCGATCGGCATGTCCGCGATCGCGGACGGGAGCGCGCTCCCGTTCGTGCGCGGCGCCGGTGCGAGCGCGGCCTGCGAGCGGGTCAGCCCGGTGAACAGGGAGAACTGCTGGATGAGGATCTGCGAGCCCTGAGCGACGGCCTCGTCGGGCGGCGTCGTGCCGTCCGTCCAGACCTCGAGGATGAGCCGATCGTAGTCGGTGACCTGTCCGACGCGGGTGTTCTCGACGGAGAAATTCACGCGCTTGACGGGCGAGAAGAGCGCGTCGATCGGGATGACGCCGATCGGCAGCCCTTCCTTCTTGTCGCCCGAGGTGAAGCCGCGTCCGATCTCGACCGTGAGCTCCATCCAGAGCGAGGCCTCGGGCTCGAGGGTGGCGATCTTCGCCTCGGGGTTCACGATCTCGATCTCGCTCGTGGTCTGGATGTCGGCGGCGGTAACGTCACCGGGGCCGGTCTTCTCCAGGGTGAGCGTCACCGGCTCGTTCGCGAACGAGCGGAGCCGGACGTTCTTGAGGTTCAGCACGATCTCGACGACGTCTTCCTTCACGCCGGGGATCGTGGAGAACTCATGGGCCACGCCGCGGATCCGCGCGGCGGTGATGGCGGCGCCGGGCAGGGACGAGAGGAGCACCCGGCGGAGGCTGTTGCCGAGCGTGGTGCCATAGCCCGCCGGCAGCGGCTCGCACACGAACCGGGCGTGGCGGTCGTCGCCCTCGAGACGCTCGATCTTGGGGTATTCCAGTTCAACGATGGTCATCGGTCTTGTTCCTTCCTCGGCTAGCGGGAATAGTGCTCGACGATGAGCTGCGTATCGACCTGCGTCTCGATCTGCTCCCGCTTGGGGTCAGACGCGATGCGCGCGGTGTAGGACTCCGGGTCGACCTCGAGCCACGCGGGCCGGGTCTGCGTCTTCGCCCAGGCGAGCACGTCCTTGAAGTACTGCGACTCGCGGGACGACTCCACGACGGCGACGCTGTCGTTCGCCTTCACCGTGTAGCTCGGGATCGATGTGCGCTTGCCGTTCACGCTGATGTGCCCGTGGCTCACGAGCTGGCGCGCCTGCGAGCGGGACTTCGCGAAGCCGGACCGGTACACGACGTTGTCGAGCCGCGCCTCGAGGAGCTCGAGGAGGACCTCGCCGGTCGACCCGCGCTTCTCGGTGGCCTTGTGGAACGTGTTCTTCATCTGCTTCTCGAGCACGCCATAGATCCGGCGGGCCTTCTGCTTCTCACGCAGCTGCAGCGCGAAGTCCGAGACCTTGCGCCGGCGCTGCTGGTGCATGCCGGGCGGCGAGCTGCGCTTCTCGAACGTGCACTTGGTGACGCACTTCTCGCCTTTCAGATAGAGCTTCATGCCTTCGCGGCGGCAGAGCCGGCAGACCGGTCCGGTGTAGCGAGCCATTCGTTCTCCCCTAGACCCGGCGCCGCTTCGGCGCGCGGCAACCGTTGTGCGGGATCGGCGTGACGTCGGTGATCGCGGTGACCTCGAGGCCGGTCGCCTCGAGCGCCCGGATCGCGGCCTCGCGGCCGGCGCCCGGGCCACGGACGAAGACCTCGATCGTGCGTAGGCCCTGGTCCATCGCCTTGCGCGCCGCGTTCTCCGCGGTGACCTGGGCGGCGTACGGGGTGCTCTTGCGCGAGCCCTTCCAGCCGGACGCGCCGGCGGATGCCCACGCGATCACGTTGCCCTGCGGATCGGTGAGCGAGACGATCGTGTTGTTGAACGAGGCCTTGATGTGCGCGGCCCCGCGCGGCACGCTTCGCTTCTCGCGCTTGCGGCGCGGTGCGGGCTTCGCGCCCTCGGCGGGCTTGTCCGCCGTCTTCTCGGCCTTTTCCTGGCTCACGTTCGTCCCTTCTCTTCTCTGCTACGTCTTCGCCGCGGTCTTCTTCTTGCCCGCGACGGTCTTGCGTGGTCCGCGGCGGGTGCGCGCGTTCGTGCGGGTGCGCTGGCCGCGCACCGGGAGCGCCTTGCGGTGGCGCAGCCCTCGGTACGAGCCGATCTCCTGGAGGCGCTTGATGTTCAGCGCGACCTCGCGACGGAGATCGCCCTCCACCGTGAACTTGCGGTCGATGACCTCACGGATCTTCGCGACCTGGGCCTCGGTGAGGTCGCGCACGCGGATCGCCTGGTCCACGCGCGCCTCATCGAGCACCTCGCGCGCGTTGGTCGGTCCGATGCCGAAGATGTAGCGGAGCGACACGTCAACGCGCTTCTCGCGCGGGATGTCGACGCCGGCGATCCGAGCCATGTGCCTCCCCTATCCCTGCCGCTGCTTGTGCTTCGGCTCGGAGCAGATCACAAGGATCACGCCCTCTCGCCGGATGATCTTGCACTTGTCGCAGCGCTTCTTGACGCTCGCGCGGACCTTCACTCGCTAGTACCTCACCCTTCGCGTGATGCGACCTCGCTTGAGGTCATATGGCGACAGCTCCACGAGGACCTTGTCGCCCGGGACGACCCGGATGAAGTTCATCCGCATCTTCCCGGAGATGTGCGCCAGGACCGCATGGCCGTTCTGGAGCTCCACCTTGAACATCGCGTTGGGGAGAGCCTCGGAGACCGTTCCCTCCACCTCGATGACGTCCTTGTTGCTCGGCTTACTGCTGGCCATGGACCTCTGACGCAAAAAACTC
>DATJHW010000073.1:0-6337 GCA_035493615.1 Saccharimonadales bacterium (SeqCode) | reverse complement strand
GAACGGCAGGCCCGCGTCCGCGAGGCTCGCCGCGCGATGGATCAGCAGGCGCCCGGCGTCGAGCTCGGTTCGCGACTGGGCCAGCCGCCACTGGATCATCTGGAACTCCGCGAGCGCCTTGCCGAACTGGGTGCGCTCCTTCGCGTACGCGACCGCGGTCTCGAGCGCCGCGCGGCCGAGGCCGACCGCGAGCGCGCCGATGCCGATCCGTCCGCGATCGAGCACCCTCCGCACGTCACCGAACGCCCCGCCGATCTCCCCGATGCGATCCGCGTCGCTCACCCGGCAGTCCTGCAGGCTCAGCTGCGCCGTGTCGGACGCGCCGAGGCCCATCTTCTTCTCGCGCTTCCCCGCCCTGAGCCCGGGGTTGTCGGCACTCACTCCGAACGCGGTGAGCCGGCGATCCGCGGTCGCGGCGATGACGACGGTGAATCCGGCGATCGATCCGTTCGTGATGAATTGCTTCTGGCCGTCGAGGACCCAGCCGTCGCCGTCCTGGCGCGCGGTGGTCTTCGCCGCGACGGCGTCGGATCCCGCGCTCGGCTCGGTCAGGGCCCACGCCCCGAGGTAGGTGCCCTTCGCCAGGGGCGGCAGCCATCGGGACTTCTGCTCGGCCGTCGCGGCGGTCAGCAGGTGCCCGATGCAGAGCGCGTTGTGCGCGGCGAGGGTCAGCGCGATCGAGCCGTCGCCGGCGCCGAGCTCCTCGGACACGAGGGCCGAGGTCAACGCGTCGACGCCGGAGCCGCCGTACTCGGTCGGGACCGTGAGGCCGGTGAGCCCGACGGCAGCGAGCTCCGGCAGCAGGGGCATCGGGAAGGCACCCCCCTCGCTCCAGTCCGCGGCGCGCGGGACGATCCGATCGCGAACGAACTCGCGGACGGCGTCGCGGACCGCGAGCTGATCGTCCCGGTAGCGGAGATCCACTAGCTTGGGTACGCCGAGCGGACGCTCGCGTCGACGGTCGGGAGGATCTTGTCGACCAGGGCCTGGTCCTTCTCGAGCACACCCTTGTCGACGTTCCAGGCGGCCTTCCGCGCGTCCGTGATCTTCTGCCGTACGTCCGACGGCAGCTGCGCGAAGGCCACGATGCGGGCGCGCGTGAGCCGCTCGCGCTCGGCCTCGCTGGCCACCCGGGTGAGCTCGCGCAGCTGTGGGGTGAGCGCGCCCACGCGCGCGGTGTCATTCGGGATGGCCGCGATCAGCTCGAAACGCTTCTTCCAGAACGCGATGGCCGCCGCCTCGTCATTGCCGCTGAGCGCTGCGAGACCCACGTCGATCGGTCGATCGTCCTTCTTCGCCATGTCGCTCCTCCTTATGCGGGCTGGCCGCGGCGTTTCGCCACGGCCTCGCGAACGTATGCGGTGATCTCCTCGAGCGACGCGCCGGGCTGGAAGATCCGCTCCACGCCGTGCTTGCGCAGCCCGACGATGTCGTCCTCCGGGATGATGCCGCCGCCGAACAGGAGCACGTCGTCCATGCCTTTCTCCTTCATGAGCTCGGCCACCCGTGGGAACAGGTAGTTGTGCGCGCCCGACAGCAGCGAGAGCCCGATCGCGTCGGCATCCTCTTGCAGCGCCGTCTCGACGACCTGCTCGGGCGTCTGGTGGACGCCGGTGTAGATCACTTCCATGCCGGCGTCGCGCAAGGCGCGGGCCACGACCTTCACCCCGCGGTCGTGACCGTCCAGGCCGGCCTTCGCCATGACCACGCGGATCGGCCGCTTCATTCGAGGCCAAGCTCCTTCGCGTGCTCCGCGTAGTGGCCGAACGTGTTCCCGCGAACGATCGCGATGACCTCGTCGTCGTTGGCGTGGAGCTGCCCGTCGGTGAGCGCCGCGACCGCGCCTCGGACCGCGCGGTACGTCGTGTCGAGCTCGTCCACGAGCGCCTCGGCCCCGACCAGACGGTGGCTCGCGGTGACCCGGGCGTTGAACTCGTCCACGTCGCGGAACGCCGGCAGGCCGAGCGATCGCTCGTCGCCCGGGCCCGGCAGCCTGCCGCTCCCGGACAGGGCCCGCAGCCGCCGGGCTGTGAGGTCGTGCCACGCCGAGACGTGCGCCACGAGATCGCGGAACGTCCAGCCCGCGCCGGTCGGCTCGTTCATCCGGGCCCGGCCGATGCCGCGTACGGCTTCGCGGAACGGCCGCCACCCTTCATCGATGCGGGTGAGCAGCTCAGAAATAGCCGGGGTCGTGGTACTCGCCATACGCCTCCTTCAGGACCTGGACCTGCTCGCCGACGGTCGCCATCGCGCGCGCGCACTCGAGGAACGCGGGCATGAGCTCGCCGTGCGCCTTCGCCTCCGCGCGGAGATGGTCCATCGCCTCGCGCCACCGGCCCGCGTCGCGCTTCGCGCGGGTCTCCTCGATCCGGGCGATCTGGTTACGCTCGACCTCGGGATCGATCGCGAGCACCGGGATCCGCTCGCCGGCCTCGGTCTCGACGTACTTGTTGATCCCGACGATGATCTTCTCCTTCTCCTCCACCTGTTGCTGGAAGTGGAAGGAGGCCTCGACGATCTCGCGCTGGGGATACCCGCGCTCGACGGCCGCGACCATGCCGCCCATCGCGTCGATCTCGTCGCGATACCGCTCGAACCCGTGCTCCATCTCGTTGGTCAGGTGCTCGAGGTAGTACGAGCCGGCCAACGGATCGACGGTCTCGCTCACGCCCGACTCGTGCGCGATCACCTGCTGCGTCCGCAGCGCGAGCATCACCGCCTCCTCGGTCGGAAGGGCGTAGGTCTCATCGAGCGAGTTGGTGTGGAGCGAGTTCGTTCCGCCGAGCACCGCGGCCAGGGCCTGCAACGCCACCCGGACGACGTTGTTGTACGGCTGCTGCGCGGTGAGCGACACCCCCGCCGTCTGCGCGTGCGTACGCATGAGCAGCGCCTTCTCGTTCGTGGGGTGGTACCGGCGCCGCATCTCTCGGGCCCAGATCCGGCGAGCCGCGCGGAACTTCGCGATCTCCTCGAAGAAGTCGTTGTGCACGTCGAAGAAGAACGACAGGCGTGGCGCGAAGTCGTTGACGTCGAGTCCCGCCTCGACGCCCCATTTCACGTACTCGAGGCCGTCGAGCAGCGTGAACGCGAGCTCCTGCACGGCGGTCGAGCCGGCCTCCCGGATGTGATAGCCGCTGATCGACACCGTGTTCCAGCGCGGGACCTCGCGCGCGCCGTAGCGGAAGCTGTCGACGACGAGCTCCATCGCCGGCTTGACCGGGACGATCCACTCCCGCTGCGCGATGTACTCCTTCAGGCAATCGTTCTGGATCGTGCCGCCGAGCGTCGCGAACGGGATCCCTCGCTCCTCGGCCGCCGCGAGGTACATCGCCCACACGATCGAAGCCGGACCGTTGATCGTCATGGACGTCGTGACCTGGTCGAGCGGGATCTTGTCGAACAGGATCCGCATGTCGGCGAGCGAGCTGACGGCGACGCCCTCGCGGCCGACCTCACCCCGCGACAGCGGGTCGTCGGCGTCGCGGCCCATCAGCGTCGGCATGTCGAAGGCGGTCGAGAGCCCGGTGACGCCGTGGGCGAGCAGGTAGTGGAACCGCGCGTTCGTGTCCGCGGCGGAGCCGAACCCGGCGAACTGCCGCATCGTCCAGAGCCGGCCGCGGTACATCGAGGGATAGACCCCGCGCGTGTACGGGAACTGCCCCGGCCGGCCGAGATCGCGCTCGGGATCGAAGCCCCCGAGCGATTCGGCGGTGTACAGCGGATCGATCGGCAGGTCCGACAGCGTCGAGAACCGCGCCTTCCGCTGGGTGTTCGCCTTCGAATGGGGCTCGGCCCGCGCCGGCACGGCCGGGCCCGGCCGCACGACCTTGCTCATGCGGCGGTCAGCGATCGGGCGATGACCATCCGCTGCACCTCGCTCGTCCCCTCGTAGATCGTCGTCGCCCGCGCGTCGCGGAAGAACCGCTCGATACCGTACTCGCGCATGTAGCCGTAGCCGCCGAATACCTGGAGGCATGCGTACGCCGCGCGGTTGGCGGCCTCGCTCGCGTAGAGCTTCGCCTGGGCCGCTTCGCGCGTGAACGGCATGCCCCGGTCCTTCGACCACGCGGCGCGCAGGACGAGGAGCCGCGCCGCGTCGATCTCGGTGCGGACCTGCGCGAGCGAGAAGCGGATCGCCTGGAACGACGCGATCGGCGAGCCGAACTGCTGCCGTTCCCTCGCATATGCGCTCGCCAGCGACAGCGCGCCGCGCGCGATGCCGACAGCCTGCGCGGCGATGCCGATGCGACCGGCGTCGAGGCCGGCCATCGCCACCTCGCTGAAGCCGCGGCCCTCGGTCCCGAGCACGCTCGCGAGCGGGACCCGGGCGCCGTCGAACGTGACCGAGCTCGTCTCGGACGCCTGCAGCCCGAGCTTGCGTTCGGGCGTGCCGATCGTGACGCCGGGCGTCCCCGCCGGGACGAGGAACGCGGTGATCCCGGCATGCGGCCGCGTGGGCTCGGCCCTGCCGACGCGGGCGAGCACGACGAAGAACGGCGCGTAGCGCGCGCTCGTGACGAAGAGCTTGGTGCCGTCGATGACCCAGCAGTCGCCGTCGCGCCTCGCCGCGGCGCGGAGCGACGCCGCATCCGATCCGGCGGTCGGCTCGGTGAGGCAGAAGCCTGCGAGGCCACGGCCGTCGGACAGCATCGGGAAGAACGCGCGCTTCTGGTCGGGCGTCCCGAGCCGCACGATCGAGCTGCAGACGATGCCGCTGTTCACGGAGACGCCGACCGCCAGCGATGGCCACACGGCGGCGAGCTCTTCGAGCACGAGCGCGAAGGCGACGGCCGAGGCACCGAGCCCGCCATCGCGCTCGGGCACGTTCATCCCCAGCACACCGAGCTCGCCGAGCGAGCGGATGACGTCGGGCGGGATGGTGCCCTCGTTCTCGGCGGCCGGGATGCGATCCCCGAGGTCGTTGACGAACGCGGCGACGCCGCCGGCGAGGTCGCGCTCGTCCGGTCCCGCGAACGGGAACATCAGGCGCCGGCCTTCATCTGCTTCACCGCTTCGGTGAACGCCGGAAGGAACTCGAAGACGTCACCCACGACGCCGTAATCGGCGACCTTGAAAATGTCCGCGTCGGGATCCTTGTTCACCGCGACGATGACCTTGCTCGACGTCATTCCAGCGAGGTGCTGGATCGCGCCGGAGATACCGAGCGCGATGTACAGATCCGGCGTCACGGTCTTCCCGGTCTGCCCGACCTGTTCCTCGTTCGGGCGCCAGCCCGCGTCGGTGACCGCGCGCGACGCGCCGAGCGCCGCGCCCAGCACGTCGGCCAGCGCCTCGACCTGCGACCAGGCCTCGGGTCCCTTCAGGCCGCGTCCACCGGAGACGATCACGCGGGCCTCGCTGAGCGAGACCCTGCCGCCACCCGACGCGGTCGGCTCGAACCGCACGAACGTGAGGCCCGGAGTCTCGCCCGCGGGCACTGCCGTGACCTGCGGCTCGGTCGCGCCATCGGCGAGCGGGAACGCATTCGGGCGCACGCTCGCCACCGCCGGCAACGCCGCACGAACGCGCGCGCGCACCTTGCCGGCGTACATCGCGCGCGTCGCTTCGAGGTTGGTCCCGTCGATGACGAGGTCGGTGCACTCGGAGAGGTATGGACGCCTCAGCCTCGCGGCAAGGCGCGCGGCCACGTCACGGCCGGACGGCGTCGCACCGACGAGGATGAGATCGGGAGCGCCGTCCTTCGCGCGTTCGGCGAGGGCCGTCGCCGCGGCGGCGCCCGAGACGCGCTCGCCCGCGACCTCGAGGACCTCGACATCGCCCAGGCTCGCGGCCTTCGCCGCCAACTCCCTGGAGACGCGGCGGAGCTCCCCGTCCTTCTTCTCGGCGACGACCCAGATCTTCATCGGACCTTGCTCGATCGCTCGGCTGCGCCGATCGACCCGCTCATGGCTGCCGGCTCTCGCCCGTCGCGGCGAAGCCGCTCCTCGCTGGTCATAGAACTTTTGCCTCGTCGCGGAGGAGCTTCGCGAGCTCGGCGGCATGGGCTTTCGTGTCGCCGTCCTTGAGGATCTTCCCGCCGCCGCGCGCAGGCGGCGGCTCGAGCTTCACGATCCCGATCTTCACCGGATCGTCGATCCCGGCGACCGGCCGCTCGGGGATCTCCTTCTTCTTCGCCTTCATGATCCCGGGGAGCGACGGGTAGCGCGGATCCTTCGCGCTCTTCTGCACCGTCAGTACCGCCGGGCCGCTCGCCCGCCAGACCTCGTGGCCGCCCTCGGTCTCTTTGAAGAGCTCGATCCCGTCCGGCGAGACCGACAGCTTGGTGATCTGCGCGACGTGGGGCCAGCCAAGGGCCTCGGCGAGCGCCGGGCCGACG
>DATJHW010000072.1:0-7828 GCA_035493615.1 Saccharimonadales bacterium (SeqCode) | reverse complement strand
CACCGTCGCGCGCACGATCGTGGTCGGTGACTTCCCCAGCCACGTCATGCCCGTGTCGGCGTCCACCGTGTACGTGACCGATCTCGGAAGCAACGACCTCGCGGTCGTCGATCCAGGGACCGGCGCGGTCACCCGAACGCCACTTGGGTCCAAACCGGCGGGACTCGCCGCCGTGGGATCGACGACCTACGTCGCGCTCAACGGCGCTAACTCGGTCGTGACCCTTGGCAACAGCGCGCCGGCCATCGATAGCGTGAGCGTTTCGCCGCCGAGCGCGAAGACGAACGACACGCTCACCGCGACGGTCAGCGCGCACGACGCTGACGGCGACCCGCTGACGTACGCGTATCAGTGGACGCGGAACCTCGTGGACATCGCCGGCGCGACCGGTTCGTCGCTCGATCTGTGGGTCGCGGGCAACGGAAGCCGCGGTGACTCGATCGCGGTACGCGTGACGGCTTCCGATGGCTCGCTCACGAGCGTGCCGCAGACGTCGAACGCGGTCGTCATCGCAGATTCGGCCCCCGTGGGCACGGTGGCCCTCAGCCCGACGTCACCGACCACGAAGAGCGTGCTCACCGCAACCGCCACGGCGTCCGACGCCGATGGCGACGCTCTCACCTTCACGTTCGTGTGGAAGCTGAATGGCGTGACCAAGCAGACGACCACGACGAGCTCGACGACCGACACATTCGATCTGGGTCGGCCCGGTTCAGGGAACAAGGGTGACGTCGTCAGCGTCGAGCTGACCGTCTCGGATGGCACGCTGTGGAGCGGGACTGCGACCGCGAGCGCAACCGTCGGCCGAGGACACTAGCCGTCCGCGCAATGGCGCCGATGTGCGGGGTTCGACGGGGCGAGCCATGTTTCTGAACCCACGTCCGAGCCGCGCCGGCATGGCGGGCAGCAGTCCGTATTCCCGGCACAGCGGCCGCGAGTCAACAAGTTGGTAACTGTTCAGAGCTCGCTCGGTGGTCAGGACTAGGGTGCGCCGTTCCGCCAACGCATTGACGGCGTTCCGCGCGTTGTGCGGCGTGCTCCTGCTGTTTCGGCCGACCTCGCTCGCCTTCTTCGCTGGAGTGCTCAGCGACTGGCTGGACGGTCCTCTCGCTCGTCGCGCCGGCGCGACCGCGGGGGGCGCGCGGTTCGACCTCGAGGCCGACTCGCTCCTGACCCTTGGCGCAGCGGTCGCTGCGGTGCGTTGCGGAGCGCCGCGCGTCGTTCTGCTTGCCCCGATCGCGCGATACGGCGTGCATCGCCTCCGCCCGAGGCTCACCGCCGACGAAACGCGCTGGGACCGCGTCACCGGTGTCGCCCAGATGGCGCTGATGGGCGCGGTCATCGCGCGCCTCCCGGCCCGGTGGGCGTCCATCCCCGTGACGGCCGGCCGCTGCGCCGCACTGGCAGCCCGCATCGCCTCGCGCGGTAGACTTGACCTCACAGCACAACCGGCGGAGCCCCGCTAGGTCGTAGCCCTCAGAACTGGAGGAGCCCATGACCGCGGCCCCGCTCACGCCCGAGATCGAGCTCGATCCCCACGCACCGGCCCAGGATGTGCGCGGCTTCTTCGAGCGCGACCGGTTCCTCGCCGCGTACGCGCTCGCCGATCTCGATCCGGAGAACGTGGATCAGTCGCGCTGGTGGGTCGCTCGGCGCGGTGACGAGATCGTTGCGGCCTCACTGCTCGTCGAGGTGCTCCCATTCCGGCCGTGCTTCGCGATGGGGGAGTCACAGGCCCTCGCGGAGCTGTTCCGGAGCGGGATGACCGAGTCGCGGCTCATCCTCGCGACACCGCCCAACGGCCGGCTGCCGATCGAGGCGAGCTACCGCTTCGAGCGGATCGACATCATGAATCGGATGAAGGTCAACGCCGAGCGGTTCCAGCCGAGGGTCACCCATGCGATCACGCGGCTGACGGTCGACGAGCTCGACGACGTCATCGACCTGTACGGGCACGCCTCGCGCTCCTACTTCACGCCCGCCCGGCTCGCCCGGGAGCTCTACTTCGGCGTGTACTCGGGGCGCGATCTCGTCGCCGCGGCCGGCACGCACGTCCGCTCGTCCGGCGCGGGCATGGCTGCCGTCGGCAACGTGCTCACGCGGCTCGCGTACCGCAACCGGGGCATGGCGACATCCGTCACGTCCGCGGTCACGGAGGCCGCGCTCGAGAATCACCGGGACGTCGTTCTCAACGTGCGGCAGGACAACCTGCCCGCGATCAGCGTCTATCGAAGGCTCGGGTACGAGGTCCACGGCCCGTTCATCGAGGGTCCCGCGGTCCGTCGCGCGGTGTGGGACCGCCTCACCAAGAATCTGTTCGGGAGAACGCCATGACCGTTGCCACCAAGTCACAGTCCGACGTGGCCGATCGCTCGCTCGCCAATGCCGGCTCGCGCCGCGTCGAATGGGCCGGGCGTGAGATGCCCGTCCTTGCCAGCATCCGCAAGCGCGTCGCGGCGGAGCAGCCGTTCAAGGGCCTCCGGATCGGCGCGTGTCTGCACGTGACCACCGAGACCGCGAACCTCGCCATCACGCTGCGGGACGCCGGCGCGTCGGTCGCGCTCTGCGCGTCGAACCCGCTGTCGACCCAGGACGATGCGGCCGCTGCGCTCGTGCAGAACGAGGGCATCGCGACGTTCGCACGCAAGGGCGAGGACCGCGAGACGTACTACCGGCACATCGAAGCCGTGCTCGACACGAAGCCCCAGATCACGATGGATGACGGGGCCGATGTCGTGACGCTCCTGCACACCACGCGCAAGGACCTCCTACCGAACGTCAAGGGCGGCACGGAGGAGACGACCACCGGCGTCATCCGCCTGCGCGCGATGGCGGCCGAGGGCGTCCTCGCATACCCGATCATCGCCGTCAATGAAGCGCGGACCAAGCACATGTTCGACAACCAGTACGGGACCGGACAGTCCGCGATCGACGGCCTCCTGCGCGCCACGAACATCCTCATCGCAGGCAAGACCGCCGTCGTCTGCGGCTACGGCTGGGTCGGGCGCGGGGTCGCGTCGCGGTTCCGCGGAATGGGGGCGATCGTGATCGTCGTCGAGGTCGATCCGCTGCGCGGCCTCGAGGCGGCCATGGACGGCTACCAGGTCATGCCGATCGCCGACGCCGCGAGCCGCGGCGACATCTTCCTGACGACGACCGGGAACCTGAACGTGATCGGCGGCCAGCACTTCGCCTGCATGAAGGACGGCGCGATCGTCGCCAACGCGGGCCACTTCAATGACGAGATCGAGATCCCGGCGCTCGAGAAGCAGTCGAAGGGCAAGCGGACGATCCGCCCGTTCGTCGAGGAGTACAGCCACGAGAGCGGGAAGAAGATCTTCCTCCTCGCCGAGGGCCGCCTCCTGAACCACGCGGCGGCCGAGGCGAATCCCGCCGCGGTCATGGACATGAGCTTCGCGAACCAGGTCCTCGCGATCGAATACCTCCTGAACCAGGGTTCGGCCCTGAAGCCGGACGTGTATCCCGTGCCCGCGGACCTCGACGCGCTCATCGCGCGGCTCAAGCTCGAAGCGATGGGGATGAAGATCGACACGATGACCGATGCGCAACGGACCTACTCGCAGTCGTGGAAGGCCGGCACCTAGATGACCCTCAGCTTCATGCGCGCGGACAAGGTCCTGTTCTCGAGCGAGTCCGTCACCGAGGGTCACCCGGACAAGCTGTGCGACCAGGTATCCGACGCGGTGCTCGATGCCCTCATCGCGAAGGACCCCATGGCGCGCGTCGCGTGCGAGACGGCCACGACGACGGGCACCGTGCTCGTGGCCGGCGAGATCACGACCACGGCGTACGCCGACGTCATCGGCATCGTGCGTGATGTCGTGCGGGACATCGGCTACACGAACGCGCACTACGGCTTCGATTGGGAGACCTGCGGCGTGCTCACCGCGATCAAGCCACAGTCACCGGACATCGCGCAGGGCGTGGATCACGCCGGCGACGATCAGGCGGAGCTCGGTGCGGGCGACCAGGGGATGATGTTCGGCTTCGCGATCGACGAGACCCCCGAGCTGATGCCACTGCCGATCACGCTCGCGCACGCGGTCGCGCATCAGCTCGCGAAGAGCCGCAAGTCCGGCGAGCTGAAGTACCTGCGGCCCGATGGCAAGAGCCAGATCACCGTGGAGTACCACAAGGGCCAGCCGAAGCGCGTGCACACGGTCGTCGTCGCGACCCAGCACGACGAGGACATCGACATCGAGCGGGTCCGCCGCGACGTGAAGGACGTGGTCGTGCGAGCGGCCATCCCGGCGCGCCTGCTGGACGGCGAGACGCGGTATGTGATCAACGGGACCGGCAAGTTCGTCATCGGCGGGCCGATGGGCGACGCCGGGCTCACCGGCCGCAAGATCATCGTCGACACGTACGGCGGCTTCGCGCCGCACGGCGGCGGGGCGTTCAGCGGCAAGGATCCGACGAAGGTCGATCGCTCCGGCGCGTACGCCGCGCGCTACGTCGCGAAGAACATCGTCGCCGCCAAGCTCGCCCGGCGCTGCCAGATCCAGATCGCCTACGTCATCGGCATCGCGAAGCCCGTGTCCTTGAACGTCGAGACGTTCGGCACCGGGACGGTCGACGACGAGGTGATCCGCCGGCTCATCGACGAGCACTTCGACTTCCGGCCGCAGCAGGTCATCGACCGGTTCGATCTGCGCCGCCCGATCTACCGGCAGACCGCGGCATACGGACACTTCGGCCGGCCGGACCTCGACCTCCCGTGGGAGAAGACGGACCTCGCCGAGACCTTCGCGCGAAGCGCCGGGAGCCGTAAAGCGGCCGTCTAGGCCGTTGGCCCCTCGCTTGCATGGATGGCGGTGAGACCTCGACTAGGAGGGCATTGCCATGGCTCGCGATGTTGTCGTGCGCCCGACGGGAACGTCATGGGGCGCGGTCCTTGATGGATGGCTCGCGACGGTCGGTGTCGCGGCGATCCTCACGCCGATCATCGGGCTCATGCTCGCCAACTGGTATCCGACGCGCGGGTACGCGTCGACGCTGCCGATCCTCGTCGCCGTCGGGCTCGCCTATCTCATCGGCGGCTACGTCGCCGGGCGGATGGCGGGCTTCCACACCAGCTGGCACGGGATGATGGTCGCGTTCTTCGGTCTCTTCGTCGTCCTCGCGCTGCTCGTGATCGACATCGCGCTCGCGGCCGGTGTCTTCGGCACGTCCGCCCGCCTGGTGCAGGTCATGCCGCAGGTCCTCGGCGTCGCGCTCTACCAGTCGGCGGAGACGTTCGCGTTCGGCGGCGCCCTCGCACTGCTCATTGCCGTCTTCGCCGGGTGGCTCGGGGGATTGCTCGCCCCGGCCCGGATCGGCGCGGTCGTGCCGAGCGCCGTGGTGCCGGAAACGGAGCCTGCGGTCGTCGAGGAGCGCAGGGTCACGACGACGGACATCCAGCGGCCGCGCGAGCGCTTCCGGCTTCTGCCGAGCGCCGGCCGGAAGGGCGGCGAGCGGGTCGCGGATATCGAGCCGGTCGAGCGGGTCGAGCCGGTGGCCGATCCGGTCGACGAGGTCGAACGCGCCTAGGCGGTTCCAGCCCGCGGAATCCTGAACCGGGTGGTCAGGCCGGACGTATTCTCCTCCAGACCTGAGCGAAGGTCTGGGGGGTGAGCGCATGGCCCGCACGATCTCGCGCCCGATCGCGATCCTCGCGGCCCTCGCGATCCTGCTTGCCGCGTGCACCGGCACCACATCCGGCGGGCCGTCAGGCTCCGCCGCGACCGGCGCGAAGGCCGTCTACGGCGGCAGCGTCACATTCGCGATGAACTCGGACATCAGCAACATGGATCCGATGCTGTCCGGGCTCTTCGTCGACCGGCACCTCATGTACGCGATGTACGACTCGCTCGTCCGCGTCACGCCGAAGGGCGACATCATCCCGTGGCTCGCGACGAAGTGGACGATCTCGCCGGATGGCAAGACCTACACCTTCAATCTGCGGACCGACGTCAAATACCAGGACGGGACGCAGTTCGATGCGGCGTCGGCGAAATGGAACCTAGACCGCTATCGGCTGACGAAGGGTTCGCTGCGGCTCGGCGAGCTCGCTCCGGTCGACTCGGTCACCGTCGTGGACCCGTACACGCTGCGCCTCGACCTCAAGACCCCGTCCGCGCCGCTGCTATCGGTCCTGGTCGACCGGTCGGGGATGATGCTGTCGCAGAAGACCGTCGAGGCCGGCGGTGCCGACTTCAACCGGAAGGCGTTCAAGGCCGGGAGCGGTCCGTTCATCCTCACCGAGGCGGTCAAGGACGACCACTACACCTTCGTGAAGAACCCCGACTGGTGGGGCAAAGCCGCGAACGGTGACAAGCTCCCGTATCTCGACACCGTGGTCATCAAGCCGATCACCGACGGCGATGTCCGGCTCACGAACGTCCGCACCGGCCAGGTCCAGGCGACCAACGCGGTCACGGGCAAGGACGTCCCGACCGTGAAGGCCGATCCCAGCCTCGTCTACCAGGAGGTAGCCGGGATCGGATACAACAGCCTCGTTCCGAACCGCGCGCCCGGCTTCCTGTTCAACGAGAAGCGCTACATCCAGGCGGTGAACTACGCGATGGATCGCGACGAGCTGCTGAACAAGGGTCCAGCCCAGGGAGTCGGCGTCGTCGCGTACGGTCCCATCGCGCCGTCGCATTTCGCGTACGACCCTGGATTCAAGCCATTCCCCAAGCCGGACATCGCGAAGGCCAAGCAGCTCGTCACTGATGTGGGGAAGGGCCCGTTGACGTTCGAGCTGCTCGTCTCCTCGGGTGATGCCGCGACCCTGCAGTTCGCGCAGCTCCTCCAGTCACAGCTCGCGAAGGCCGACATCACCATGAACATCAAGACCATGCTGTTCAACGACATTGTCACGCTCCAGCAGAAGCACCAGCAGCTCGGTATGACCCTTATCGGGTGGAGCGGCCGGACCGACCCCGATGGCAACGTGTACGACTTCAACTACACCGGCCGTCCGAACAACGACTCCGCGTACTCGAACCCGCAGGTGGATACGCTCCTCGATCAGACGCGCACGGAGACCGACAGCGCCAAGCGAAAGGCGCTGTTCCTTCAGGCGCAGCAGATCTTCGTCGTCGACGACCCGTCGCGGATCTTCTACAGCTTCAACGCGGCGCAGATGCTGACCGCGAAGTCCGTCCAGGGATTCCAGGACTTCCCCGACCAGCTGCCGCGCTTCGAGACCGTCTGGGTGCAGAAGTAGCCTCGATCGAGCATTGAGAGCGGAGGCGGCGGAGTGACCAGATACATCCTCCGCCGCCTCCTGCTCATGATCCCGGTGGCCCTCTTGGTCACCATCGGCATCTTCGTCATCATCCGCATCGCCCCCGGGGATCCGGTCCTCGTCTACGCGGGCGAGGATCCCGATCCGGCCACGATCGCAGCCGTGCGGGCGGAGCTCGGCCTCGACCAGCCCCTTCCCGTGCAGTACGTCGCGTGGCTCTCGCGCGCGCTCCAAGGCGATCTCGGCCGGTCGCTCCAGACCAGGCAGCGGGTGCTCGACGCGATCGTCGAGCGGCTGCCGGTCACGTTCGAGCTCGGCGCCGCCGCGATCCTCATCTCGGTGAGCCTCGCGCTCGTCGTCGGCACGATCTCCGCGATCAAGCGGAACTCCGCGGTGGACCTGCTGACGACGAGCATCACGCTCGCCGGCGTGTCATTCCCGAACTTCTACCTCGGCCTCCTCCTCATCCTCCTGTTCGCGTACGTCATTCCCGGGCACATCTTCCCGCCCGGCGGCTGGACGCCGTTCACGACCGATCCGGGCGACAACCTCCGCCGGCTCATCCTGCCCGCGATC
>DATJHW010000071.1:0-6912 GCA_035493615.1 Saccharimonadales bacterium (SeqCode) | reverse complement strand
GTGAGCTTGTTGTAGAGCGAACCGTGGCACGGGCAGTGGAAGCGGTTCTCCGACGGGACGTACGGCACGGTGCAGCCGAGATGGGTGCACTTGCGGTACGCGGCGATGATCCCGCCCTGCGGGTGCAGGAGGAAGAACCGCCCCTGGCTGTTGAGGATCGGCACGTCCTGGGTCTGCTGGAACTGCGCCATGATCGACTCCTTCGAGCCGACCGGGACCTTCGCGCCGAGGCCGACGATCTTGTTCGGCTTGAAGAACGGGTAGATGAGCGCGGTGAGCTCCGCCAGGGCCAGGACCGTGCCGGAGAGGAAGCCCAGGCGGAGCAGCTGGCGGCGCTTGATGCGCCCGAGGATGCCGCCGCTGCTCGTGGTGACGTCGTCGTGCGGCCGGATCATGGGGCGAAACACTGATGCGTCGCGGGCAGTGCCCACGGCGCGTACATATCCATACCCGGGCCGCGGAACGAGGTGCCCACGACCGTCAGGACGAGGTACACGCACACGAAGCCGGTCCAGACGGCGATCATCTGGTCGCGCGCGTTGCCGCGGAAGATGACCCGCACGAGGACGACGAGCACCGCGGTGAGCACGATCATCGTGGTGATCGGCACGATGTAGTCCGGGAAGAGCTGCTTCCCGCCGGGCAGGTTCGCGCTCGCGAACTCGATGTACCCGTGATCCTTGAGCAGCTTGTCGAGGAAGATCAGGCTGAAGGTCAGGACGGTGGCGTACACCGCCGAGAAGTACGTGACCCGCAGGCCCTTCGGCGAGGTGAACCAGATGCCGACGCCCTCGCGCGACCGGTCGATGTACGGGATCGCCATCATGAACACGATCCAGATGGTCGGCACGACGACGCCGGCGAGGCCCTTGTCCATGTGCAGGAGCAGCTCCTGGAGATTGAGCAGGTACCACGGCGCCTTCGACGGGTTCGGCGTGCAGTCCGGCGTGGAGTGGTCCTGGAGCGGCGC
Organism: Saccharimonadales bacterium (SeqCode); assembly: GCA_035493615.1. GTDB lineage: Bacteria > Chloroflexota > Limnocylindria > P2-11E > P2-11E > UBA4735. The sequence continues at coordinate 5,942 of DATJHW010000071.1, read as the reverse complement.
GTTGAACGCGGCCGAGATGATGAACAGGCCGATGAACCAGAGCATCGCGACGATGAACTCGATGACCAGGAGGTGCGGCCAGACCATCGCGGTGTCCTCGACGCGCTTGTCGACGCGTACGACCGAGTCCTGGCGCACGAACGCGAGGAGCCGGAGGCGCTTCTCCTGGCCGGAGAACGGTTGTGGGCCGCGCGGCGTGGTCATGGGCTCAGGCCGCCGCCGGGCGGACGATGCGTCGCATTACAGCGGCCCGGAGATGCCGCCATCTTTGCGGATCCGCCAGAAGTGGATGGCGATGAGGAAGCCCGCCGTCAGCGGCAGCGCGACGACGTGCAGCACGTAGAACCGAAGGAGCGCGTTCGCGCCGAGCTGGTATCCGCCGAAGAGCACGAAGGCGAACTCGTTGCCGATGACCGGCGCGGCCTGGGCGATGTTGTAGCCGACCGTGACCGCCCAGAACGAGAGCTGATCCCAGGGCAGCAGGTAGCCGGTGTAGCTCAGCAGGATCGTGAGCACGAACAGCAGCGTGCCGACCACCCAGTTGAACTCGCGCGGCGGTTTGTACGAGCCGGTGTAGAAGACCCGGATCATGTGCAGGAACACGGTGATGACCATGCCGTGCGCGGCCCAGCGGTGCATGTTGCGGAGGATCTGCCCGAACACGACGACCGTCTCGAGATCCTTGATGTCGGTGTACGCGAGGTCGGTGCTCGGGTGGTAATAGAACATCAGCAGCGTGCCCGTCAGGGTGAGGACGAGGAACAGGAAGAACGACAGCCCGCCCATGCACCACGTGTACGGGATCGCGAGCGCGTGACGGCGCACCTTGACCGGATGCAGGTGCAGGAAGACGTTCGTGAAGACCGCGAGCGACTGGTTCTTGCGCGAGTCGGGGTAGCCGTGACGGAACAGCGACCTCCAGATGGGGCCGGTCTTGACCCGGCGCCACATCTCGGCCGGCAGCTCGAGCATCTAGTGGGTGTGCGCTGCTTCGCGAGGTTCCACAGCAGTGCCGCCCTTTCCGTCGGTGTGGGGATGGCCGTTGCCGTTGCCATTGACCTGCTTGTACCCGGCCGCGACGACGGGATCGTACATGGGAAGCGGCCGGATCGACTTGCCGCTGCCCACGGTGAGGTCGAGGTGGATCTCGTCGTCGATCGACTCCTTCGGCAGAACGCGCCCGACCGACGGGCTCACCGAGCCATAGCGGTTCATGGTGATCGCGTCGGTGGGGCAGCGGATGACGCAGAGCGCACAGCGGATGCAAGCCGTCTCGTCCAGGAAGAAGGCGACGCCGTTCTCCCACTTCTTCGCTTCGCCGACAGCCGGGATCGAGCCGTCGTCGACGATGTCGGCCATGTCGACGAGGTGGATGACGTCCATCGGGCACACGTCGACGCAGCCGCCGCAGATGATGCACAGCTCGCCGACGATCTCGATGTTGAAGTTGCACTTGAGGCAGCGGTCCGACTCCGCGACGGCCTGGGCCGTCTCGTAGCCGCGGTTCACCTCGAGGAACAGGCCGCGCCGCTCGCCCTTCGTGAGCTTCGGCATCTCCTGGCGCGGGATCCGGTCGTAGTCGACCGACATGTTGTGGTAGATCCGCGCGCGCTCGCCCTGCCCGGCGATCTGGCCGAGGTTGTCGGGCGTGCTCGAGCGCCGCAGGGTCACGATCTCGTGGTACTCGGGGACGTTCACCGACGCGGCGATCGGGTCGAGGTACCGCGCGATCTGCTGCGCGGCCGAGCGCCCCTCGGCCACGGCTTCGATGATCGTGGTGGGGCCGGTGCGGTAGTCGCCGGCGATGAAGATCGACTCGATCGCTGTCTGGAACGTCTCGGGGTCGACCTTCACGTCACGCCAGCGCTTCACGCGGAACGGCTCGAAGTCGTTCATGAACGTGCGGTCGGGCGCCTGGCCGAGGGCCAGAAGGACGGTCTCGCAGGGGATCTCGAACTCGGAGCCCTCGATCGGCTCGGGCGCACGGCGCCCGCTGGCATCGGGAGCGCCAAGACGGTTGCGGACGAACTTCACGCCGCGGACGTGGCCGTTCGCGTCGGCGAGCACCTCGACCGGCGAGGCGAGGTAGACGAACTCCATCCCTTCGCGCGCGGTCTCGCCCAGCTCCTCCTCGTCCACGACCATCTCGTCGCGGCTCCGGCGGTAGACGATGTAGATCTCCTCGGCGCCGAGCCGCCATGACGTGGACGAGCAGTCCATCGCGGTGTAACCGCCGCCGAGCACCACGACGCGCTTCCCCACCTCGACCGGCCGGCCGCGATAGGCGCGCTCGAGGAACACGATCCCGGCCATGACGCCCTCGCTGTCCTCGCCCGGGATCCCGATGTAAGTGGGCTCGAAGCACCCCGCCGTCACGAGGACCGCGTCGAACTGCTCGGTGAGCGCTCGCAGCTTGATGTCGCGGCCCACGTAGGTGGACATCTGGAGGTCGACGTTCTCGTTCACGATGCCGGCGATGTCGCGGTCGATGACCTCGCGCGGCAGCCGGAACGGCGGGACGCCGGCGAGGGTCGTGCCGCCGGCCTGGTCGAGGGCGTCGTAGACCGTCACGCCGAAGCCGAGCTTCGCGAGGTCGCTCGCGGCGGAGAGGCCCGAGCAGCCGGCCCCGACGATCGCCACCTTCTTCGCCGGCGGCCCGTAGACCGGCGGCGCGGGCTGGCGGTACGGCAGCCCGTCGACCGTGACGTTGTCGTGGGTCCAGTCGGAGAGGAACTTCTTGACGTACCGGATCGAGAGCGGCTTGTCGACCTCTTTGCGGCGGCAGGCCGTCTCGCACGGGGCCGCGCAGACACTGCCACAGATGCTGGCCATGGGGTTCGGATCGAGGGCGAGCTCCCAGGCCTTCTCGAACTCGCCGGCCGCCGCCAGGTTCAGGTATCCGCGGCAATTCGTGCGGACCGGGCAGGCTTCCTGGCAGGGGATGTTGTCCTGATACCAGGCGGGACCGACCTCCACCACCTGGTACAGCTCTCTCACGCCATAGTCATGCTACGGATGCGTAGTGGAGTGTCAAAAGACCGGCCGGTCATCGAGCGCAAGACGCGCTTCGACGGCACCGTGCAGGAGTTCGCGTGCCGCGCGCTCCTCATCGAGCCGGGGAAGCACGCCGTCATCCGCTACGACCTCGACCGCGACTGGCACGTCGGCGGCATGGTCTTCCCCAGGGGTGGCTATACCGCGGGCCACTTCTGGGTCGACCGCCCGTACAACGTCTATCACTGGTTCGTGGGCCACCGGACCCTCGCGTACTACTTCAACGTCGGACTCGTCGACGAGATCAGCGAGAGCCAGGTCGCGTGGCGCGATCTCATCATCGACGTGCTGGTGAAGCCGGACGGCGCGATCGACATCCTCGATGAGGACGAGGTCCCGGCCGATCTGCCGGCGGAGCACCGGCGGACGATCTCGCAGGCGCTCGAGCAGATCGTTACCAATCCGAAGCGTTTGGTCGCCGAGATCGAGCGCGCAAGTCGCGATGCCCTCTAGCGGGCCCGGTTCCTGCTGGGATCACCGCATGCCATTCGAGCTGGGATCCACCGTGCGGACGAGCGACGGCCAGGACGCGGGCACGATCGAATCGCTCGTTCGAGACAGCGGGACCAACGTCGTCTCGGCATTCGTGATCTCGACCGGCGGGCTGCTCGGTCGGAAGGTGCTGATCGAGCCCGGCGAGCTGGAGGATCGCACCGCCGACGGAGACGCGATCCGGCTGCGCCTCTCGCAGGCCGAGCTCGAGGAACGCCCCGACTACCAGGAGGAGCAGAGCGCGAAGCCCTAGCGTTCGCGGGTGGGCTCGTTCGTCACCGGCCTCGTCGCCGGATTCGCGATCGCGATGCCGCCGGGGGCGGTCACCTCGCTCATCGTCCGCATCGGCCTGCAGCGCGGCTTTCCGCCGGCGCTCGCGGCGGGTTGGGGCACGGCCACCGTCGATGGCGTCTATTGCGTGGTCGCGGTCCTGGCCGGCGCGGCGCTCGTGCCGCTGCTCGGCGCCATCGATCCGCCGCTGCGTGTCGTGACCGGCCTCGTGCTCGTCGGGCTCGGGCTCCGCGGCATCCTCGGTGCGCGCCGCGACGCGCCGTCGGCCGGCTCGCCCGACGCGCGCGACCTGGCCGCGACCTACGTGCGGTTCGTCGCGATCACCATGGTCAACCCCGCGACGCTCGCGTACTTCATCGCGGTCGCGCTCGGGTTCGCCGGATCGGTGCTGAACGACGCGGGCGCGTTCGTCGTCGGCGTCTTCGCCGCCTCGCTCACGTGGCACGCGATCCTCGCGGTGCTGAGCGGCTCCCTCCACGGCCGGCTGAGCGCGAACGCGCGGACCGTGCTGGCGGTGGTCGCGAACGGGGTGGTCGTCGCGCTTGGCATGCGCATCCTCGCGCAGGTCGCTACCGGCTAGCGCCCGCAGCCGTACGCCGAGCTCGGGAACACGCACGCGTCGGTCTCGCGGTGGACCTCGTAGAGGGTCCAATCCCTGACGGTCTCGCCGGCGGCGTCGCCCCACCAGTTGAGCTTCTTCACGAACACCTCGAAGACCAGGTCGTACGACGCGCCGCTCGGATCGGTCGCCGACACGTGCACCCGCGCCAGGCCGGCGCTCCCCGGGTCGTCGATCGGCCCGGGCTCGCAGCAGGTCCGCCACCACTCGATCGACCGGATCACGTGGGTCGTCCCAACCCCCTTCGCCGCGAGCTCGTGCGTCAGCTCGGTCCTCCGGGCCAGGAGTGCGGGAAGCGGATGGATCCCACCGGTGAAGACCGCCCATGCATCGAGCGCGCGGGACTCGTCGCCGGCGGCCGTCGCGGCGAGGAAGGCGTCGACCTGCCGCTCGGGCGTGTCGAACGGACGGGCGACGATGACGAAGACCACGACCAGCAGTGCCACCAGACCCGCGGCGCCCTGCGCCACCCGCGGCGAGCGCACTACGGCGGATCGCCCTCGGGTGGCATCGCGACGAAGCTCAACAGGAGGCCGAGCGCTCCGCAGAGCACGACGGAGCCCGACAGGAAGTTGCCGGACCAGCCGAACCCGTAGCGAACGCCGATGACCGCGAAGTACAGCGCGAAGTAGGTCATCGGCAGCAGCGTCACGAGGAGACGGAGCGCGAGGGGGCGCGCGGCGGACGGCCGCAGGCGCCACAGGAGCGCGTCGCCGACGATGCCCGCGCCGATGGCGACGGCGCTGAACGCGAGCTGGGCGTCGAGCGGGGTGTTGCGGTTGGTCATGAGGATCATCGCGACGCCGTCGAGCCCGATGACGATCGTGATCGCGCCGACCGGCAGACTGGTCCGGCGCAGAACGGCGAGGAGCAGGCCGGCGATGAAGCCGGAGAACAGGAACATCCCGAGGAGGCCACGGAAGATCCGATCGCCGCTCGTGCCGTTGCCGGACGAGCCGAGGAAGTTCGAGTAGGGCCCGCTGTACATCGTGAAGAACGTGAGCAGCAGGAAGATCGCGAGGATCGACGCGACCATCGGGAGCCGCTGCGCGAGCGAACCGCTGTCGTCGCGGCGGCCGACCTCGGCGAGGAACGGCCCGCTCACGATGAGGAACAGCCCGAGCCCGAGCATCAGGTGGCTCGGGCTGAGCAGCGCGTCGTTACCGAGCTCGATCCCGAACGCGGTGTGCCAGGCCATGTCGAAGAGCCCGCCGATGCCGAAGACGACGATGCCTGCGGCCGCTGGCCGGTACCCGCGGGGGATGGCGTCGCGCCAGCTCGCCGCGGCCGGCCGGCGCAGCGCGATCGCGCCGAGGAGCACTGTGGCGCAGGCCGCGTAGCCCGAGTAGAAGATCGCGTGCCACACCGTCCAGAAGCTGTCGGGCAGGGCGTTGTTGTGGGCCCAGCCGTCGGCGAAGAGCCCGCCGACGAGCCACGCGATCGCGGCGAGGACGAGCCAGTCGAATCGCGTTCCGGCGTCAGCCGC
>DATJHW010000070.1:0-26842 GCA_035493615.1 Saccharimonadales bacterium (SeqCode) | reverse complement strand
CGGTCAGAATCACAGAGCAATTTCAGCGGTCAAAGTCTCGGAGCAATCACAGGGGCAGTCCGGCATCTTGACACACACCATCAGATAGCGAGCTCCTTGGTGTCGATCCCGAGCACGAACGCCTCGTCGTCGCGCGCGAATGCGCAGCAGCCGAAGGTACACGCACGACGACACGGGCCTCATCCACGTCGAGGCGGACGTGCCCGCGAACTACACCCTCGGCCGGCTCTTCACTGTCTGCGTCCCCGTTCCGGACCGTGAAGGCGGCCGACGTGGTCGCACTGTTCCACCGGGCCGCGGAGCGTTGCGGCTACCCCGCGGCGCTGCTCAGCGACAACGCCGCAGTGTTCTCGGGCGCCTCGCGCCACGGAAAGGTCCTGCTGGAGTCGGAGTGTGCGCACTGACCGAAGGCGTGCGTCCCTCCCACAACGCGAGCATAGCCAGAAGATGTGCGCCATAACGCACCCACCGTCACCCGACTTCAGCGTCGGTTTAGGGAGTTGCGTCGCGTCTCTTGATCAGCCGAACAGTGCTGCGCCCATCTCCTTCGCCGCTTCGCGCCGAAGCTCAGTACGACGGGCTGTACGGAGGGGTTCGTTTCTTGTGCTGGGCCTGATCTCGGTTCTATTGATGGCGGTCCTCACGCCGTTCGCGACCGGTGCGTACGTCGCGTGGCGGTGGCGCGCACACGCGCACCTCGCGCACGAAGCTCGTTTCCGGCGGAACCTCGACCCGGTCAGACCCCATTTCGGCCGCTCGTTGACGACGAGCGTCTCGCCACGCGGCCGCCCCGGTTCGGCCGGGATGAGCGGGGACGACGAACTCAGACAACGCTCGGGACCGGAATTGCGAGGGTTTGCCAAGCCCGTCGGCCATCTTGAAAGACCGCTGAGTCCGCGTGCTCGTGATGCGTGATCGGGCTGTTGACCTGAGTCTCCACAACACGATCCGATGGAGCACGGTCTTGGACGGTGCTATCCGCCTCACGACCATCAGCGGGTCGGTCGCGATAGTGTGATCCGCTATGGACAGGGTCGTGCATTTCGAGATCACCGCGGACGATCCCCAGCGCGCTGCGGAGTTCTATCGGAAGGCCTTCGGTTGGACGTTCCAGGCGATGCCCGGCCGGTTCACGTATCTGCTTGCCACCACTGGCAAGGACAAGGCCGGGATCGACGGGGCGATCATGGGCCGCACGGAGATGAAGCAGTCCGTGATCAACACGATCGCCGTCGACGACTTCGAGGCGTCGGTCAAGGCGGTCATTGCTGCTGGCGGGCAGATGGTGCAGGAGAAGCACGCCATACCCGGCGTCGGTTGGTCTGCCTACGCGAAGGACACCGAGGGCAACGTCTTCGGCATCTACAAGGACGATCCTCAGGCGAAGTAGGTCCCGGCTCAGGACGTTGCGCTGTGAGACGGTCTCTGGGATCGCGCAGCGCCCTCGTTGGGAAATGCCGCACCCGTCGGGAAGAGGAAGAAATGACATGAGAGCGCTGCTCACATCCGCGGGCATCAAGAACCCGAGCATCCAGGATGCGCTTGTGAACCTCCTTGGGAAACCGATCGCTGATTCGGATGCCCTGCTGATCCCCACCGCGATCTACCCATTCCCCCGTGGGCCGTTCATGGCATGGCGAGCGATCTCGTCCCCGTTGTGTGCCTTGGGGTGGAAGTCGGTTGGGATGCTGGAGCTCAGTGTGCTCCCGAGCATCGACGAGGGGGCATGGATGCCGACCGTCCGCAACGCGGACGCGTTGCTGGTGTGGGGTGGGGACCCGTTGTTCCTCGCGAACTGGATGCGTCGTTCCGGCTTGGCCGCTCTCCTTCCCACGTTGCGTGACGATGCGGTCTATGTCGGGGTGAGCGCGGGGAGCATCGCGGCCGCATCGACCTTCGTCGAGACGTACACCGATCCGCCGCGCTGGTCAGACGGTCCGCTGAAGTCTGAATCCGCGGTCTTCGCCACACCGAAGGGCGACGTGGGCAGGCTTCTGGTGACGGGGCAGGGGGTTGGTCTGGTGGACTTCGCGGTGATCCCGCATTTCGAGCACCCGGATCACCCCGACGCGTCGCTCGAGAATGCGGAGAAGTGGGCTGCACGGATTCCTTCGGCAACCTATGCGATCGATGACGAGACGGCGGTCCGCGTGGTCGACGGTGTCGCCACGGTTGTCTCCGAAGGACGGTGGAAGCTTTTCAAGCCCTGACAGTCCGGATGCGCCGCGTCGTCGCGTTCCGCCGCGCGCGTACACCGCTTGCCGTTTACGTCTGGGGTCTCGTGGTCCTGCCGTCATGTGTCGTCGTGCTCATGACGGCAAACGTCGCTGTCTTCTCATCCAAGAGGTGGACGACGCGCCTTTCGGCCGGTGCGAGCGCAACGCGAGGGGATTCGGCCATGCCGCCGTCGGGGTGCGCCGAGGCCTCGCCGGCCTCGTCTACACCTGATCGCGTCGCCCAAGTGCGATGAGGACGCGTGCCAGCTCGGCCGGGAGCGGGTGCCGAGCGTTTCGATTGCTCCAGAGCACCTCGGCGGGGGCACCGCGTTGGTCCGACCAGAGGATTCCGCTCAGCCGCCGGTAGTGGCGGAGGAAATCGCGCGCCCCGGTGAAGCCACGCGTCCTGAAGAGCCGGTCGTCGCCGTCTGCGGCGCGGTCCTCGAGCCAGCTCGCGGCTTCACCCAATGCCCGTGCCGCGGTCGCCGGAGTCTCGGTACCCAGCACCAGCAGATTGCTCATCGACGTCGGGAGCTGGCCGATCTTGTCGCAGAGGGTGCGCGACAGCTGCGTCGCGCCCGCGGCTCCGCGAAGGCGCCGCGCCTCCACGTTGAATCGGAGACTCCGGAACGTCACACGCAGGTCTGGCGCGCGCCGCCCGACGCCGTAGGGCTCGTACTCCACCCGGAGCCGTCGGTCCCCGAGGAGCAGCGCCGCGACCGCGAGCTCGAACCCGAGGTCGCGCCGGGCCTGGTCGTCCCGTGCCCCGCGTGCCTTCTTGCGGATCTTGTCCCGATAGGTCTCGGCGAAGGCCCGGAACGGCCGTGAGGCGGCCAGCCATCGGCGCGCGTCCGACGCCAAATCCTGCTGTTCCCCCGGGAAGAGGTACGCGAGGAGCTCCTCGACGGGCATGGCCGGTGCTCGGATCACCACCGCACAGAACCATAGGTTCGCCGCGCCGGCACGGAAGGCTGGCCCGGAGCAACAAGGGGGAGACAGATGAACTTCACCGGTGTCTTGATCGGAACGGACGACCCGCAGCGCCTCAGGGACTACTACACGAAGCTCTTCGGCAAGCCGAACTGGGACGAGGGTGGCTATTTCGGCTGGCAGATCGGCAGCGGCTCGATGACCGTCGGACCGCACGATCAGGTGAAGGGAAAGAACGCCGCCCCCGGCCGCCTGATCTGGAACATCGAGACCGCCGACGTGCGGGGCGAATTCGCGAAGCTCAAGGCGGCCGGAGCAACGGTCGTCAAGGAGCCGTACCAGATGGGTGAGGGGCCCGGCCAGCAGGTCTGGATCACGACCCTGTCGGACCCGGACAACAACTACTTCCAGCTCATGAGCCCGATGGACATGACCCCGCAACGCTGACCGCAGCTCGCCTCCTCCAGAGACCGTAGGCAGCGGGGAACGCAGCCTGTAGCATCCGCGCGAGGTCACGGGAGGGGATCTCGTTCGCGGGCCTCTTTTTGGTTGCCGGTGTGGCACTGAATGGAGGAGGGTTCAATGGCAGCACAGACCACGGCTGTCCCAGCGGAGCGCAACATGCTCGATCGCTACTTCAAGGTGACCGAGGCCGGCTCCACGATCGGCACCGAAGTACGCGGCGGACTGACCAACTTCCTGGTCATGTCCTACATCCTCGTCGTCAACGCGGTCATCCTTTCGAGCGCCGGAATGTCGTTCCCCGCCGTCGCCGCGGCGACCGCGCTCCTGGCCGCACTCTTCACCGGCGGCATGGCCCTGTGGGCGAACTACCCGTATGCGGGAGCCGCGGGCCTTGGGATCAACGCCGTCGTCGCCTTCGGACTGGTCAAGGGCGCGGGCCTCAGCTGGCAGGCCGCGATGGGCGTCGTCGCCCTCGAGGGCGGAGCGATCTGCATCGCGATGGCGCTCGGCCTGCGGCGTGCCCTCCTCGACGCGGTCCCGTACCAGCTGAAGCTCGGCATCGGCGCCGGTATCGGCGCATTCATCTTCGCGATCGGCGCGTTCAACGGCGGCCTTGCCGTCGGCACAGGCAACGCGTCGGACCCGGTCGCGCTCGGCAATCTCAACTCGGGCACCGCGATCGTCACGATCGCCGGATTGATCATCACGACATTCCTCTACGCGCGCGGCGTGAAGGGCACACTGCTCTTCGGCATCATCGGCGCGACGCTCGTCGGCGTCCTCGTCAACGCCGCGACCGGCGGCGCTACGTACAAGGACCTACCCGGCGTCGCGGTCATGCCGCCCAACCTCCTCGATACGCCGAACTTCAGCACCGTCGGGCAGCTCGATCTGCTGGGCGTGTTCAGCAAGCTCGGGGTCGTCGCCGCGATCCTGACCGTCTTCTCGCTCATGCTCTCCGACTTCTTCGACACGGCCGGCACGGTCACCTCCGTCGCGGCCGAGGGTGGCTGGTTGCGGCCCGACGGTCGCATCGACCGCGCGGACCGCGTGTTCTGGGTCGACTCGCTCGGCGCGCTGTTCGGCGGCGTCTTCGGCACCTCGAGCAACACCACGTACATCGAGTCCGGCGCGGGCGTCGCGGAAGGCGCGCGCACCGGCCTCGCGAGCCTCGTCACGGCGATCCTGTTCCTGCTGGCCATCTTCCTCGCGCCCATCGCGGGCATCGTCCCGCCGCAGGCCACCGCCGCGGCGCTGATGCTCGTCGGCTGGTTCATGTTCCGTCCGCTCCTCGACCTGAACAAGACCGGCACGGTCGACTTCGCGACCGGGTTCGCGATCCTGCTCACGGTCTTCGTCATGCCGCTCACGTACTCGATCACGAACGGCATCGGCGCGGGGTTCCTGGCGTTCACGTTCCTCAAGCTCGTCAGCGGCAAGAGCCGCGAAGTCACGCTCTGGATGTGGATCGCGTCCGTGGCGTTCCTCATCTACTTCGCCGACCCGTTCATCCGCAAGTTCCTCGCGTAGCCGTCCGGCACCTTTCGGACGATCGACGGGCCCTGCCGCAAGGCAGGGCCCGTTCTCGTTAGCGCGCCGCCGCCACCTCGCGCTCGCGCAGGCGTTGGACTCCGCGGACCAGGCCGAAGCAGCCGCTCAGCATCATTGCGCCGTGCGGCACCGCCTCGTACCAGCCGAGTGCCTTCGCGAGCCGGCGGTTCGGTCCGGTGACCGCGACGAACTCGAACGGCGCCAGGTGGCGGTACTCATCGAGGACGAGCGCACCGTGACCCTCGTCCTCGAACACCTCGTCATGGGTGATCGTCCCGGCGACGAGCCGCGCCGCCAGCCTCTGCAGCTTGGCCGTGTCCACCGCCTCCGTGTGATGCTCGACGACGCCGAGCAGGGTCTCGCCCCGCACGAGCAATCCGAGGACGTGCTGGTTCCCGACGTTCACGATGCACGCGCCACCGTCCGCGCGCCCGCCGACGCGCTCGTCCTCGAGCGCGCCCAGGACCGCCACCGGGCCGGTGTCGGCGACGATCGCGTTCGGTACGTCGCGCTGGATCGCGAGCAGCCGGGTCATGTACGCGGGCGGTGTCCGCCAGATGTGGTCGTCGAGCGTCGATCCTGGGGTAAGGAAGCGGCGCCAGTGCTCGAATCGGAAGAGGCGGTTGCTGGCCTTCGGGGAGAAGCCGTGGTCCTGAGCGGCGATCGCGATCGTGGGCGGCATCGTGACGTCGTACGCCGCGAGCGTGCGCTCGAGCCGAGCGAGATCGACGTCGCGGAACTCGACCTGTACCGCATCGCGGGGCGGATCGTCGGTCACGACGATCCCGCGGGCTCGGAGCAGGTCGAGGTCGTCGTGCACCGTGCGGGCGGCGACCTCGGTCGCGTAGACCGCGAGGCCGGCCTGCAGATGGGACCAGACCGCGTTCGTCGTGTGATAGCCGCCCATGAGGTTGCCATGCAGGAACACCGGTTTGCCCTGCTCACGAACGGCCGCGATCTTCCGCGCCGCGAGGCTTGTCGCCGACGGCAGCACGAGCTGGACGGCGTTCTCCATGGGCTGGGCCGGGTCGTGGACCAGCGTGTCCATGGTGCCCGCACCGATATCGATCGCGAGGATCCGTTCGTCGCCCACGTTCCGATGCTCGCACAACGCGCGGCACGCCTCCTGCTCTGTCGGGCCGCAGCATTTGGAGGTGTGTCGTGCAGGACGAGATCAAGGGCGAGATGAAGAAGGCCGAGGGCAAGGTCAAGGAAGAGTTCGGCAAGGCCGCGGGCGACCGGTCCACGGAGTGGGGCGGTAAGGTCGATCAGCTCAAGGGCGAGGTGCAGAAGAAGGCCGGCGAGCTCGAGGTGGAGGGCCGCCGCGACGAAGGGATCGACGAGCCCGCGTCGCGATAGTCCGCGGCGACCTCCCCGGGTAGACTTTGTGCATCCCGTGGCGTTGCCCGGGGAGGTCGCATAGAGGCCGAGTGCGGGGGCTTGCTAAGCCTTTACAGGGGTTTTCTCCTGTCGCGGGTTCGAATCCCGCCCTCCCCGCAGGTTCGCAAGGCATCACCGATATCCGTGGTGTGAACACCACGGAGCGGGCCTGGGCTGCAGGCGTCTATGACGGCGAAGGCTCCGCGAGCACCTATCTCCCGAAGCAGCGAAGATCGCGCGTCCGCCAGATCGCCGTCTACCAATCGGGCGACGAGATGCCTCCGCCGCTGCTGTTCAGATTCCGAGCGGCCGTCGGCGACGTGGGCCTCATTCACGGTCCCGCGCGGGCGTCGCTCTACCAGTGGCACTCGAAGCGGCACGTCGTGGTCGAAGCGGTCGGCGAGCTTCTGTGGCCATGGATCGGCGAGGTCAAACGTGCGCAGCTGCGCAAGGCGGCTGGCGAAGTGGACCGGACGGTCCCGGCCCAATGTTCGGCGCGTTGGTCGGAGATCGAGCGGGCCGCCTGGGCGGCCGGGTTCTTTGACGGCGAGGGAACGGTCGGCCTCGCGGGACGTCCGGGGCAGCCCGCCGTCGCGATGTCCATTCCCCAAGCGTCCGACTGCGGCGTCCCAGAGACGCTCGAGCGCTTAAGCGTGAGCAGATGACCCGATGTCTCGATCACGTCCGCGCGACCCGCGCGTCGAGGAGCTGAGCCGCTCTACCATCGCCGTCGCGATGAAGGCGCCGGTGCGCGATCGGCCAAAGCTCCCCAAGGGCTACATCAAGACCGAGCCAAAGGGGATGCTCACCTGGTCCGCGGTCGAGAAGCTCCTCCGCTCAGCGCCATACTTCTGGATCGCGACCACCGGCGACGACGGCCGCCCGCACCTGATCCAGACGTGGGCCGTCTGGCTCGATCAGCAGCTCTTCTTCGAAGGAAGCGAACGCACACGCTGGGCGCGCAATCTCGCGCGCGACGGACGGATCAGCTTCGGTATGCAGAGCGGCCACGACGCCGCGTACGGTGACGGCACCACGGACGTCATCCGGGGGGTGCCAACGGCGCTCGCGCGCCGAATCGCGGCGCAGTACGGCACGAAGTACGGACCGGGATTCAAGTACCGGCCGAAGGCGGCGCAGTACGCGACGGCTCATGTCTTCCGCGTGCGGCCGGAGAAGCTCATCGCGTTCGACGTGAAGAAGTTCAACACGTCGGCCACGCGGTTCACCTTCCCGGGCTAGTCGCCGAGGGGTCGCAGCACCAGTCCCGCGGGTACCTTCGGGTAGAAGTACGTCGTCTTCTGCGGCAGGCGTTCCCACGAGTCGGCGACCTTCTTCAGCGTGTCGGCCGACACGGCGCGCAGCAGCACGGTCGTCGCGCCGTCGCGCGCCGCCCCGATCGCCCGCTCGACATCGTGCTCATACGTCACCTCGCCGCCGAGCTTCCGGGCCGGCTCGATGAGCAGCTCCTCGGCCAGCGCGACCGGCAGGGTGCGCCAGCTCTCCGGCATCGCCTGCAGATCGATCCCGGGCTTCGGCACCAGCTCCGTGTATGTGCCGTTCCGGACGAGCACGATGCCCGGCTGCAGGTCATCGATCGCCCCTCGTTGGATGACCGTCGCGTCGAAATTCCGCGGCACGATCTCATCGATCGCGGCATCCGCGCCGCGTACCACCCGGTGCGTCCCGAAGATCCGGAGGCCCGGGTCGTCGAGCGCGCAAAGATACGCGAGGGTGAAATGCGTGCTGTCCTCGTCGAAGTCGATCTTCGCGGCCTCGATCTCCTCCTTGAGGTACGCGAGCCCCGTCTCGTAGCGATGGTGGCCGTCCGCGATGTACACGCGCTGGTCCTTGAGCGTGGCGGTCAGCTTCTCCGCGGCGGGCCGGTCGTCGAGTGCCCACAGCATGTGGCGCTCCTCGCCGATGCGCGCGTCCGCCACCAAGCGTGCGGGCCCGCGCACCATCCACGCCTCGAGCGCGGACGCGACGGCGCGTTTCTCGTCGGCGAAGAGCCCGAACACCGGACTCGTGTTCGTGCGGGTCGCGCGCAGGAGCTTGAGCCGGTCGGTCTTCGCTTTCGGGAACGTGCGCTCGTGCGGGCGCACGATGCCGCGGCCCTCCTGGTACAGCCGAAGCGCGCCGAGGATCCCGCGCCGGCGGATGCGCTGGCCACCGACGACGAAGTAGTGGTCGTGGAGGTAGAACGCCGGCGACGTGTCGACCTTCAGGACGCCTTTGCCGATCCAGTCCTCGAGCGCGGCCTTCGCCCGGGTGTACTTGTTGTTCGCCGCGGTGTCGCCGGGCTCCTCGATGCCCTCCTCGACCCGCACGATGTTGTACGGACTGCGCGCGTAGAGCGCCACGCGGTCGCGATCGGAGATCACGTCATAGGGCGGCGAGATGAGATCGGCCAGCGGGCCGGCCTTCGACTCTTGGAAGCGCAATCCGTGGAACGGTACGACGTCGGCCATGCCGAGAGCGTAGGTTTCTCGGCCGATGCACGTTGAGACGCAGCGCCTGCTGATCCGGTCGTTCGATCCCGCCGACGCGGCCGCGATGCTCGAAGTCTTCGGGGATCCCGAGGTCCGGAAGTTCCTGCCTCCGTTCCCCGATCCGACCCTCGAGTCGATGGGCAAGAGCGTCGAGCGGCGTATGGCGATGGAGCGCGATCACGGTCACGGGCTGTGGGCCGTCGAGCTCCGGGCGACCGGCGAGCTGATCGGCGACTGCGGGCTGATGCTCGTCGAGGGAACCGGTCCCGAGGTCGAGCTCGCGTATCACTACAAGCGGAGCGCGTGGAACCACGGCTACGGGACGGAGGCGGCCACCGCCTGCCTCGCTCATGGGTTCGGGCCGGTGGGGCTCGAGGAGGTCATCGCGATCTGCTTCCCGGAGAACGTCGGCTCGTGGCGGGTGATGGAGAAGGCGGGGATGCGCTACGAGGGGATGGCGCGCTACTACGGCCTGGATCTCAAGAGATACGTCGCCGAGCGGGACACGTGGGTGCGTCCGGCATGACCGATCCCGCCGCCTTCGATCGTGACGTCCGGATCACGATCGCCGAGTGCATCCGCGAGCGCGGTGCCGTGCCGTCGCTCGCGGAGGTCGCGAATCGCGTCGCGGCGCCGGCCGCCGACGTGGCTGACTCCTTCGGGCGGCTGGCCGCCGCCCGGGTGATGATCCTGCGGTCGGGCACGACCGAGCTGCTCAGCTTCAACCCGTTCGCCGCCGGCCCCACGGACTTCCGCGTGCGATCCGGCGGGCGTGAGTGGACGGCGCTCTGCGCGTGGGATGCGTTCGGCGTCGCGGCAGCTCTGAGGGACGACGGGGTGGTCCTCGGTCACTGCGCGGACACCTGTGGCGTCCCGCTCGAGGTCCGGCTCGCCGGCGACGCCGTCGGGGCGCTCGACGGCGTGGTCATGCAGTTCGGCCTGCCCGCGCGCGACTGGTGGAAGGACATCGTGTTCACGTGATCGACGATGCTGCTCTTCCGGTCGGAGGAGCATGCCCGCAGCTGGCGCGACGCGCGCGGCTTCGTGGGCGCGCGGACGCTGTCGCTCGAGACCGGATGGAGGCTCGCGCGCGCCTGGTACGCGCGCAAGCTCGAGCCGGACTGGCGGCGGCACACGGTCGAGGAAGCGGAAGCGCTGTTCGCCGACCTGGGCCTCGCCGGCGACTTCTGGCGGCTGCGCTGATGGCGCGGCCGTATCTCATCGCGGTCATCGGAAAGAGCGCGAAGGATCCAGGCGACCCGCCGTCGCCGGAGGCTCTTCGGGCGGCCGAGCTCGTCGGGGCGAACATCGCCGGCGCCGGCGCGATCCTGATCACCGGCGGACTGTCGGGCGTCATGGAGGCGGCGAGCCGCGGCGCGAAGCGGGCGAACGGCCTCGTCATCGGCATGCTGCCCGGCTTCAAGAAGGAGGAGGCGAACCGCTACGTCGACGTGGCGCTCACGACCGGCATGGGCTGGATGCGCAACACGCTCGTGGTACGCGCGGCGGACGCGGTGATCATGATCTCGGGCGGCATCGGCACATTGAACGAACTCACGATCGCCTATCAGGACAAGCCGACGGTCATCCTCGAGGGCACCGGTGGCTGGTCCGATCGGATCCGGGAGGTCGCCTACCGTGGCAAGCACCTCGACGAATCCGGTTCGGCGACGCTGCACTTCGCGACCACGCCCGAGGAAGCCGTCGATCGGGCCATCGCCCTCGCCGCGGACCCGGCCGCGTACCCGAAAAGCGCGGAGAAGGAGTTCCAGAGCTAGCCGATGAGCGAAGCTCTCGCCGACTGCCTTCGCTATGACCGATGGGCGAGCCTCGCGCTGGTCGACGGCTGCCGCGGCCTGACCGAGGACCAGCTCGGCCTGCGGGCCACGCCCTCGTCGCGTTCGGTGGCAGAGCTCTTCCAGCACCTGGCCGGTAGCGAGCTGACGTTCGTGCTGCGCACGAAGGGCCGGCAGCACGAGGGCGAGTCGCGGCATCTTGAGGGCGCATGGCCTGGGTTCGATGCGGTTCGCGACGTGCTCGCATCGACCGGCGACGAGCTCATCGCCATCGCGGCGAGCTTGGACGAGGACGAGCTGGTCGTCCTGCCATATCAGGGCAAGCGGTACGAATACCCAAAGGGCTTCTTCCTGCTGCACGCGTTCCAGCACGGGGTCGAGCACCGGACCGAGATCAAGGTCACGCTCGCGCTGAACGGCATCGACACGCCGGACCTGGACGGGTGGTTCTACAGCGAGGCGGCCGGGTACGGCCGCGAGGTCGCGAGGTGATGCCGCTAGCGGGCGACCAGCGTCGGCCGCGGCGGAGCGGGAAGCAGCGATGCAGCCCAGGCGGCCGCGCCGAGCAGCCGGCGGTCCGAGCCGCGCGCGCCCGCGAGCTGCAGGCCGAGCGGTAGGCCCGATGGACCGACGCCGGTCGGGATGACGATCGTGGGCGCACCCACGAACGTCCAGCGCGAGCAGAACCGGGGATCGCCCGTCGTCGTGCGCGCTGGAGCCTCGCCGACCACGGGCGGAGTGACGACGGCGTCATAGGGCGCGGCCCATTCGTTGAATCCCGCGATGAGCCGGAGCCGCTCGCGGATCGCGCGCTCGTACTCGTCGGCCGAGATTGACGCGCCCCACTCGAAGAATTCCCGCGCTTGCGGGCTGACGTCAGCGGGCCGCGATCTCGCGAGCGCGCCAAGTGTCCGTGCCGACTCGTAGGCCATCACGACGCGGATGAGCGCGGGCGCATCGTCGAGCCCGGGCGGCAGCGGGGGCCACTCGATCGGGCCGCCCTCGCTCGCGAGCTCGTCCACGTCGGCCTGGAACCGCGTTCGCATCGCGTCGTCCGCGCTGTCCCAATCGGACGTCCGCACCGCCGCGATCCGCGGTGCGCGCCGCGCTGGTCCGGTCCACCACTCTTCCAGGGCGTCGCCCGCCGACGCGGCCACCAGGCGTGCGACCGACGCGACGTCGCCCGCGAACGTCCCGACCTGGTCGAGCGTCTTCGAGAACTCCAGTGCGCCGGCGGTCGAGAGCCGGCCGCCGGTCGGCTTGAAGGCGACGACGCCGCAGAACGCGCCGGGCCGGATGGTCGAGCCGTTCGTTTGCGTGCCGAGCGCGCCGGGGATCACGCCGGCGGCGATCGCCGCGGCCGAGCCCATCGACGAGCCGCCCGGCGTGCGCTCGAGGTCGTATGGATTCCGCGTGGCGCCGGGGTGGAGGAACGCCAGCTCAGCCGTGATGGTCTTGCCGATCATGATGGCGCCCGCGGCCTCGAGCGCGCGCACCACCTCCGCCGAACGACCCGGCACCCGGCCCCGGAACAGCGCCGAGCCGTGCTCGGTGGGGATGCCCGCCGTGTCGTACACGTCCTTCACGCCGATCGGCACACCGTGCAGCAGGCCGCGTGGTGGCCCGGCGTCGCGCTCGCGGGCGAGCCGGAGCGCGCGATCGGGATCGAGCCAGGCGAATGCGTGGACGCTGGGCTCCGTGGCGCGATAGCGATCGAGGCTGGCCAGGGTCAGCTCAACGCTGGAAAGCTCCCGGGTACGGATGGCCTCGGCCGCGTGGCCGAGGTCTTCGAGGGCGCGCATCGCCTCGCCATGATGCGCGAGAGCCGCCGAGCGCGCGCCGCGGCCTGCGCCCGCCAGCGAGGTGTGCCCAGCCCGAGCTCGAGCTGCAGCTCGACGACCTTCAGCGCGCGCTCGACCTGCCCGTGTACCTCCAGCGCCTTCGCGTAGGGGAGCGCGACCCGGATCCGCAGGTCGCTGTCAGCGTCGGCGTACGCGCTCTCGTAGCACAGGTAGGCGATCTCGCTCTCGCCGGCGCGCTCGAAGGCCTTCGCGAGGGCGAGGGCCGCCGGTGCGTGATCGGGAGCCCGGCCGGCCCGCGCGTCGATGACCGCCTGCGCGATCCGGTCGGTGATCCGCACGAGAGACACGATGTCCCGGGCGTTGTGGTTCAGGATCGGCTGGATCAGCCGGGCCTCGCGGAGCGCGAGCCAGCGGAAGTAGCGCTCCGGGATGAGCGCGCCGGGGATGTCGTCCTCGCGCACCACGTCGAGGACGGAATCCTCGAGCTGCCGCAGCGACGTCGAGCCGAACCGGTCACGCCAGAGGCGCCGTGCCGGATGCAGGAGGTCGAGGTGCGATTCGTCGACGCTGAGGTCCGCCCGCAGGGCCATCACGAACCGCGTGCGGAGCAGCGGCAGGTCGAAACACTTCCCGTTGTACGACGCGCAGGCGCGGAATGGTGCCAGCTCCTCGCGCAACGCGCGGACGAACGCGGCCTCGGCGCCGAGATCGTGGAGGAGGTGCTGGCGCAGCACGAGCTCGCCGTCGCGGATGAATGCCGTGCCGAGCAGGAACACGTACGTGCCGGTGCCGCCCATGAGCCCGGTGGTCTCCGTGTCGAGGAACACGATGTCCTCCCACCGGGATGGCGACGCGCCCTTGAGGCCGAGGTGGGCGACGACCCGCGCATCGGGCTCGCTTCGCGCGACCACCGTGAGACCGAGCGTGGCGAGCTCGATCCGCTGCTCGATGACCTCGAACGGCCGGTCGGACCGCACCGCCGGCGGTCGCGCGACGCGACCCAGCGGCAGTGCGTCGAGCCGCGCGCGCAGGTCCCTCACGCGAGCTGCCGCAGCAGCTCCGCGACGCCGACCTTCACCTTCGCCCCAAGGGCGTAGGCCGGTCCGACGCAGCTCGGGCATCCCTCGGCGCACGGGCAGTCGCGCAGATGCTCGGCCGCCCGCTCGAGGAGCGGCTCCGTCGAGCGGAACAGCCGTTCGGAGAATCCGACCCCGCCCGGGGTCATGTCGAAGAGGTAGATGGTCGGCCGCGACGTATGCGGCGAACGCACCTCGACCGCGAGCCCGAGGTCGTGCGGATCGCACATGAGGAAGAGCGGCGCGAGGGCGTGCAGCAGGTTGCCCAGCCCCGCGAGCGCGACCTCGATCTGCTCCTTCGGCCACCCCCGGGTGACAGCCTCCGGCAGCGCGAGCCAGAACGAGGTCGTCTGGAGCTCCTGCTCCGGGAGATGGATCTTCCCCCAGCCGACGTTCTCGTGGGTGTAGAGGGTGAGCTTCTTGTAGACCGTCGCGAGCGCGGACACGAGGACCTCGCCGTGCGCCCGCGTGGCCTTCTCGGTCGAGTTGGCGAACTCGGCCAGCACGCGGATGCGGACCGCGAGGCCGGCGTCGGTGTAGTAGTCGACCTTCACCTCGCGGACGTAGGCCTTCGCGTTCTCCCAGTCGAGCTTCTCGACCTGGAACTGCTTCGACTCGTGGAGGTAGATGGCCTGCTCGTGCACCAGCACCGGCGCGGCGAACCTGTCGACCTCGCCGATCACATGGGTGCGGCCGTCGGTCGTATCGATGATCACGACGTTGTCGTTGCTCGCGGTCCGCAGCGACATCGCCTCTGCCGGGAATGCCTGATCGGACCAGTGATAACGGCCCTCCGACTCATGCAGGATCCCGTGCTCGTCGAGGTAGCTCAGCATCCCGAGGGTGTCCTCGGTCCCGAAGCGTTCGGTGCGGTCGAAGGGGAGCTCGAACGCCGCGCACTTGAGGTGCTCCACCAGGACGTGCAGGTTGTCGGGGTTCACGAGCCCGGCCTCGGGCGAACGGCCGAGGACGAACTCGGGGTGCTGGACGATGTACTGATCCGTGGGCGAGCTCGTCGCGACGACGAACGCGACGGACAGATCCTCGCGGCGCCCGGCACGGCCGATCTGCTGCCAGGTCGACGCGACCGTGCCGGGGTAGCCCACGAGCACCGCCGCCTGCAGGGCGCCGATGTCGATGCCGAGCTCGAGCGCGTTCGTCGACACGACCCCGCGCACCGAGCCGTCGCGCAGCCCGCGCTCGATCGCCCGCCGTTCCGACGGGAGGTAGCCGCCGCGATAGCCGCGGATGAGCTCGGGCGGCCACTGCGGCTGGGGGAAGCGCGCGCGCAGATAGGTCAGCAGGAGCTCGGTCTGCACGCGCGACTTGGTGAACGCGATCGTCTGGATCCCCGAGGCCAGGAGGGTGGCCGCGATGTCGCGGCCGACGAGCAGCGCGCTCCGGCGGATCCCGAGACCGGCGCTCACCACCGCCGGCTGGATGAACGCGACCACCTTCTCGCCACGGGGCGCGCCGGAGTCGTCGATGACGACGACGTCGTCCTCGACGTGGCGCCGGGCAAGCTCCTCGGGATTCGCGATCGTGGCCGAGGTCAGGATGAACGTGGGGTGCGAGCCGTAGAACGCGCAGATCCGGCGCAGCCGGCGCAAGACATTCGCGACGTTGCTGCCGAAGACGCCGCGGTAGGTGTGCAGCTCGTCCAGGACCACGTACTGGAGGTTCTCGAACAGCTTCACCCACTTCGTGTGGTGGGGGAGGATGCCGGTGTGGAGCATGTCCGGGTTCGTGATGACGACGTGGCCCGCCGAGCGGATCGCGGCGCGCGCCTGCGGCGGCGTGTCGCCGTCGTAGGTGAACGTCGCAAGGTCGATCTCCATCTCGGTCGAGAGGCGCTCGAGCTCGGCGAGCTGGTCCTGCGCGAGCGCCTTCGTCGGGAAGAGGTACAGCGCCCGAGCCGACGGGTCCTTCGCGATGGCGTCGAGGACGGGCAGGTCGTAGCAGAGCGTCTTGCCGGAGGCCGTCGGCGTGACCACGACGACGTGCTTCTTGCGGTGCGCGACCTCGAGCGCCGCGGCCTGGTGGGAGTACAGCGCTTCGACCCCGCGCGTGCGAAGGGAGCGCGCGATGCGCGGGTCGAGCCAGTCGGGGAACGGCGCGTAGCGCGGAGCCTTCGCCGGGAGGCGCTCCCAGTGCGTGACCTGCTCGAGGAACTCGGGGTCACGCTCGAAGACGTCGAGGATCTGCTCCAGGCTGGTCCGCGCTGGGAACCGAACGCCCGTTCTCATCGCAGAGCACGATATGGAACACCCGTTCGGTCGTCAATGGCCCGGGAACGGGTCTGAATACGATGCCGCGGTGCCCTCCGACGCCGTGCTCATCGGGATCGCGCAGCTCGCGGTGACGATCGCGGGATTTGCCGGTGTCGTCGCCGTATTCCGCCAGGGGCCCGACTGGACCGCGATCCAGTCCCTCCGTCTTCGGGTGCTCGTTCAGTCCAGCCTCGGGGTGATGTTCATGGGCCTCGTCCCGTCGGTGTTCCGGTCAGCGTTCGGTGACGATGTCCTCGCGATCCGATGGTCGAGCGGCCTCGCGGCCATCTGGATCGCGCTCACGCTCATCGAGCTTCAGCTGCAGGTCCGCCGGACGCGCGCGCTCCCGATCCTGAGCCGGGCGAACCTCATCTCGCTCGCGCCGGCGGTCATCGCGCTGATCCTCTTCGCCGTGAACGCCGTGGTGGTCGATCCGACGCGCTACGTCGCAGGCCTGCTCCTGGTCCTGCTCAGCGCCTCCGTGGCCTTCCAGCGCCTCATCGGAGTACGCAGCCGCTGAGCTAGCGAGCCGCCCGCGCCGCCTTGCGACGCGAGATCACGTACCACGCGGCCGCGATGATGATCGCGCCGATCAACGCGGCAAGCATCGCCTCGAAGGTGCCAGTGCCGGCGTCAGGGTCGATCCCGGTCAGCTGCTCGAACCAGGTCATTCAATTACTCCTTCATGGTCAGCAACCGCGCTCTCGCGTTTTCTCTATGGTCTAGGCGAAGCCTACTTGGGGAGGGACGAGCATGCCATCACGCTCTGCCGCGAACACCGGGGTCTCGCTGGATGGACTGGAGTGGCGGCAGCTGGGACCGTTCCGGGGCGGTCGAGTCGAGGCGGTGGCCGGCGATCCACGCGAGCGCAACACCTTCTACTTCGGCTCATGCGGCGGCGGCGTGTGGAAGACGACCGATGGTGGTCTGTACTGGCGGAACGTGAGCGACGGGTTCTTCAAGCGCGCCTCGGTCGGTGCGATCGCGGTCGCGGCGTCCGATCCCAACGTGGTGTATGCGGGGATGGGCGAGGCCTGCATCCGGGGGAACGTCTCGCACGGTGACGGCGTGTACCGCTCGACCGACGGCGGCAAGACCTGGTCGCACCTCGGGCTCGAGGACACGCGCAACATCGGCAAGGTCCGCGTGCATCCGCTGGATCCCGACGTCGCGTACGTCGCCGCGCTCGGCCACGCGCACGGTCCCAACTCCGAACGCGGCATCTTTCGCACGCGTGACGGTGGCAAGACGTGGCGCAAGGTCCTATCGCGCGGCCCGAAGGCCGGCGGCATCGACATCAGCATCGACCCGACGAACCCGAGGATCATCTACGCGGCGCTCTGGGAGGCCATCCGCCGGCCGCATCAGCTGATCAGCGGCGGTGACGGCAGCGGCCTGTTCAAGTCGACGGACGGTGGCGACACCTGGACCGAGATCTCGCGGAATCGCGGACTCCCCACGGGTGTGCTGGGCAAGATCTCGGTCGCGGTCGCGCCGGCGCGACCCGAGCGGGTCTACGCGCTCATCGAGGCACGGGACGGCGGCGTCTTCCGGTCAGAGGACGGCGGCCTGAGCTGGTCGGCCGGCTCGGAGGACCGCGAGCTCCGCCAGCGGGCCTGGTACTACACGCACCTGTTCGTCGATCCGAAGGACGCCGAGACGGTCTGGGTCCTGAACGTGGATGCCTGGCGCTCGAGCGACGCGGGGAAGACGTTCGCCCGTCAGACCATCCCGCACGGGGACAACCACGACATGTGGATCGACCCGAACGACCCGCTGCGGATGATCGAGGGCAACGACGGCGGCGCCGTGATCTCGTTCAACGGCGGCTCGTCGTGGTCGTCGCTCTACAACCAGCCGACGGCCGAGTACTACCACATCACCGCGGACACCCGGACGCCGTACCGGCTCTACGCCGCGCAGCAGGACAACTCGTCGATCTCGTCGCCGACGCGCTCGGCGCTCAGCGGGATCCTGTGGCAGGACTGCTACGAGGTGGGCGGCGGCGAGGCCGGACACATCGCCGTGCGCGCGGACGACCCGGAGATCGTCTTCGCCGCGGACCACGCCGGCCTGCTCACGCGATACGACCATCGCAGCGGTCAGGTCCGCACCATCAACGTGTGGCCGGAGGCCTCATCGGGCATCGCGGCGAAGGACCTCAAGTACCGCTTCAACTGGACCGCACCCGTCTTCCTCTCTCCGCACGACCCGAATGTGCTCTACACGACCTCGCAGTACGTGCATCGGAGCCTGGACGAGGGAACGACCTGGGATCGCGTGAGCCCGGATCTCACGCGGAACGATCCGAAGACGACCGGCGATTCCGGCGGTCCGATCACCCTGGACCAGACCGGAGCCGAGTACCACGCGACGATCTTCGCGTTCACCGAATCGCCGATCGAGCCGGGCGTGCTCTGGGCGGGCAGCGACGACGGGCTGATCCACGTGTCGCGCGACAACGGGAAGAAGTGGGCCAACGTGACGCCGCGGCTCATCTCGGCGCAGACCCTCATCAGCATCATCGAGCCCGGGCAGCACGACGCCGGCACCGCGTACGTCGCCGCGAACCGCTACAAGCACGACGACTTCCGGCCGTACCTCTACAAGACCGAGAACTACGGCCGCACCTGGTCCAAGATCACCGCGGGCATCCCCGCCGATTCGTTCACGCGCGCGATCCGCGAGGATCCCGAGGTCCGGGGCCTGCTCTACGCGGGCACCGAGGTGGGGCTGTACGTGTCGCTGGACGGCGGCGCACGCTGGCAGCGCTGGCAGGGAACGTACCTGCCCGTGGTCCCGATCCACGATCTGATCGTGAAAGACGGCGACCTTGCCCTTGCGACGCACGGCCGGTCGTTCTGGGTCTTCGACGATCTGGGGCCGGTGCGCGAGCTCGCCCGCAAACGGGCGACCGGGAAGAGCCGCCTGTTCGCCCCGCGGTCGACCATCCGCTACAAGACCTACGGCGGGTTCTCATCCAAGAGCGAGCCCGCGCCGATGAAGAATTACCGCCACCCGGGCGGCAGCATCTTCACGTCGATCGTCGAGGAGAAGCCGAACGGGGACAAGGTCGAGACGAATCTCGATGCCGGCAAGAACCCGCCCGACGGCGTGATCGTGACCTACTTCCTGCGCGGCGCGCCGAAGAACATCACGCTGACGTTCCTCGACTCACGCGGTCGTACGATCCGCTCGTACACGAAGCGGCCGGCCGACGCGGACCCGAAGGACAAGGAGCCGCGCGTCGCCATCGAGCCCGGGATGAACCGGTTCGTCTGGGACATGCGCTATCCGGACGCGGCCAAGATCGACGACGAGCCGCAGGTCATGGACCAGCTCGAGGGCGCGTTGAAAGGACCCGTCGCGGCGCCCGGCTCGTACTCGGTGCGGCTCGACGCGGATGGCGAGCGTAGTGAGGCTCGCTTCGAGATCCGCACGGACCCGCGGATCGGGGCGACCCAGGCCGATCTCGATGCTCAGTTCGCGCTGCGCGCGAAGCTGCGCGACCTCCTCGACCGCGACCACAAGGCCGTGAACCGGCTGCGCGAAGCCCGCAAGGATCCGCGCACGAGCGCCGCGGCGAAGCGCTCGCTCGACGCGATCGAGGCGCAGCTCATGCAGCCGAAGGCGAAGAGCCGCCAGGACACGCTCAACTTCGGCGTGCGGCTCAATCACCGGATCGCCGCCCTGATCGGCGCGGTCGGATCCGCCGACACCGTTCCGACGCGGCAGTCGGTCGAGCTCGCGACGCAGCTCGAGGATGAGCTCGCGAAGCTCGAGAAGCGGCTCGCTGCCGCGGTCGGCGGCCGCAGCCGCACCCGAAAGAGAGCACGAGCGGCATGATCTCCGGATCCTCGACGGTTGCTAGCGGCCGGCCCCCGCGTTCGTGAACACTACCCAGTAGACGAAGTACAGGAGCGCTGCCGTCAGGACGAGCCGGACGACGATCTGCGTGCGGCTCATCTTCATGCGCGTGCGGCCGCGAACCGCGACGCCGACAGGAAGCCGATCGGGTGGCGCGTCCCGCCGTGCAGGGCAAGGTCGGCGAGCACCTCGCCCATGACGGTCGCGAACTTGAATCCATGGCCCGAGCACGCCGAGGCGAACGCGACCGGCCCGTCGACGTCGACGATGAAGTGCTCGTCCGGCGTGACCGTGTACATGCAGACCTTCGTCATGCGCACCGGGCCCGCCGCGACCGGCAACCGATCGTGGATGAACGCGCGGATCGGGGCCTCGTCCGCAGGGTGTGTTTCGCGGTCGACCTGGTCCGGATCGGTCGGCGTGCCCGCACCGTGGGTCGCGATCTTGAGGCCCTGGTCGGCGAGGTACGGGAAGCCGTAGCAGCCGTGACCCAGGCCGGAGTCGACGATGTACACCGGCAGCCGCGCGAGCGCCTCGCGCTCGGCGACGGGCTCGAACCAGAAGAGCGGGACACGCTTCACCTCGAGCAACGAAGCGATGCGCGGCAGCAGCCGGGGGTTCCACGCCCCGGCGGCGATGACGAGCCGGTCCGCGCGGTAGGTTCCCCGATCGGTGATGACCCGGACACCATCACCGTCGCGGGTCCACGAGGCGACGCGCTCACTGAAGTGCAGATCGGCGCCGCCTCGCTCGGCCACCGCGAGGTGCGCGGCGATGGCCCGGTCCGGCAGCAGGTAGCCCGCGGTCGCTTCGGCGACTCCCCACCAGTCCGCGTCGAACTGGAACAGCGGGAGCCGGGCTCGAAGCGCGGCCGGGTCCAGCAGCTCGTGCTCGAGCTGGTGCTCGCGCGCGCTCCGCAGGGAGCCCGCGACGAGCTCGCCCTCGCGGGGTCCGGCGTACACGCCGCCGGTCTGGCGCAGGATCTCGCCGCCGGTGTCGCCCTCGAGCTCGCGCCAGAGCTCCCAGGCCCGCTTGAGCAGCGGGACGTAGTCGGGATGTTCGTAGTACGCGAGCCGGATGACGCGCGTCAGCCCACCCGACGAGCCGTCGGTGTGCCCGCGGGCGAACGCCTCGAGCCCGACGACGCTGACGCCGCGCCGGGCGAGGTGTGCGGCCGCGGCGCTGCCATCCGCGCCGAGCCCGACCACGATGGCCTCGGTCACAGTGTTTACGTTCGGCTGAACTCGTCGAAGAAGCGACCGAGGGTCATGGCCGCCTTCGGCATGAGGTCGAGGCGCACGTTCTCATCGGGCGCGTGCACCCGCGAGTCCGGGTGGCTGTACCCGATGGCGACCATGGGCAGCTTCTGCGGGTTGCACACCTGGTACTGCGGAGCAGTGCCGGGGCTCGAGAAGAGCCGTAGCGGCTTTGATCCATACACGGCCATCGACGCACGCTCGGCGGCGTCGACGATCGGCGCATCCACCGGACCCCAGTACGGGTGCTCGCTGCCCCAGTTCTTGATGACGATGTCGTCGAAGCCGCGCTTGTCCAGATGCGCGCGCAGCCGGCGCTCGATCTGGTCGGGGTCCTGATCGGGCACGAGGCGCATGTCGATCTTCACGTGGGCCTCGGCCGGGGTGATCGTCTTCGCATCGTCCCCCGTCCAGCCAGACCAGATCCCGGCGATGTTGCAGGTCGGCGCGAACAGCTGGGCGATCTGGGCGTCGAGACCGGACTTTCCGCCGACGAAGCGCTTCGCGCCGTAGATCGCCTTGAGCTTCGCCTCCTCGAACGGGATCGTCTTCAGGTGGGTGACCTGCTTGTCGGTCGGCTTGCGCACGTCGTCGTAGAAGCCGTCGATCGTCACCGTGCCGTCAGGCCTGCGGAGCGTCGCGAGCGCTTCGACCAGCCGCCACGCCGCGTTCTCGTACAGCGACGCGCCGCCGGAGTGGGCGTCGTAGCTCAGGGTCTTGACCGAGAGCTCCACGTAGAGGATCCCGCGTACGCCGCAGATGAGCGTCGGCCGGTCCTGCGCGTCGAGCCCGCCGCCTTCCTGCAGCGAGCCGTCGCCCGCGGTGAGGTCCGGCCGCTCCTGGAGCATCGAGTTGAAGTGGCGGCTCGACGACTCCTCCTCGCCCTCGACCAGGAAGCGGATCTTGATCGGCAGCGGCCCGATCGCGTCCTGGTAGGCCTCCGCCGCCTGGACGCGGATCAGGAACTGTCCCTTGTTGTCGGACACGCCGCGCGCGAAGAGCTTGTTGTCGCGGATCGCGGGCTCGTATGGCGGCGTCGTCCAGAGGTCGAGCGGGGCGGCCGGCTGGACGTCGTAGTGCTGCACGCAGATGAGCGTGCGCTTTCCCGAGCCAAGCTCGCCGACGACGAGCGGCGCCACGTTCGGCTTCTCGATGACCTCGACCTTCGCTCCGGCCCTGCGCAGCCGGTCGGCGGTCCATTTCGCGCCCCGCTTCAGCTCCGGGAGCTGCGCGGTCTCGCACGGGATGCGGCAGTAGTCGCTCAGCTCGTCGGTCCATTGCTTCGTGCGGTCCGCGACGAGCTTGTCGAACTTCTCGTAGGCCACCCTGCTACCTCCTGGTCGGCTCGCTCGGACTCTAGTCGGCGGCGCTCGCATGCGCGCGGCGGCGGCGGCCGCGGATGTAGCGGAACACGAGATAGCTCACGAACACGACCGGAATGCCGATCACGACGTACGTGATGTACGGCCGGGGGATGAGTCGGTCGACCGTCGGGCCGAACAGCGCGCCGATGCCGGTCCAGAAGCTCCAGTAGATGAGCCCGGCCGCGAAGACGCCGGCCGCGAACTCGTGGAGCGGCACCTTCGCGGTCCCGCCGATGAGCGACATCGCGACGCGCAGCCCGGGGATCAGCCGGCCGATGAGGATCGCGACGAATCCGCGGCTCGCGATGCGGTGCTCCCACTCGTCGACCTGCTTCGGCTCGATGTCCATGAGCTGAGCGAGCTTGTTCGCGGCCGCGTCGCCGTACTTGCGCGTGACGAGGTAGGGGATGAGCGTCCCGAAGGTCGACGCGACGGTGCACGTGAGCACGACGAGCGCAAGGCTGCCCAGATCGTGGCGGGCGCGGTTCCCGTAGAACATGATCACGATGTCGCTCGGCGCGGGGAGCGGGATGCCGGCTTCCTCGGTGGCGACGATGCCGAACAGCGCAAGGTACTCATGCTGCGAGATCAGGACCAGCACCGCGGCGATGCCGTCGCGGAAGATCCGGAACAGCTCGGTCATGCGAAGAGCGCGCGCGCCGCGCGGCCTGGAAGGTCGCGGCCGAGCTGCCGGGCCATCCAGTTCGTCGTCTCGGCCAGCTTGCGCACGTCGACGCCGCTCGCGATCCCCAGGCCGTCGAGCATCCACACGACGTCTTCGGTGGCGAGATTGCCGCTTGCGCGCTTCGCGAAGGGCGAGCCGCCGATGCCTCCGATGCTCGCGTCCACGGTGGCGACGCCCAGCTCGATCGCCGTGAGCACGTTCGCGAGGCCCTGGCCGTAGGTGTCGTGGAAGTGGACGGCGATCCGTTCGACCGGGATCTTCGCCTCGCGCTGCGCGGCCAGCAACGCGCGCACGTGCGACGCGGTCCCCGCACCGATCGTGTCGCCGAGCGAGAGCTCGTCGACCCCGGCGTCCAGGAACCGCGCGCCGATCTGAGCGACGGTCAGGGGATCGGTGGGGCCATCGTCGGGATCGGCGATGACCATCGACACGTAGCCGCGGACACGCAGACCGCGTGCCTTCGCCGTGGCGACCACGGCGAGTGCCGTGACGATCGCCTCCTCGCGCCCGCGCCGCAGGTTCTTTCGCGAGTAGCTCTCGCTGGCCGACACGAACACGGCGAGCTCCTCCGCGCCTGCCGCCAGGGCGCGCTCGAGGCCCCGCTGGTTCGGCACGAGCACGGGATAGCGGACCCCGGGCCGCCGGCGCAGGTGCTTCATGAGCTCGTCGGCGTCCGCGAGCTGCGGCACGGCGTCCGGGCTGACGAAGGAGGTGGCCTCGATCGCGGTGTGGCCGGCGTCGGCCAGGCGGTCGAGGAGCTCGAGCTTGGTCGCCGTCGAGAGCGTGCGCTCCTCGGCCTGCAGCCCGTCCCGAGGGCTCACTTCGACGATCTGCACGCGGGATGCCGTCATTCGTACATTGTCGGGGTATGGAGTTCCAGGACGTCGTCCGCAAGCGGAAGATGGTGCGCACATTCGAGGACCGTCCGATCGATCCCGCCGTGCTCGAGCGGATCATCGCGAACGCGCAGCGCGCCCCGTCGGCCGGATACAGCCAAGGCTGGGCGTTCCTCGTGCTCAACGGGAAGGATGAGACCGAGCGTTACTGGAACACGACCATGTCAGAGGACCGTCGCAAGGAGTTCGGCTGGCCGGGGATGTTCAACGCCGCCGCGATCATCGTGTGCCTCTCGAACAAGAGCGCCTACATCGATCGGTACGCAAGGCCCGATAAGGGTTGGGTCGATCGCGACGAGAAGCACTGGCCGGTGCCGTACTGGGACATCGACGTCGGAATGGCCGCGCTCCTCATCCTGCAGACCGCGGTCGACGCCGGGCTCGGCGCGGTGTTCTTCGGGATCTTCGACCAGGCTGGATTCCGCAAAGCGTTCGGAGTTCCGGACGAGTACACCGCCGTCGGCGCGGTCGCGATCGGTCACAAGGCCACGACCGACCGGCCCTCGCCGTCGCTGAAGATCGTCGGCAAGAAGGCCGCGTCCGAGGTCATCCACCGCGGCCATTGGTAGCTGGAGGGGAACGATGAAATGGATCACTCGCGAACATCCGCGCGTCGACCGCGTCGCCTGTCCCTGGCTGATCGAGAAGTTCGTCGACCAGAAGGCCGAATTCATCTACGTCCCGACCGATCGGGTCGCCGGTGAAGCCCAGAAGCTCGGTGCGACTCCCTAC
The DNA here is from genome assembly GCA_035493615.1 of Saccharimonadales bacterium (SeqCode). GTDB lineage: Bacteria > Chloroflexota > Limnocylindria > P2-11E > P2-11E > UBA4735. Next base: position 2,064 of record DATJHW010000070.1, on the reverse strand, counting down.
GACACGAAGGATGCCGAGCTCGGTCATCACGGGCCCGAATGCAGCTTCGACGCGTTCGTCCACACGTACGGCCTGGACCAGGACCTCGCGTTGGCCTACATGGCGAAGGTGATCCGGGGCGCGGACACGGCCGACAAGACGGTGACGCCCGAGTCGCAGGGCATCGAGGCCGTCCTCGACGGACTGCGGCACCTGCATTACCCCGACGATCAGAAACAACGCGAGGCCTCGCGTCCGGTGCTCGATGCGTTGTACGCGTACTGCCAGAAGAAGGTCGAAGCCAAGCCGGCGTGAGGCCGGAGCCGGTCGGCTTCAACACTGCGCTGGGTGCGCACACCATCGGCTGGGATCCTTCGACCGGCCAGCTCCACGTCTTCGGTCCGCAGAGCGGCGGCGCGCTCGTCTTCAGGGAGACGGACGTTCCTCTTCCGGCGGACGCACGCCGCGGAACGTGACGTAGACCAGACCGTCGTACGCGATCTTCAGGGCGCCGGCGAGGACGAACGGAAGCGCGAGCGAACCTGCCGCGAAGGCCACGCCGGTCACGAGCGGCGAGACGGCGCTCGCCGCGGTCCGCGCGACGTTCGTGAGACCCGCGGTCGCGGTGCGCTCGTCCGGATCGACCACGGCCATCGTGTAGGACTGGCGGGTCGGCACGTCCATCTGCGAGATGCTCATCCGGAGCAGGAACACTGCGACCGCGAGGGCGGGGCTGGGCATCAGGGGAACGAGCACGAGCAGGACGTTCGACGGCAGGTGGGTGAAGACCATCGTGTTCAGGAGCCCGAATCGCGACGCGAGCCAGCCCGCCGCGAGGAGCGAGAGCCCTGACAGCAGGTTGACCGCGAAGAACAGCACCGCGAGCGCAGTCGGATCGAGACCCCAGCGGATGAAGAACCAGTACGCCACGAGCGACTGGACCACGAGCGCTCCCGCGAACGCATCGAGCCCGAACAGCGCCGCGAGCCTGGCGACGATCCCGCGCGACCGGTGGATCCCGAAGAAGCGCCGTTCGCCGTGGACCTTCGCGAGCTCGAGCTTGTCGGTGAGACCGGCGAACAAGGCGAGGTTCGCGAGTCCGACGATCGCGTAGAGGACGAATAGTGGGCGGTACGCGTCCGGGCCACTGAGGCCGAGCCGCTCGAACGCGCCGACGGACGCGGCGAACAGCGCGCCGAGCGCGCCGCCGAACGTCGCCAGGGTGTTGTACACGGCGAACAGCCAGGTGCGGCGCGCATCCGGCGCGGTCTGCGGGAGCATGGCCTGGTCGACGGTCTGGAACACGCCGACCTCGGAGTTCGTCGCGCTGATCGTGCCGGTGAAGCCGGCGAGGATGAGCACCGCGAAGCTGTCCGCGAAAGCGAAGGCCAGGCCGCCGATGACCATGAGGACGGCCATGGTCGAGATCGTCCGCCGCCGCCCATACCGGTCGGCGAACAGTGACCACCCGACCGTCATGACGGCCGACCCCGCGATCGCGGCGGTCAGGACGATCCCGATGCGCGTCGGGTCGAGACCGAGGCGGTCCAGGTAGACCCCGAGCACCACCGACAGGTAGCCGTAGGCGAACGTGCGGAGCACGCGCGCCAGGAGCAACCGGCGTCCGTCGGGCGTCACCCACCCCAGCCATCGGCGGTCGGCACGCTCGCGGGGAGCCTCGGTCATTCGTACATTGTTCACGACAATGGCGACCGAACAGCGCAAGCTCGTGAGCGTCGTGTTCGCGGACGTGGTCGGATCGACCGCGTTCGGATCCGAGAACGACCCGGAGGCCGTTCGGTCCGTGATGGGCTCGTACTTCGAGCGGATGAAGGCCATCGCGGAGACGAACGGTGGCACCGTCGAGAAGTTCATCGGCGATGCGGTGATGGTCGTGTTCGGCGTTCCGCTGCTGCACGACGATGACGCCGAGCGCGCGGTCCGCGCCGCGCTCGCCATGCGTGACGCGATGACCGACCTCAACGCCGAGCTCGGGGTGTCACTCGCCGCGCGCGTCGGGGTGAACAGCGGCGAGGCCGTCGCCGGAGGCGGCGAGGACCGTCAGTTCCTGGTCACCGGCGATGC
>DATJHW010000069.1:0-2442 GCA_035493615.1 Saccharimonadales bacterium (SeqCode) | reverse complement strand
GAGCGATGCCGCGAGCCGGCCGGTGTCCTGCGCGTTCGCGAGCTTGATCTCGAGCGACGCCGGCAGCGGGTTGATCCCGATGTCCGCGAGCGTGAAGTCCTCCTTGCGCTGGGCGAGCTCGCGCAGCCGGTCCAGGGCCTGTTGCTTCGTGATGTAGTCGACGCGGGAGACGGCCGGGTCGTTCTCGATACGCGCCTTGAGCGCGAGGACGTCCGACGGCTTCGCGCCGTCGTCGAGGTACAGCACGAGCTCGACCTTCGACTCGAGCGCAGTCACTGCGGCCTGCAGGCCGCGGTCGGTGACGATGAAGAACGCGAAGAGCAGGAGCATCAGCGACACCGTGAGCGTCGCCGCGATGCTCATGACCGGGTTGCGCCAGAAGCCCTGCCAGGCCGCGCCGAGCACGTACGCGATCCGCCTCATGCCGCGTACAGCCCTTCGCGCTCGTCGCGGACGACCGCGCCGTGGTCGAGATGGATGACCCGCCGGCGCAGCGCGTTCACGATCTCGGCGTTGTGGGTGGCCATGACGAGCGTCGTGCCGAGCTCCTGCACGCGCGTGAGGAGCTTGATGATCTCCCAGCTCGTGACCGGGTCGAGGTTCCCGGTCGGCTCGTCGGCGATGAGGACGCGCGGGCGGTTCACGAGCGCGCGCGCGATCGCCACGCGCTGCTGCTCGCCGCCGGAGAGCTCGCGTGGGAAGTGCCCGCGGCGGTGAGACAGACCGACGAGCGCGAGCGTGCGCTCGGTCTCCTCCCGCACGACGTGGCCCTCGTGGCCCGTGACGAGGAGCGCGAACGCGATGTTCTCGGTGACCGTCTTGGTCGGAAGGAGCTTGAAGTCCTGGAAGACGACGCCGATGAGCCGACGGAGGTGCGGGATCTGCGACCGGCGGAGGACCGCGACGTCCTTGTCGTCCACGATGACGCGGCCGGTCGTCGGGAGCTCGTCCCGGATCAGCAGCCGGATGAGGGTGGATTTGCCGGCCCCGGATGATCCGACGAGGAACGCGAACTCGCCCTGGTCGATGGTGAGGTCGACGTCCTGCAGCGCCGCGGTCCCGTTCGGATAGCGCTTGCTGACGTCCTCGAGACGGATCAAATCCGGTCGGTCCCTCTTCCCTCAGCGTCCAGAGCGGCCGCGTGCGCGCTCCTGGCACCGAAGGTAACGGCCCGCGCCGACCGAGCGCAACGGGTTTTGGTAGCGAATTCGTACTGCCCGCGCTCAAATGGCACCCGAACGTACGCGCGGCGAACAGCCCGCGCGTCGCTGTAACGGAGTCGGGGCCTAGCTGTTCTGGAGACCGAGACCGGGCTGCGACGGACGGCTCTGGGCGAAGGTCGCGATCGAAGCGATCTTCGCCTCACCGGTGGCCATCACCTTCACGCCCTGGGTCGCCCGGCCAAGCACGCGGATCTGGTCGATCGGCACGCGGATCACGACCCCGGTCGTCGAGATGAGCAGGACCTCTTCGCTCTTCTCGTCGATGACCCGCATCGCCGCGACATTGCCGGTCTTGGCCGTGACCGAGGCGAGGATCACCCCCTGCCCGCCGCGGTTGTGGGTCGGGAAGTCCTCGACCTTGGTGCGCTTGCCGTAGCCGTTCTCGGTCACCGAGAGGACCTCGGTGCGCGCGTTCACGACGCCCATCCCGATGACCTCGTCGCCCTTCACCAGGCGGATGCCGGTCACCCCCTGGGTCTGCCGGCCCATCGGCCGCGCGTCGGTGGCCTTGAACGTGATGGCCTTGCCCTTCCGCGTCGCGAGGACGATGCGGTCTTTGTCCCCGGCGGCCGCGACCCAGGCGAGCTTGTCGTCCTTCCGTAGGAGGATCGCGATGAGCCCGGCCCGGCGGACGTTGCCGTAGTCGGACAGCGGCGTCTTCTTCACGAAGCCCTTGCGGGTGGCCATGACCAGGTGCGGCACGGAGCCACCCTCGCGGATGGCGATGAGCGCGGACACCCGCTCACCGGACTGCATCGCCTCGAGGATGTTCTGGATCGGCGTGCCCTTGGCGGTGCGGCTCGCGTCCGGAAGCTCAAATGCCTTGAGCGCGAACACCCGGCCGCGGTCGGTGAAGACGTAGAGCCGGTCGTGGTTCCGGGCCACGACGAGGTGCTCGACGTCGTCCTCGTCGCGCGTGGCCATGCCGATGACGCCCCGGCCGCCCCGGTGCTGGGCCTTGTACGTCGAGAGGGGCATTCGTTTCACGTAGTTCCGGCTGGAAACGGTGATCACGACGTCCTCGTCGGCCACGAGATCCTGGTCGGTGAGCTCGCGGTTCAGATCGTCGAGGATCTTGGTCCGCCGGTCGTCCCCGTACTTCGTGGCGAGCTCGTCCATGTCCTGCTTGATGAGGAACTGGATCTTCCTGGCGTTCCCGAGGATCGACTCGAGCTCCGCGATGAGCTTGATCGTCTCCCGGTACTCGTCCTCGACCTTC
>DATJHW010000068.1:0-3456 GCA_035493615.1 Saccharimonadales bacterium (SeqCode) | reverse complement strand
GGCCCTCGACATGGACAAGGCCCAGGAGCGCAAGGTCGAGAACGTCTTCTTCCGCGAGGACTTCCGGCGCAGCTCCTACGACGACGTCGGGCGGATCATCGAGATCCCGCGCGTGGGCGAGGAGTACAGCGAGGCGTTCCTCCGCGAGGTCTCGCACAAGCGCGAGATCAGCGACGCCAAGTTCAAGATCGTCCTGAACTACTCGCACGGCACCGCGGCGCAGCACCTCCCGCAGCTCATGGAGGCGCTCGACGTCGACGTGATCGGCATCAACTCGGTGGTGTCGGAGAACATCGGCTCGCGCTCGCTCGAGGAGTTCCAGCAGCAGATGCGCGAGCTCGCCGCGATCACGGCGACGCTTCGCGCGAGCTTTGGGGTGACCCTGGACTCCGGCGGCGAGAAGGTCTTCGTGACCGACGATCGCGGCCGGATCATCGAGGATCGCCACTTCCTCACGGCGTTCGTGCGGCTCATTGCCAAAGCGGCGCCCGGCCTCGTCGCGGTGCCGGTGTTCGCGCCCGCGGTCATCGAGCGGCTGGTGACGGAGGCCGGCGGCCGCGTGCAGCGCGTTCGCGCGTCGGCCGAGGCGCAGATGGGCCTGGCCGCGCGCGAGCACCCGCTTCTCGTCGCGGATGGGCTCGGTGGCTTCATCTTTCCGCGGTTCCACCCGTCGTTCGACGGCCTGTTCGCGATCGTGAAGCTGCTCGAGCTCCTCGCGCTGCAGGGGAGCACGCTCGCTGAGGTCATGGACGCCACGCCCGCGGCCCACCTGGTCCGGCTGAAGGTGGCCTGCCCGTGGGAGGACAAGGGCCGGGTCATGCGGATGCTCGCCCAGGAGCCCGCGACCGACCGGACGAAGCAGGTCGACGGCGTGAAGCACGTGTACGACGGCGAGTGGGTCCTCGTGCTGCCGGACGCGGACCAGCCGCTGTTCAGCGTCTGGGCCGAGGCCGCCGACGACGGCCGGGCCTGGTCGCTCGCGCATCAGTACGCCGACCGGGTGGGGAGCTTCCGGGCATCGTGAAGATCGCCATCGCCCAGTGCGCGCCCGCGCTTGGCGCGATGAAGCGGAATCTCGAGATGCACCGCGAGTGGATCGGCAAGGCCCGCGGGGCCGGAGCGAAGCTCGTCGTGTTCCCGGAGCTGTCGCTCACCGGCTACCACCTGAAGGACCTCGCCGCGGACGTCGCGTGCGCGGCCGACGATCCGATCCTCGAGCCGATCGCTCAGGCGTCGCGCGACATCGACGTCACCGCCGGCTTCGTGGAGCGATCCAGGGACGCGACGCTGCACATCGCGCAGGGCTACTGGTCCGCCGGGAGCCTTCGTCACGTCCATCGCAAGGTCTACCTGCCGACCTACGGGATCTTCGACGATGGGCGTTACTTCGGCCCGGGCGAGCGCTTCGAGACATTCGAGAGCGCCGTCGGCACCGCCGGCATCGCGATCTGCGAGGACCTCTGGCACGTCTCGGTGCCGTACCTCTACGCCGCGGGCGGCGCGAGCGTCGTCTTCGCGCCGGCGGACAGCCCGGGCCGTGGCGTCGCGGAGGGCGGGGATCTTGGCACGGCGGCGTCGTGCCGGATGATGGATCGCTTCTACGCGCAGTACCTCACCGTCTACGTCGTCTTCGCCAATCGCGTCGGGCACGAAGACGGGATCGCCTTCTGGGGCGGGTCCGAGGTGATCGGGCCCGATGGCACGGTCGTCGCACGGGCGCAGGAGTTCGAGCCGGAGCTGCTCGTCGCCGAGATCGATCCGGAGCTCGTGGCCCGCGAGCGCGTCCGCAATCCCCTCCTTCGTGACGAACGGCCCGATCTGGTGTTCCGCGCCCTCGCCGAGCGGATGGGCGTGCGGGTGACCGAATGACCCTGGACGTCGAGCGGGTCGCGATCCGCATGGCGCCGGGCGATCTCACGCCGCTCCGGATCGACGAGGTCCTCGTGCGCAAGATGCTCGTCTCGTTCCTGCGGGAGGAGACGCTCAAGACCGGCGCGAAGCGGCTGGTGCTCGGCGTTTCCGGCGGGGTCGACAGTGCGGTCGTCGCGGCGCTTGCCGCGGAGGCGCTCGGCCCGCAGAACGTCCTCGGTCTGTTCACGCCGTATCGCACGACCGCCGGTCGCTCGAAGGCCGACGCGGAGGACGTGGCCCGGACGTTCGGCATCCGGCTCGAAGAAGTTCCGATCACGGCGCAGGTCGATGCGTACTTCGCCGGCATGACGACGGTCGACAAGGTCCGGATGGGGAACAAGATGGCCCGCGAGCGCAAGAGCATCGAGTACGACCGCTCGTGGCCGGACGGGCTGGTGCTCGGCACGTCGAACAAGACCGAGCTCCTGCTCGGCTACGGCACCCAGTTCGGTGACCTCGCCTGCGCGCTGAACCCGGTGGGCGATCTGTACAAGACGCAGCTCCGCGAGCTTGCGGCCCACATCGGCGTGCCCAAGGGCGTGCTGGCCAAGCCGCCGAGCGCGGATCTTTGGGAAGGCCAGACCGACGAGGGCGAGCTCGGCTTCACCTACGAACAGGCCGATGTCCTCCTGTACCACCTGGTCGACCGGCGCGTCCGCCCCGCGGATCTGGTCGCCGCGGGCTTCGACGCGGCGCTCCTGGCCAGGATCCGCGAACGGATCCGGCGCAACCACTTCAAGCGGGTCATGCCGCTCATCGCGAAGGTGAGCCTCCGGACCGTCGGCCACGACTTCCTCTATCCACGCGACTGGGAAGCCGACTGAGCCCCACGGCCCTCGGCTACCTGTTCGCGATCGCCGCCGCCGCGTTCTACGCGGTCGGTGGCGTCGTGGCGAAGCGCGCGTTCGACCTCGGCGTCCCTCCCGAGACGCTCGCCGAATTCCGGATCCTCTTCGCGTTCGTCGTGTTCCTCGCCCTCACGCTCGCCCTGCGTCGGCGCGACCTTGCGACCTTCAGGCGCGCCGACGTGCCGTGGCTCGTGCTGTTCGGGCTGCTGGGCGTGATGGCCGTGCAGCTCGTCTACTACCAGGCGATCCAGCGCATCCCGATCGGCGTCGCGCTGGTCATCGAGTACACCGCGCCGCTGCTCATCCTCGCCTACTGGCGCGCACGCGGACGGCACGTCGGCATCGGCCTCTGGCTCGCGGGGGTTCTCACGCTCGTCGGCTGCTACTTCGTCGTGGGCGCGTACGACGCGGAGCTTCGCCAGGTGAACGCGGTCGGCGCGGTGCTGGCGACGGTGGACGCGATCATCCTGGCCGCGTACTTCCTGTTGGCCGAACGGCTCGTGCACCGGTATTCGAGCTGGGCGCTGCTCTGCGCGGGCTTCGGCGCCGCTTCCCTTGCGTGGTGCCTGGTGCGGCCGCCGTGGATGCTGCCCTGGTCCGAGCTGGGCGGCGAGCTCGGGCTCGACGTGCTCGGCGTCGTGGTCATCGCGACCGTCGTGCCGTACCTGTTCAGCGTCGGAGCGGTGCGGCTGATCCC
>DATJHW010000067.1:0-23103 GCA_035493615.1 Saccharimonadales bacterium (SeqCode) | reverse complement strand
TCGAGCAGCAGGCCGGCAAGGCCAGCTTCCGGAACGAGTCGAGCAACGCTCGGCTTTCGTCGTTCGATCAGCAGGGCTTCGCGGTCTCCCCAGACGGCTTCTCGATCGCGTACTGGACGCCGGGCTCTGGGCCGAGCCCCCAGCAGCTCCGGATCATCGGGGGCGCGTCGGAGCTGACCTTGATCACGCTCGCCTCGGGTCAGCGCGGTGGTGGGATCGCCTGGTCGAGCGATGGCGCGGCCGTCGCGTACTCGACCGACAGCGGCGGCAGCCTCGGTGGGGCCGCCAACAGCTCGACGCTCAACATCTATGAGCTCGCCGCCAACGGGCGTCACGGGACCACGATCGCCACCGAGTCGAACACCGGCTGGTTCTACCGGCCGATCGCGTGGGACCGCTCGGCCAACATCGTGGCCGCCGGACTGACCGGAGAGGGCGGCGGGATGGGGTTCTACGTCACGGTCCGGATCGACCCGGACAACTCCTTCAACGTCCAGCGGACGGACACGAAGTCGTCAGGACTCGGCGTGCTCATGCAGTCGGTCCGCGGATCGAGCGATGCCAAGTTCGTCCTCGGGGTCGACTTCGGATCGAGCGACATCCGGTGGTGGCCGCTCGCGGACTATGCGGCCGGCAAGACCCAGTCCGGTGCCGGCAAGCGTGGCGCGCTGTGGCGGCCGGGTACCCATGAGATCGGTTTCCTGTCGGGAGAACAGCTGTGGCTCGGCGATGTCGACAAGGCCGGCGCGCAGGGCCTCTGCTGCACCGCGGTCAGCGGAGTGCCGGCAACGAGCAGCCTCCGCACGTTCCGCGCGGACGGGTCCGCCGCCCTGATCGCGGTCGGCTCGACCGGAAGTGCCGAGCTCGGGGACTTCACGCTGATCCGGCTGGGAGGCGATCCGAAGGCGACCTCCGGCGACCGCGTCACCTTCAAAGAGCTTGGTGGACTCGCGACATCGGTGCGGTTCCGCTAGAGCCGGGCGCCGAACCGGCTTCGGCGGCCAAGATCCTGTGACCGGGGTTCATCACGCGGGCAGCTCCCAGCGCGGCAGCGGCGACCGACGCGGTGATCCCCGGATCGGGGACGAGACGCGTACCCTCGCGCGGATGCGCCGGTTCGCAACGGTCATCGTCGCGATCGTGATGGCTAGCTGTGTGCCAGGCCCCGCCGCGACCGTTGCGTCACCTAGCCCGACCCCGATCACGAGCACGACGCGGAGCGCGAGTCCGACCGTCACGACCGCAGCAGGCACCTACATCGACGACTTCGGCTTCGTCCTTTCTGAGCCCGGCGCGGGACGGACCACGACGATCCGGCGCGAGTCTGGCGAGCGCCTCGGCTCTTTCGACGAGCAGCAGTTCGCCGTGTCTCCGGATGGCCGGCAGATCGCCTGGTTCACACCCGAAGCTGTGCAGCCGCAGGAGCTGCGCATCGCGACCGCGGCCGATCTTCCGGTCTCCCAGTTGGTCCGCAGGTTGAACGCCGACGAGCGGGGCGCGACGATCGTGTGGTCGAACGATGCGAGCGGACTCCTCTACGCGGTCCACGGCCCGGACATCCCCACCGGTGTCGTCCCCAGCTCAGCGGCCACCTACGCAGTCCACATCTTCGACATGCGGGGCACGACGAGCCCGGATCGGACCGTGCTGGCGTCCTCGATCGGCGCATTGGTACTCGTGCCGATCGCGTGGGATCGCACAACGAACGTCGCCGCGGCGCTCGAGACCGGTGAGGGCGGATTCATGACGTCGTGGGATGTCATCCGTTTCAACGGCGCCGAGGCGGTCACGACGAAGACCGCGATCGTACCGAACGGCTCGATGCTGGCCTCGGTCGAAGCGTCGTCCGACGCGAAATTCGCGGTCGGCGGCTCGTTCGCCAACGGCGGGAGCGTCGTGTGGTGGCCGCTTGCGGATGTCGGTTCGCGCCAAACGATCGCCGGCGGCACGAATGCTCGGTGGCGTCCGCAGACGCACGAGCTCGCAACGATCGGAGGCTGTGCGGGCGACCCGGCGTGCGGACCACGTGGCGGTCTGCGGCTGATCAACGTCGACACCGGCGCGTCACGGATCGCCGTCGGACTGACCATCGCGAACACGAACCTGCGGACGTTCCGTGCGGATGGCTCGGCGGTGATCGTCTACGCGCCGCAGGCCCCGGGCGCGACCATGTCTGACTACACGCTCGTACCGCTGACCGGCGGGCCTTCGATCACCTTCAGGGAGGTGAACGGATTGTTGGCCTCGGTCCGGCTTCGCTAGCGGCGCAGCGCTCGAAGCGTCACGATCTGTATCACGATGGCGACCGCGAGCGCGATCGCGAACGCCGCGATCCCGACGGATTCGAGCAACGTCGCGAGCACGAGGTAGAACGCCCCGAACCCGAAGAGCCCGAACAGCAGCCCGCGCCAGACCCGGATCGCCGCGGCCGGGCCGACGAGCTGGAAGCCGAACCCGGCGAGGATGCTCGCGTACAGCGGGATCGTCGCGAGCAGGCCGGACAGGCGCGGGCCGAGCGCGCCGGCGCCGCTCGTGATCGCGATCACGAGCACGGTCGCAACGACCATCCGCGCGGGCAGGTCCCAGCGCGGCAGCGCGACCGTCGCGGTGATCCCCGGATCGGGGACGAGGCGGAGCGCGACGATCAGGACCACGGCGCTGATCGCGTACAGCGGGAGGGGCGCGATCGCGAGGTCCTGGGCCGCCCAGCCGATGACCGCGAAGGCGATGAGACCGGCCGCGAACGACGATCCGATCCGGCCACGGCGCCGCGCGACCGCTGAGAACTCGACGGCGAACGCCGACGTCGCGAGCACACCCAGCATCGAGCCGAGGGCGGCGTTCGCGGCGAAGCTCGCGTCGTGCTCGAGGAACAGGAACAGCGTGATCGGGCCCGAGGTGAACGGGATGCCGACGAGCCAGCCGCTGATCGCGTGGCCCCAGCGGCGGCCGGCGAGGCTCGCCGTGGCGATGAGCAGCGGCGTGAGGACGAGCTTGAGTGCCAGCGCGGGGTCGATGCGCCTAGGCCATCCCGAGCAGCGTGACGATCACGTAACCCACCGAGAGGGACGAGGCCATCGTCGCGACGCCCCAGCCGATCGCGCTCGTCGTCCGTCCGTTCGCGGACCCACCCATGATCGATCGGTCGCTCGCGAGGAGCAGGATGAACGCGAGCACGATCGGAAGGAGCAGCCCGTTCACCGCCTGCGACGCGAGGATGAGCTGGATGAGCAGCTGCTGCGGGAAGAGCACGACCACGACGCCGCCGGCGACGAGCAGCAGCGTGAACAGGCCCATGAACACCGGGGCCTCGCGGAAGTTCTTGCTGATGCCCGACTCCCAGCCGAACGCCTCGCAGATCGCGTACGACGTCGAGAGCGGCATCACCGTCGCGGCGAGCAGCGATGCGCCGAGCAGGCCCGCGCCGAACAGGATCCCGGCCTGCTCGCCGGCCAGCGGGCTCAGGGCCTTCGCGGCGTCGGCTGCGGAGTTCACGCTGATCCCGGCGGGGAACAGGACGTGCCCGGCGACGACGATCATGAACAGCGCGTTCACGCCCGTGAGCACCGAGCCCATCAGCACGTCGAGGCGCGCGTAGCCGTACTGCTCCGGGTCGACGCCTTTGTCCACGATCGAGGCCTGGATGTAGAACTGCATGTACGGCGTGATCGTCGTGCCGACCAGCGCGAGGGCCGCGATGAGCGCGGCCTGCTCCACCGGCAGGGTCGGGATGACCAGCCCGCGCGCGACCGCGCCCCAGTCCGGATTCGCGATCACCGCCGTGATCGGGTACGCCACGAACGCGAGGATCACCACGAACAGCGCCCGCTCGACGACCTTGTAGCTGAAGAACACGACCAGCACCCAGATCGCGATGCCGGCGAGGGGCACCGAGATCGTGGAGGGCACCCCGATGAGCGCGAGGCTCGCGGCGATGCCGGCGTATTCGGCGGCGACGTTCGTGCCGTTCGCGATGAGCAGCGCGAGCATCGCGACGATCGTCCAGCGGACCCCGTACTTCTCGCGGATGAGGTCCGAGAGGCCCTTCCCGGTGACGGCACCCATCCGGGCGCACATCTCCTGGATCACGACGAGCCCGGCGGTCGACAGCAGGAGCAGCCAGAGCATCGCGTAGCCGTAGCGCGCGCCGACGGAGGTGTACGTCGTGACGCCGCCAGCATCGTTGCCCGCGAAGCCGGTGATCAGGCCCGGGCCCATGACCCCGAGGAACGCCGCGAATGCTGCCTTGCGCGGAACGCGGCGGCGGACGGCGCGGAGGGTCTGGCGGGGCCGGCTCGCGACCGTCATCGCGCGATGGACCGGAGCGACCTCTTCTTCCAACCGCGCGGCATCATGAGCTCGACCACGTCATCGACGGTGACCGTACCCAGGAGCTTCCGACGCGCATCGACCACGGGCAGCGCGAGCAGGTCGTACTTCGCGATGAGCGCGGCGACCTCCTCCTTGGGCGTGTCGGCCTCGACGCGCAGCACGTTCGGGTTCATGACCGTGGTCAGCGGGGTGTCGGGCTGCGCGACGACGAGGTCGCGCAGCGAGACGTTGCCATCGAGCCTGCCTTCGCCGTCGACCACGTAGAGGTAGTACACGAGCGCGGGATCGGGCTGCAGCTCGCGCAGCCGCTCGATGGCCTGACCCGTCGTGAGATCGCGCGGCAGAGCGAGGAAGTCGGTGGTCATGATGCCGCCGGCGGAATCCTCGGGATAGGCGAGCAGCTCTTCGACGTCCGCGCCCTCTTCCTCGTCCATGAGGTCGATGAGCTCCTCGCGCGTCTCCTCGGGCAGGTCCTGAAGGAGGTCGGCGGCCTCGTCGGGATCCATCTCCTCGAGGATGTCCGCGGCCCGCTCCCCGTCGAGGTCGCCCATGATCGCGGCCTGCATCTCGGGCTCGACCTCGCCGAGCGTCTCGGCGGCGGTCTCGACGTCGAGCTGATCGAATACCGCGAGGCGCTCGTCCGCGGTCATCTCCTCGACGATGTCCGCGATGTCCGCGGGATGGAGGAGCGCGAGCTTCGCGTGCGGGAGGGTGAGCCGCACGTTCTGCTGGCGCGACTCGAGCGGCTCGACCAGATGCCAGGGGATGATGCCGCGCGGAAGCTTGCGCCCGAGCAGCCCGGCCACCCGCTCGGCGGCGCGCTCGCCGCCGACCTGACGGAGGATGCCGCGCAGCCCGACGTCCGCGCCCACGAGGCGGAGCTGGCCCTGCTTGTCGTCGAGCTGCAGGTCGTTGACGCGCACGACCTTCGCGCCGTGGGTGTCGACGATCTGCTTGTCGACGAGATCGCGGCCGAGGCGGAGGGCTTCGGGCGGGAGCTCGCCGGCGGCCGGCGGGACGGCCGAGTCCTTGAGCCGGTAGCCCCGGCTGACCCGCTCGAGGTCGCTCCAGCGGACGATGCGCTCGCCGCCCGGGGTGCGAAGGATGGCCCATTGGACCGCCGGGAACTGCTCCTTGGGCACGACGGCGACGTCCAGCAGCCGGCCGATCTCGATCCCTGCCGGATCGACCACTTTCGCTCGTTTGATCTCCGACAGGTACAGCACGAGGCGGAGCCTAGTCCGCGAGCCGTTAGAATTCACTCATCACCCGAATGGCCGCGACGCATCGTGTGCGTCTGCGTTGGAGGCGTTGACCGATGAGCTCCCCAGCCGAAACAGGTATCCGGACGCGTGCTTTCGCCGACAAGGCGGTCCAGGCCGCTCTCGAAGCCGACTGGCCGACCGCCGTCGAGCTCAATGCGAAGATCCTCGAGGCGAACGCCGAGGATCTCGAGGCCCGCAACCGCCTGGGCCGCGCGCTGCTCGAGACGGGCAAGCTCGATGAGGCCAAGGCGGCCTACGCCGACGTGCTGAAGACCGAGCCGAACAACCCGATCGCGCTCCGCAACGTGGCGCGGCTCGGACTCCTCATCGAGCACAAGACCAAGACGAACCCGACGAAGTCCAAGACCCAGCCGCGGCTGTTCATCGAGGACATGGGCAAGACCGGCATCCTGCGGCTGATCAACCCGGCGCCCGCGCACATCGTGGCGAAGTACTCGCCCGGCGCCGAGGCGGAGCTCCGCGAGCGCGACGGCCTCATCGCCGTGCACGCGCGCGATGGCGAGCTCCTCGGCTTCCTCGAGCCGAAGGTCGGCCGCCGCTTGCTCGACCTCATCAACACCGGCAATCAGTACGTCGTCGCGGTCGTGAGCAACGATCAGCAGAACCCGCGCGTCGCGATCCGCGAGACGCTCCAGAGTCCCGAGAACGCGCAGCGCATCTCGTTCCCCGGCCATCACCGTCCGGCTGAGACGAAGGAGCGTGCCTACATCAAGGGCAACTTCTTCCGCTTCGGTGGCGAAGAGGACGAAGAGGGCGAGGACGAGGGCGGCGAGGACACCGAGCCGACACCGTCGGCCGTCGACGAGGAAGCCGAGCCCGCCGTGGCCGAAGAGCCGCTCGCCGTCGAGGCCGACGACGATGACGACGAGGACGAGGCAGACGAATAGCGGTCTAGTCCGCGTCGCGTTCTGCATCTTCCTCGTCATCGGCAGCGCGTGCGAGTCGGCACCCAAGGTGGTGCCGAGTGGCGACGTGCCGAGCGCGCCCGAGATCGCGCGCTCGACCGCCGCGCTGCTGCAGCAGCTCGCGGCGTACGACTACGCCGTCGCGGGCAGCCTCGCGGGCCAGACCACCCGGGTGGTCTCGAGCGCCCGCTGGGCCGCGGTCGCCCGGGGCATCCTGCCGAAGCTCGCCGACGTGATCTCGTCCTCGCTCTCGGCCACCGCGAATGCCGCCGGCCCGGTGCGCGACGCGGTCGTGTCCCTCGCCGACACGCTCACCGACCTGTCAAAGGACGCGAGCGCGTATGCCGACGGGGCCGATCCCGCCGTGTTCGCGAAGACGCTCGGCGACGTCAACCTGAGCTGGGACCGGGTGCAGGCCCTCGCCGCCAAGCTGCCGCTCGACACCGAGCTGCAGAAGACCGTGACCAGAGGCCGGTCGTTCAGCGTGACGTCGACGTCGGATCCGCAGTTCGCGCTGCAGGCCGGACCGTACGCGACGGCCGCCGACGCGGACGCCGCGGCGAAGAAGATCGGGACGGTCATTTCCATCACCCGCGCCGCGCCGTTCCTCGTGCGCGTCGCGACCTACCCGTCGAAGGCCCTGGCCGATGCCGCGGCCGCGGCGCTCAAGGCGAAGGGGATCGACGTCGCCACGGTCGTCGAGGAGCACACGTACGCGTTCGCGCGCGGTGGCGCGGTGCCGGATGTCGAGCTCTGGCGCGAGCCGTCCCGGGTGATCAACGGTCCGGGCTCGGCGCGGCGCATCGCGATGTCGCCGGATGGAAAGTGGATCGCGATGGGCAGCGACGACGGCACGCTTGCCGTCTTCGACGCCGCGACCGGGGTGCTCGCGGCCCTGCCGAAGTTCACCTCGGGCATCTCGGCGCTCCTGTTCAGCACGGATAGCGCGTGGCTGTTCGCCGGCGGCGCGTCGGCCACGGTGCTGTTCGTCCCGTCGTTCATGTCGACCCTCGCGCAGACCCAGCTGCTGCGGTTCCCGTCGGCGATCACGCAGACCGCGTACGTGAACGTCCCCGGCGCGCGCGCGTTCATCGCGGTGTCCAAGAGCGCGAGCGGCCTGGCCGGCTCCGGTGGCGGGATCATTGGCGCACGCGCGCCCGACGGCGCGGTGCTGGGCGACCCGTTCCCGATCGTCACGCCGGCGTCGGGCGGGTTCATCACGGTGACGGATCGCGCCGAGCTGTTCATCGCGACGACGAGCGCGGGCAAGACCGACGTCGAGGTCCTGCGGCTCGGCCAGCGCGCGATCCGGGGCGTCATCCAGGTCCCCGGCGCGGCCCAGGATCTCGCGATGGATCCGACGGGTGACCGGGGTGCGGTCATCACCGACCAGGGCACGTATCGCTTCGCGCCCCACGACGCCAACCCGACCGCGACGCTGCAGAAGATCGGCCCGCCGGTGCGCGACGCGGCGTTCGGCGCGGACGGCACGCTCTATCAGCTCGACAAGGACAAGGTCACCGCCACGGCCCCGGACGGCGCGCAGCGCTGGCAGGCCGCGCTCACCGACGGGCGGAAGCTCGTTCTCGGCCTGCGGACCCTGGTGTGGGACGGCGCGGACGTCGTGTGGGCCATCGCCGCCGACGGGACGGCCGACGCGCTGGGCGTCGACGGCCAGGTCCAGGACCTCACCGTCTCGGCGGACGGCAAACGCGCGGGTGTGGTGCTCGATGGCAAACGGGCTCTAGTCTTCGATCTGCAATGACGGTGGAACGGCTCGACAGTTTCGTTCCCGTCGAGACCGGTCCGCTTCCAAGGCCACTCCACCGATTCGGCTCCGCATTCCCACTGGCCGTCGCCGAGGCGTACGTGAACGCGTACACCGCCGAGCGCGCCATCGTGCTCGATCCGCTCGCGTACCCGTTCTCCGCCGCTGACGCCGCGCAGCGCCGCGAGCGCGTCGGCATCGCGCGCTCGAGTGCGGCGATCGGCGCATGGGCCCGGGGCGTCATCGGCCAGGCGCCGTCGCTGGCCGACGTGAGTGCGGCCCTCGAGGCCGTCGCCGACAGCACCCTCGCCGGGGCGGCGCATCGCGTCGTGATGCGCGACCTCTACGGCTCGCACTGCGGGACCTGCCGCGGCCCGGTGGTGGTCGAGGCGTTCCTCTGGGAGCGCGACGCGCCGGCGCCGACCAAGAAGGCGTTCCGCTGCACCATCTGCGCGCGCGAGGGCCGGGCTCTGCTCATCGAGCCGACCGCGGAGGAGGACGACAGCCGCGCCCGCAAGGTCGAGGGCGACGGGCTCGCGTACTGGCAGTTCGTCGAGCGGTTCGGCGCGACGGAGGAGCGGCGGGTGCTCGCGCAGAGCATCGCGGCGCTCTATACGCCGCGGAACCTCGCCGCGCTCATGGGCACGCTCCGCGCGATCGAGACGGCCCTTCCGGACGGCCCGCCGAAGGCGTTCCTGCGGCTCTGCGTGCTCGAGGTCATCGTCTCCGGCAGCCGGCTGAATGCCGTCGCCGGGCACGGTGCGCCGCTGCGGATCGAGAAGGGCCGCGCTCGCCGCGGGCAGGCCGCGCAGTCCCGCGAGGTGAACGTGTGGCTCGAGTTCGAGCGCACCGCGCGCGAGCTCGCCACCTGGCTGACCGCGAACCCACCGGCGCGCTCGGCGCCCGCGCTCAAGGGCCTGGCCGACCTCGTCCTCGTGCAGGCGCCGATCGACGACCCGCTCGGCGGGTGGGCCTACGTGGCCTCCGTCGTGCTCGCCGGCGCGCAGGAAGATCCGAGCGCGGACGCCGACGGCCGGCTCGCCGGCCGCGAGCGGCTCCTCCGCACGCTGCGCACCGCGCTGCTCGACGCGCATCGCGGGTCCAGGGAGGGCGCGCCGTGCGTCGTCTACCTGCCGCATGCGGACGGCGCGACCGTCGCCGCGTGCGCGCTCGCCGGCGCGGGATCCGGGTATCGCTTGCGCGGGATCCTCTATCAGCGCGACACGCTGCAGACCGCGATCGGCGGAAGCTCGGGCGCGGCCGCGATCCTCGACTTCGACCGCGACGTGCCGCTGCTCAAGGATCAGCGGAGTGCCGACTCGCTCACCCTCGAGGAGACGATGCGGGGCGGCGTGCACGCGGCGATCGTCGCGCGCGGCGAGCCGATCCCGGCCGATCGCGCCGCGGTGGCCGCGCTGAACGCGCTCGCCGAGCGCGGCCTGCTGGCGCCACTCGCGCTCGCCCGCGCCGGCGGCGTGTCGGAGCTCGAGCTGTTCCTGGACCACTTCCGCTCGGCACTCGGCGACGCGCGGCGCTCGGGGATCGAGCGACTCGACGGCGCCGACAAGGAGGACCCGCTCTACGGCCTGATCAACGGGAGCGACGACCACGCGCCGCTGGACGATCGCGTCGAGTGGGGCGTGTGGGGCGTCCTCTCCTCGGCGCGAGACGTCGACACGCGCTCGCTGCTGAAGCGCGCGTACGGCCTGTTCCGCGGGGTCGAGACGCCGGACCGCGAGCTCGTCGAGCGGTGCATCGCCGCCTACGGCGTGCAGGGCGACGACGGCCGCTGGCGGCTGCGCGAGGAGGACACCCTCGCGAGGCGCCAGCTCGAGCAGACGCTGCTCGCCGCGAGCCTCATCGATACCGGCCACCGGATCGGCTTCAAGGTCCAGGTGGGGCGCGAGCTCCGCCGGCGCGGCCTCGGCACCGCGTACGCGGGCCGGGCGAATGTGCTCGCCGATCTGCTCACCGACCAGGAGAAGACGACCCCGCTCGCGAAGGCGCTCCGCGGCCCGGCGGAGGTCCTCGACGCCGTCGACCTCGCCTGGTACGACCGCGGGAAGATGGTGTTCCTCTGGCAGCTCGACTGGACCGCGCGGCTCCATCGGAGCCTGTCGGCGATCGGCGAGCAGATCCCGGACGACGACCGGGTGTTCCGCTTCCTGGCCCTCGCCGACGAGCGGCGCCCGCTCGCGGCGTTCAAATTGGAGCGTTCGGCCGCGCTGCGGACGGCCGTTCGACGCCGGGGCTGGAGGTTCGTAAAGTGGGCTCCGCTGAAGGCCTTCGCCGCGGACCCCGCTTCCGGGCTGGACGGCCTGGAACCGGTCCTCGGCCTTGAACCTGCAGTGGAACAAGCGGGACAGCAGCTGGCGTTCAAGTGGTAGCAGCGGGTTTTCCCGCGACGTAAGCGAGAAAACGCAAGGAGCGATACAGAGATGGGAAAGCCCACCGTCGTGACTGATCAGACATTCGAGCAGGAGGTCCTCAAGTCGGACACTCCGGTGCTCGTGGATTTCTGGGCGACCTGGTGCGGTCCGTGCCGCATGGTGGCCCCGGTCCTCGAGGAGATCGCGAGCGAGAAGGAGAACGTCCGGATCGCGAAGCTCGACGTCGACGCGAACCCGATCACCGCCGGACGATTCGGCGTCCGGGCGATCCCGACGATGATCCTGTTCAAGGGCGGCAAGGAAGCGCAGCGCCTCGTCGGCTACATGCCGAAGGAGCGTCTCCTTCAGCAGATCCAGCCGCACATGACCACCCCGGTCTAATCACGGCCGAGTTCCGCAACCCGCCGGGGGTCGCCGCCCCGGTCGGCGTGTATTCGCAGGTCGCGATCGTGCCGGCGTCGGACCGGCTCATCTACGTGTCCGGGCAGGTCGCCATCGACGAGACCGGCGAGCTGGTCGGCAAGGGCGACGCCGCCAAGCAGGCGGAGCAGGTGTTCAAGAACATCCACCGCATCCTCACCGACTGCGGCGCGACGATCGGCGACATCGTCAAGCTCAACTGGTACTTCCGGCACATGAGCGACCGCGCGGCGATCATCGCCGAGCGCGACCGGTTCCTCGGCGCGCACCGTCCGGCGAGCACCGCCGTCGAGGTGTCTCGGCTCGTGAGCGAGGACTGGCTCATCGAGGTCGACTGCGTGGCGGCCGTTCGCGGCTAGCGCCCCGCGCCTCGAGGTCGTCGAGGGCTGGGAGCAGCTTCCGGCCGGCCGGCAGCACCAGGACGTCGCCGGGGTCGCGGTCGACGCGCGCGACCGGGTCTACCTCTTCACCCGCGGCGAGGCCGCGGTGTTCGTGTACGAGCGCGATGGCCGGTTCGTGCGGTCCTGGGGCGAGGACGCCTTCAGCGAGCGCGCCCACGGGATCACGATCGCGCCCGACGGCTCGGTGTGGTGCGTCGACGACGCCGATCATTCGGTGCGCGCCTTCACGCCGGATGGCCAGCTGCGGCTCACCCTCGGCGCGCGCGGCCGGCCATCGGACACCGGGTACGACGGCGCCGCGTACGCGACCATCGCCCGAGCGGGCGGGCCGTTCAACCGGCCGACGAACGCCGCCCTCGCGCCGAACGGCGACCTCTACGTGACCGACGGGTACGGCAACGCGCGCGTGCATCAATTCCATCCCGACGGCACGCTCGTCCGATCGTGGGGCGCGCCGGGCGGGGGACCCGGCGAGTTCCGGATCCCGCACGGGATCTGCGTGCTCGCGACCGGCGACGTGCTCGTGGCCGACCGCGAGAACGATCGGATCCAGCGGTTCGGTCCCGAGGGCCGCTACCTCGGCGAGTGGCTCGACGTCCAACGGCCGACGCATCTCGTGGTCGGGCCTGACGGCCTGATCTACGTGGCGGAGCTCTGGTGGCGGGCCGGCCAGCGGTCGCATCGGTTCGGCGAGATCACGACCGATCGCTACGGCCGCGTCTCGGCGCTACGGCGCGACGGGACGGTGGTCGCGCGATGGGGTGGGGGCGCCCCGGGGACGCCGGGCGGATTCACCGCACCGCACGGCATCGCGGTCGACTCGCGCGGTGACGTGTACGTCGCGGAGGTGACCCACACCTTCGGCGTGGCCCCCGGCCTCGTGCCGCCCCGCGGCGCGCCGACCCTGCAGAAGCTCGCCCGGCGCTAGCCGGCGCGGCGCTCCTCGCCGGCGGTGAGCTGGGTGACGCACTTGAAGATGAGCTCGCGGAACCGGTCCTGCTCCCGTGCCGAGAGCGCGGCGAGCATCTCGCGCTCGATCCCGACCGCCGCGGTCCCGGCCTTGGTGAGCCGTGCCGTGCCCGCCGGCGTCAGGTAGAGGCCGAGGGTCCGGCCATGCCGCGGGCGCCGCTCGAGCAGGCCTTCGCGCTCGAGGCCGGTGATGATCTCGCTCATCGTCTGGGGTGTCATCCCGCGCGCCCGCGCAAGGCTGGCGCTGGATGCGCCGCGAGTGCGAGCCACGTCGAACATGATCCCCATCTGCGGCAGCGTCAGGTCGTGCTCCTCGAGGGCGCTGGTGAACCGCTGGCTGAAGTAGTGATTCAGGATGCGCAGGCCGTAGACCGCCGATCCCGGCGGGCGCTTCAACAGCGACATGCACGACATATTGACAGGTTCCCGAATATTCGGCAACCTGATATCCGATGGTCGATCTGCTGAAGCGGTACCTGGCCCCGTACCGGCGTGAGCTCGCGCTCGTCATCGGCCTGCTGTTCGTCCAGTCGATCGCCAACCTCTACCTCCCCGAGCTGAACGCCAACATCATCAACAACGGCGTCGTCCGCGGCGATCTCGACTACATCTGGCGAGCCGGCGCGGTCATGCTGCTCGTGACGGTCGTCTTCGCCGGCGCGTCCGTCGTCGGCGCGTACTGGGGGGCGCGGGTGGCCATGGGCTTCGGCCGGGATCTCCGCAGCGCCGTGTTCCGGAAAGTGCAGACCTTCTCGCAGGTCGAGGTCAACCACTTCGGCACGCCCTCGCTCATCACCCGGAACACGAACGACGTGCAGCAGGTCCAGCAGTTCATCGTGATGGCCCTCGCGATGATGATCTCGGCTCCGATCCTCGCGATCGGCGGCACGATCATGGCCCTTCGCCAGGACGTGCCGCTCAGCGCGATGCTGCTGGTGATCATCCCGCTCATGGGCCTGGTGATCGGCCTGATCATCACCCGCGCGATCCCCCAGTTCCAGGCCATGCAGCTCAAGATCGATCGGATCAACCTGGTGGTCCGCGAGGTCCTGTCCGGCGTGCGGGTCGTCCGCGCGTTCGTCCGGACCCGGCAGGAGGAGCGGCGGTTCGACGACGCGAACCGGGACCTGACGGCGACCGCGCTCAGGGTGAACCGCCTGTTCTCCCTGATGATGCCGGCGCTCACGGTGATCATGAACCTCTCGACGGTGGCCGCCCTGTGGTTCGGGGCGATCCGCGTCGACGGCGGCGCGATGCCGATCGGCAACTTCACCGCGTTCCTGCAGTACATCATCCAGATCCTCTTCGGCGTGATGATGGGCACGGTCATGTTCGTCATGGTCCCGCGGGCCGCGGTGTCCGCCGGGCGCGTCCAGGAGGTGCTCCAGGCCGAGCCATCGGTCAGCGATCCGGCGGTCCCGCAGGCACCGCCGCGTGGCCAGGAGGTCGTCGAGTTCCGCGACGTGGAGTTCCGCTACCCCGGTGCCGAGGAGCCCGTGCTGCGCGGCATCTCGTTCGAGGCGCGGCCCGGTGAGACGACGGCGATCGTCGGCAGCACCGGCAGCGGCAAGTCCACGCTCGTCAACCTGCTGACGCGCTTCTACGACGTCACCGGCGGGGCCGTCCTGATCGACGGCGTGGACGTGCGGGAGCTCCGCCGGGATGATCTTTGGTCGCGCATCGGCGTGGTCGCGCAGCGCGCGCTCCTGTTCACCGGCACCGTCGCGAGCAACCTGCGGTTCGGCCGCGGGAGCGCGTCGGACGAGGACCTCTGGCGCGCCCTCGCGATCGCGCAAGGGGAGTTCGTCCGCGACATGCCCGGCGGCCTCGATGCCGAGATCAGCCAGGGTGGCACGAACGTCTCCGGCGGGCAGCGCCAGCGGCTGGCCATCGCCCGCGCGCTCGTGAAGCGGCCCGAGGTGTACATCTTCGACGACAGCTTCTCGGCGCTCGACGTGAAGACCGACGCGAAGCTGCGCGCCGCGCTGCGCCGCGAGGTCGCGAGCGCGACGGTGCTGGTGGTGGCTCAGCGGGTCGCGACGATCATGCAGGCCGACCGGATCGTCGTGCTCGACGCGGGCCGGATCGTGGGCATCGGCACGCACCCCGAGCTGATGATCACGTGCGCGACCTACCGCGAGATCGTCGAGTCCCAGCTCGCCGGCACCGAGGTGGCGGCATGAGGGCGGGCGGGCCGGGCGGCCCCGGCGGTCAGCGTCGTCCCGGCGGCGGGCCCGGAATGATGATGGGCTTCGCCATGAATGCCACCGTGAAGCCCAAGAACTTCCGGGCATCGCTCGGTCGGCTTCTTCGTACGCTGCGCCCGGAGCGGCGGCTCATCGCGCTGGTGCTCGTGCTCGGCGTGGTGAGCGTCGTGTTCGCGGTCATCGGGCCGAAGCTCCTCGGCAACGCGACGAACATCCTCTTCGACGGCGTGCTCGGGAAGCAGATCCCGGCCGGCGTCACGAAGGACCAGGCCGTCGCGGGGCTCCGCGCGCGCGGGCAGGATCAGATCGCCGACATGCTCGCGAGCACCCACGTCGTGCCTGGCCAGGGCGTCGACTTCAACGCGCTCGGCGCGGCGGTCATGCTGCTCATCGGCTTGTACCTCCTGAGCGCGTTGTTCGCGTGGGCGCAGTCGTACCTCATGGCCGGCGTCACGCAGCGCACCGTGTACCGACTGCGGCGTGACGCCGACGAGAAGCTCGGCCGCCTGCCGCTGTCGTACTTCGATGGACAGTCGCGCGGTGACATCCTCAGCCGGGTCACCAACGACATCGACAACATCGCCCAGACCCTCCAGCAGAGTCTCACCCAGCTCATGATCTCGGTGCTCACCGTGGTCGGCGTCCTGATCATGATGTTCACGATCAGCCCGATCCTCGCGGGCGTCTCGCTCCTCGCGGTACCGCTGTCGCTCGGCGCGACGGTCATGATCGCCAAGCGCTCCCAGAAGCAATTCGCCGCGCAGTGGAAGCACACCGGTCTCCTGAACGGTCACATCGAGGAGATGCACACCGGTCACAGCATCGTCAAGGTCTTCGGCCGCCAGCAGGACGCGATCGACACCTTCGATTCGCACAACGGCCGGCTGTACCAGGCGAGCTTCAGCGCGCAGTTCATCTCCGGGCTCATCCAGCCGGCGATGCAGTTCATCGCGAACCTCAACTACGTCGCGATCGCCGTCATCGGCGGGATCCGCGTCGCGACGGGCACGATGTCGCTCGGCGACGTGCTCGCCTTCATCCAGTACTCGCGCCAATTCACGATGCCGCTCATCCAGACGGCCAGCATCAGCAACGTCATGCAGTCCGCGATCGCCTCGGCCGAGCGCGTGTTCGAGCTGCTCGACGAGCCCGAGGAGCGGCCCGACACAGCGACCCCTCAGCGCCTCGGCCAGGCGGCCGGGCGGGTCGTGTTCGAGGACGTCTCGTTCCGCTACAAGCCGGAGACGCCGCTCATCGAGAACATGAACCTGAGCGTGGAGCCGGGCCAGACCATCGCGATCGTCGGGCCGACCGGCGCCGGCAAGACCACGCTCGTGAACCTGCTGATGCGCTTCTACGAGATCGACGCGGGACGGATCACCGTCGACGGGATCGACATCCGCGACCTCACCCGCGACGAGCTGCGCCGGACGTTCGGCATGGTCCTCCAGGATGCGTGGCTGTTCAACGGCACGATCCACGACAACATCGCCTACGGCGCCGACCACGCGACGGACGAGCAGATCCTCGAAGCCGCGCGCGCGGCGCAGGTCGATCACTTCGTCCGCACGTTGCCCGACGGTTACCAGACGATGCTGGACGACGAAGCGACGAACGTCTCCCAGGGCGAGCGGCAGCTGCTCACCATCGCTCGCGCGTTCCTCGCGGACCCGCCGATCCTCATCCTCGACGAGGCGACGAGCTCGGTCGACACCCGCACCGAGATGCTGATCCAGCGCGCCATGACGACGCTGATGCGCGGCCGGACGAGCTTCGTGATCGCGCACCGGTTGTCGACCATCCACGACGCCGATGTGATCCTGGTCATGGATCACGGGCGGATCGTCGAGCAGGGCACGCACGATGAGCTCCTTGCGCGCCGCGGGTTCTACGCCGATCTGTACGAGAGCCAGTTCGCCGAGCCGATGCTCGAGGCCGTCTAGGCCCGCCGGTCACGCCCGGCGGACCACGCCGCGAGCTCCTTCACGCCGAGCGGTGGCGCGATGAGGTAGCCCTGGGCCAGGTACGCGTCCGTCTCCCGCAGCAGGGCGACCGCCGCGTCGTCCTCGACACCGACCGCGATGATCCGCGAACCGAGCTCGGTCGCGCGCGCGACGAGCGCACGCACCAGCTCGGCGGAGCCGCCCTCGCGGCCCACGCCCGTGATGAGCGATCGGCCCAGCTTCACGTAGGTCCACTGGATGAATGCGCCCGCGTCGAGCAGCGGCCCGGTGGTGACGTCGTCCAACGCCAGCCGCACGCCCCGCTCGCGGAGTTGGACGAGCCCGGCCAGCGGCGGATCCGTGCCCACGAGCGCGGCCGCAGCGACCTCGAAGGTGAGCGTCGTCGGATCGCCCTGGATGTTGAGGGTCCGCTCGATGAGCCGCAGGAAGCTCTGGTCGCCGAGCAGCGATGGCGTGACGTTCACGCTCATGCCGATCCGCAGGCCATCGCGCCGCCAGACCGCCGCCTGCAGCAGCGCCTCGCGGATGACCCACGCATCGAGGTCGTGCACCAGTCCACTGCGCGCCGCGGCGGCGACGAATTCGGCCGGTGGGACGATGCCGCGGATCGGATGGCGCCACCGGACGAGCGCCTCGACTCCGCGCAGCTCGAGGGTGCTCACGAGCACGCGCGGCTGGTAGTGCAGGACCAGCTCGTTCTCGGTGATGGCGCGCTCGAGCTCGAATTTCAGGCCGCCCTCGGTCACCGCGGCAGCGTAGCCGTCAGCTCCGGGCCAGGTCGCGCTTGTACTCCGCGCCCGCGTGTGCCGCCAGCCACAACGGGATCTCGGCCTCGCCCATCGGCCGCGCGATGAAGTAGCCCTGCGCCTGATCGCACCCGAGCGCTCGGGCGGCATCCAGCTCCTCCTGATGCTCGATGCCCTCGGCCACGACGACGAGTCCGAGCGCGTGCCCGAGCTCGATGGTCGCCTTCACGATCGACCGGCTCGCGGGATCGTGGGCGAGGCCCGCGATGAACGTGCGGTCGATCTTCAACGAGTGGACCGGGAGCCGCCGCAGGTACGCGAGCGACGAGTGGCCGGTCCCGAAATCGTCGATCGCGATGTGCACGCCGATGTCGTCGAGCTGCATGAGCACGCCGATGGTCCGTTCCGGGTCGGCCATCGCGACCGACTCGGTGATCTCCAGGCAGACGCGCGCCGGGTCGATGCCCTGATCGGCGATGTGTCGGGCGACGCTCCCCGGCAGGCTCGGGTCCATCAGGTTGCGCATCGAGATGTTCACCGCGATGTCGACGGGGTCCGGACCGGCCCGCCAGCCGCGACCCTGTGCGACCGCCCGGCCGACGACCCAATCGGTGAGGGGTTTGATGAGCCCGCTGCGCTCGGCCGCGGGGATGAACTCGGCCGGCGCGACGAGTCCGCGCTCGCGATGCGGCCAGCGCACGAGCGCCTCGACGCCGTTGCACAGACCGGCGTGGAGCGCCATCACGGGCTGGTAGTGCAGGATCAGCTCGTCAGCCGCGATCGCGCGCTGGAGCTCCGCGGTGAGCGCGAGCCGCGCCGGGCTGTGCGCGTCGATCGCCGCGGCGTAGACCATCGCTCCGCCGCCGGTCGACTTCGCCGCGTACAGGGCGATATCCGCGCGTCGCAGGAGCGCGCTCTCCGTGTCGCCGTGCTCGGGGAAGAAGCTGACCCCGATGCTCGCGGAGACGCCGATACTGTGACCCTCGAGATCGACCGGCGCCTCGAGCGTTCGGCGGATGCTTTCGGCCACGCGCAAAGCATCCGGCGCGCCAGCGTCGAGCATGATCCCGAACTCGTCACCGCCGAGCCGCGCGACGGTCTCGCGGGCCGGCACGGTGGCGCGGATCCGCGTTCCGATCGCGCCAAGGACGAGGTCGCCGAAGCCGTGGCCGAACGTGTCGTTGACGTCCTTGAAGTGGTCGAGGTCGATGAGCAGCACGGCCACCGGCCTTCCGGTCGGGGCGGCGCTGCGCAACGCATCTGCGACCTTCCGCGCGAAGAGGTTCCGGTTCGGAAGGCCGGTGAGCACGTCGTAGAGGGCGAGCCGCTCGGTCTCAACGGCCGCGCGCTTCGCGTCGGTGACCTCGGTCGCGGACCAGACGACGTGTGCCTCGCCGCCGATATCGACGGTCTCCGCCGAGACCAGGAAGTGTCGGATGCCGTCGCCGAGTCGATCGGTCTGGAGCGTGACGCCGGAGAGGCGATGTTCGCGCCGGAACTGCTCGGTGATGAGCCCGCCGCTCCGCGGGTCGACGAGCCCGAGGTCGGCCACCGTCCCGCCGACGACCTCATCGCGCGGTCGGCCGACGACCGCGAGGAACGCGTCGTTGACGTCGACGATCTTGGCGTCGCTCGCCCGGCTGATGATCAGGCTCGATGGCGCCGCGCTGAACGCCGCGGCGAAGCGATCCGTCGCCGCGCCGAGCGCGTGGGTGCCTTCTTCGCTCCGAAGCGCGATCCACGCGTAGCCCGCGAGCGCGCCGAGGATCCGGATGTCGCGCGGCGTGTAGGGCACCTCCGAATCGCGTTCGAAGTACAGGACCCCGCGGGTCCGGCCCTCGCGGATGATCGGCACCGCGAGGGCGCACAGCGAGGTGTGACGCTCGCCGATGTACTCCGTGTCGTTCAGCACGTCGGCGATGCGCTGGATCTCACCGGTGCGCCACGCCCGGCCGGTCACACCCGTGGTGACGGGAAATGGGCGGCCGAGATACTCCTGCGGCCCGCCGAGCGTCGCCGCCACGTGGAGCTGCTCGCCGCTCGGGTCGGATGCGATGAACGCGGCCACGGTCGACGGCACGGCGCCGACCGCGGCGCTCAGGATGGCCTGCATCGTCTCGCGCGCGGCGGCGCCGGCGACCAACGCGGCTGTCGCCTTGGTCAACGCCTCGGCTTCGCTCGCGCGTTCGGCGAGATCATCGCGCAGGCCCCGCAGGAAACCGATCGCGACCGCGACGACGACGATGAGCAGCAGCGTCGGGAGCTCGCCCTGCTCGATGAGCGTCCAGATACCGGCGCCGTCGCGCACGCTCAAGATCGCGGTCAGCGCGACCATCTCGATCCCGACGACGACCAGCGCGACCCGCTGGCGGAACACCCAGGCGGCGAGGCCCACCGGGATGATCGCGAACGGGAGCTGCACGTCCAGCTCCGCGATATTCAGCGTGAACACCAGCGGATACGCGATCGCGACGAGGAGCGCGCCGACCGCGAGGGTGCGCTGTCGCAGGCGCGCCTCCGCATGGTTAAGCAGGGTGTTCCATGTTCTCTCGCAACGCTAGGGAGCCGGCGATCAGCCGGTATGACGGCGCCGTCATGGCGATGCGTGACGCCGTCGACGACTAGAGTTTCCTCTGCAAATGCCGATGAGAGTGCGCGTCTGCCGGTGCAGGCCGCGGTCTTCAAAACCGTTGACGGGGCGTTGCACGTTCCGTGGTGGGTTCGACTCCCATGCACTCTCGCAGTGAGCGCCGCCGGGGACCGGGAGGACCTGGCCGAGGAGCTCGAGGGGCCCGCGACCGACCTCGCGGCGGACGTCGAGCCCGGGCGCACCTCCGCCATCGCCGCGCTCCGCTACCGCGACTTCCGCCTGTTCTGGTTCGGCCTGCTCGTGTCGAACGTCGGCACGTGGATGCAGATGTTCGGGCAGGGCTACCTCGTGGTGCTCCTTGCCGTGCGCGACGGCGTCCCGCAGCTCGCGCCGCTCTACCTCGGCCTCGTCGGGCTCGCTCGCGCGATCCCCGGTCTGACCCTCGGCCTGTTCGGCGGCGCGCTCGCCGACCGGACCGACCGGCGGCGACTGCTGCTCGTCACGCAATCGAGCGCGGCCGTGACGGCCGCGATCCTCGCGACGCTGGCGATCACCGACAAGATCAACATCGTCGAGATCCTGCTGCTCGGCGCGCTCAACTCGACGATCTTCGCGTTCGACGCGCCGACCCGGCAGTCCATGGTCCCGCGCCTCGTGCCCGAACGCGACCTCATGAGCGCGATCGGACTGAACTCCGCGGCGTTCAACGGGCCGCAGATCATCGGGCCGGTCATCGGCGGCCTCATCTACGCACCGTTCGCCGGCCGGCCGACGTTCGGCGCCGGCATCCTCTTCTACATCAACGCGATCTCGTACCTCGCGGTCGTGGTCGCGCTGCTGCGCATGCGGCCCGTGCCGATCATCGGGAAGAGCGGCGAGGTCTCGATGCTCGATTCGATCCGCGAGGGCCTCGCGTACATCCGCCAGGACGTCGTCGTTCGCTGGATCGTCATCCTCGCCGCCGCGACCGCGCTGTTCGCGCGTCCGTACATCCAGCTGCTGCCCGCGGTCGCGCACGAGGTGCTGCAGGTGGGCGCGGTCGAGCTCTCATGGATGCTGGCGGCGTCGGGCGTCGGCGCGCTCGGCGGCGCGCTCGCGACGTCGGCGCTCGGGGGACTCCGCAGAAGGGGCGCGGTGCTCATCGGATCGGCCGTCGCGTTCGGCGGCTTCCTCGTCGTGTTCACGCTCCAGCGCTCGCTCCTCCTGTCGCTGCCGTTCCTCGTGCTGCTCGGGTTCTCGACCATGGTGTTCCTCGGCATGGCCAACGGGCTGCTGCAGACGCGCTCGCCAGATCACCTGCGCGGCCGGGTCATGAGCGTCTACACGATGGTGTTCATGGGCCTCATGCCGCTCGGCTCGATGATCATGGGCTCGATCGGCAGTGTCGTCGGCACCAGCGGCGGCCTGCTCGCCGGCGGCGTGGCGTGCACGATCGTGGCGCTCTACGCCGGCGCGCGCATCGCGCCGCTCCGCCGGGCCACCGGCGGCGTGCGGCCGCTGGCCGCCGGACGGGCGCCGAGCGCCTGACCGTGCCGCGCATCCCGGCGTTCGTCCTTGCCGTCGCGCTCGGCAATCTCCTGGTGCCGCTGAACTCGACGATGATCGTCGTCGCGCTTCCGCTCATCGGCCGGGACCTCGGCGCGGATCGCGTGACGCTCGCGTGGCTCGTGACGTCGTACCTCATCGCGATGGCCTCGCTGCAGCCGATCGCGGGCCGCCTCGGAGATCGATTCGGCCGGCGCCGGTTCATGCTCGGCGCGCTCATGTACTTCATCGTTGCCTCGGTCGGCGCGGCGCTCGCACCGAACCTCCTCGTGCTCGTCGCCTTCCGCCTACAGCAGGCCCTCGCCGCGGCGGCGGTCGTGCCGAACAGCCTCGCGCTCCTGCGCGGCCGCTCGGTCGAGGGCAAGGCCGGCACGTACTTCGGGATCTCCGGCGCGACCACGAGCATCGGCGCCGCGATCGGCCCGCTCCTCGGCGGCCTGCTGTCGGCGATCGACTGGCGGCTCATCTTCCTCGTGAACCTGCCCCTCGCGGGGCTTGCGCTGCTCATGGCCTGGCGCTCGCTGCCGGCCGGCGATCCGCCGCGGCGCACCGCGCATCCCGACATCGGCGGGGCGGTCGCGCTCGGCGTCCTGCTGTCGCTGGCGGCGTGGACGCTCACCGAGGCCGGAACGCTGGCGCCGGCCATCACGGTCGCGCTCCTCGCGATCGTCGCGGTCGCGGCCGTGCTGTTCGTGCGCTACGAGTCGCGGCACGCCGATCCCGCGCTACCGCCGTTCCTGTTCACCATCCGCGCCTTCACGAGCGCGAACCTCACGATCGCCTTCTCGAACCTCGCGCTCTACGGCACGTTCCTCGCGGTGCCGGTGATCCTCGCGGGGTCCGGGCCGGACGCGACCATCCGGGGTGGCATCGCCATCAGTGCCCAGTCGGTCGCGATGATCGTGCTGTCACCGGTGAGCGGCGCGCTCGTCGACCGGGTCGGGGCTCGCTGGCCGACTGCGATCGGCGGCCTGCTCATCGCCGCGGGGCTCGGCATCCTCGGCCTGTCCGGTCGCGCGTCCGATTTCGGGATGCTCCTGGTCTGCATGCCGATCACCGGAGCCGGCGTCGCGCTCACGTTCCCGGCGACGCGCATCGCCGCGCTCGACGCGGTGCCCGCCCGGTTCGCGGCACTCGCGTCCGGCGTCACGTCCTCGAGCCGCTACTTCGGCGGGATGATCGGCGCGCTCGTCGCGGGGCTCGCGCTCGTCGAGACGTCGGAGACCGCGGCCGGGCGGCTGTTCCTGATCCTCGCGGCCTCGGGACTTGCTGCCGCGCTCGTCGGGTCACGGCTTCCACCGCGCGTCGCGCCCGCGATCGATGCGGAGGCGTCGCCCGCCGGCTAGACCGTCGTCGCGATCCGCCGGACGGTCCCGGCTGTCCCGTCGACCTCGACCAGCTCGCCGTCGATGAGCAGCTCGAGCGCGGTCCCCGTGCCAGTCACCGCGGGGATGCCGAACTCGCGCGCCACGAGCGCCGCGTGCGAGAGCGCGCCGCCCACATCGGCAACGATCCCGGCGGCCATGTTGAACAGCGGCACCCAGCTCACCGTGGTCGAGCGGCAGACGAGGACGTCGCCG
>DATJHW010000066.1:0-26649 GCA_035493615.1 Saccharimonadales bacterium (SeqCode) | reverse complement strand
GCGGCATGACCGTGGTCGGCGCGGTCATGGTCGCTGTCGCGGAGCCGCTAGAGAGCGCGCCGGTCGCGGGATCGGTGAAGTACGCGTACAGCGTGATCGTGTACGACGTCCCGGTCGTCGCCGACGCGTTGATCGTGTAGGACCCGTTCGTCGTCGTCCGGACGCTGCAGGCCGTACTGGACGTCGGCGGCGTCGGCGAGGTCGAGATGCAGACGTTGAACACGCTCGCCCCGGACGCGTCGTGCACGGTGCCCGTGATCGTCACCGGCTGCTTCGTGGGCGCCGGCGTCGCGGTGGTGACCGGCGGTTCCGTGCGGATGGGCGTCGGTGTGGGCGTGCGGACGGGCGTCGGAACGACGGTGTGCGCGGGCATCGGCGACGCGGTCGACGACGGGGTCGCCGATGGAGCCGGCGTCGGCGAGGCCGAAGGGACCGGGGTCGGCGACGCGGACGCGGTCGGTGCGGGTGGCGGGACCGACGTCTCGATCTTCGGTGCGTTGTCGCCGAGCTGCACGAGCGCTGAGCTCGCCGCGGCCCGCGCCTTGGCGGCCGCATCCGGATGGCCCGCGGCCTGCTGACGCGTCGCTTCATCGGTCCGTGACCGGACGAGATCGAGGAGGTACGCGACGCGGTCGTCGTTCGAGAGCCGCAGGAATGCGCCAGCGGACTCGAGCGCGACCCGCGTGTCCCAGAGCGGGCTGTCAGCGGTCGCGCCGAGCGCGGTGCCCGCCGATCCCGCGAACAGGACGAGCGCCGCGACCACGGGCACGAGACGACGGACGCCGAGGCCGCGGCGCGCCATCGTCAGAGCCCGCACGGTCCAGGCCGTCTCGAGGCGCGTACGGATCTTCCGATCGGACCGGGCCGAAAGCTCCTCGTCGCCGAGGCGCTTGAGCGCGAAGAGCAGGCGGTCGTCGTTCATCGATCCACAGCCAGTCCCGCCAGGACCTGCGCGCCCGACCGCTTGAGCTCCTTGCGGAGCCGCTCGAGGCCACGCTGCTGGAGGTTCCAGATCGCCTTCTCGGCCTTGTCGAGGACGGTCGCGACGTCGGCGGCGCTGTAGCCCTCGACGAACCGGAGGAGGATCACTTCCCGGTACTCCGGCTTGAGCTTGCGCAGCGCCGCGAGCACCGTCTCCATGTCCGACGCCCGGGCGGCGTCGCCCTCCACGTCCACCGAGCTGCGCGGCTCGATGGTCATGTCGAACAGCGATGCCCCCCGGTCCCTGCGGCTGCGGTCGATCGCGGCGTTGCGCGCCACGCGATAGAGGAACGCGATGAACGGCAGGCCCTGGTCGCGGTAGCGGGCGAGCGACTCCATCGCTTTGAGGAACACCTCGCTCACCAGGTCCTCGGCTTCGTGCGAAGAGCTCGATCGGGCGAGGCAGTAGCGGTAGACCGGCTGGCGGTACCGCTCGTAAAGCTCGCCGAACGCGCCCGCGTCGCCGGCCTGGGCGGCCAGAACGAGGGCAGCATCCGCGACTGTCCCGGATCCCACCCCGACCGCCGTAGCCGACCCATGAGCGTTCACCTTCGTTGGATGTTTCGGCACGCTAACGGCGCATCCCCGCCGCTCACTCACCCGCGCGGGGGTGCGGTCGGGTATCGAAGCGGTGCTTCCCCCGTTCGGGTGTGGGACCAACGCGCCATGAGGTGGCTTCGGGAACGATGCGTTAGTGGGTCAAATTGGACGGGAGGGCTATCTCGTGAGGACGTGGGTGCACGCGGATGACGGTCAGGGCTTGGTCGAGTACGCGCTCATCATCGCGGTGATCGCGATCGCGGTCATCGTGGCGATGATCTTCCTGCGCGACCAGATCACGAACATCTTCTCGAACATCGGGAACAACCTCACCTAGCCCGTCAGGGCAGGCGGTTGAACCAGAGCAGCGAGAGCGCGCTGGCGACGATCGAGAAGACCGCGGCGACGAGCGTGAACAGCGCCGTCACCTCGGTCTTCTGCGTGCGGAGGACCAGCTCGGTCGAGAGGTTCTCGTAGACCTTCCTGAGGTCAGCGTCGCTCGTCGCAAGGAAGTACTGCGCGTCGGTGTCCTCGGCGATCTGCTTGAGGGTCGTCTCATCGAGCGCCGTGCGGATGGAGCGCCCTTCGAGGCTGAGCACGGCGCCGGCCGGCGTGCCGACGCCGACCGTGTACACGCGGATCCCCCGCGAGATGGCCTGATCGATGACCGCGAGCGGCGGCGGGTACTGGTTGTTCTGGCCGTCGGTGAGCAGGATGATCGACGCCGAGGCCTTCGCCGCGCCCGGTACCGCGGTCTTCGCGGGGGTCTGTGGCGCGTTCGGGTTCTGCGGCTGGGTCAGCACGGCCGACGGCTGGTCGCCCTCGGACCCTTCGTCCTCCCAGATCGCGTCGAGCGAGGTGAGCACCGCGCGGCCGATGGCGGTCGCCCGTTGCAGGCGCAGGCGGTCGATCGCGGCGATGACGAGGTCGTGGTCGAGGGTCGGAGCCTGGACGATCGACGCGTCGCTCCCGAACGACACGACGCCGATCTTCACGCTGTCCCCCTGCTTCTCGACGAACGCCTTCGCGGCTTCCTTCGCCGCGGTGATGCGGTCCGGCTTGATGTCCGTCGCCCGCATGCTCCCCGAGACGTCGATCGCGAGGATGACCGTCCCCTCCTGGCTCGGCACCTTCACGACCGTGATCGGCCGCGCGAGCGCGAACAGCATGAACGCGACGGACAGCAGGTAGAGCGCAGGCGGGATGTGCCGGCGGATGCCGGGTCCGCGGCCGAGCGCCTCCTTCACGAGCGACAGGCTCGCGTAGCGCAGCGCGTACTTGCGGCGGCGGCGCTGCGACCAGATGTACAGCCCGAGCAGCACGGGCACCGCGACCAGGAAGAACAGGCTCGCCGGCCACAGGAAGGTCATCCGGTCACACCGCCACCGCGGCCCGCAGGCCGCGTCGCTGCTTGCGCAGGGCCGCGAAGCGCAGGACCGCCCCGGCGAGGTCCTCCTCAGTGGACAGGCGGAGGACGTCGACGCCACACCGGGTAAAGGCGGTGTGCAGCTGGGCCTCGCGCTCGCGCACGACGGCGTCGAACCGTCGGCGGAACTTCGCGTCGTGCGTGTCGACGTGCACGCTCTCCCCGGTCTCCGCGTCGTTCATGACGACCATCCCGATGTCCGGGAGCTCGCGCTCGCGCGGGTCCTCGAGCCGCACCGCGACCACCTCGTGCTTCCGCGCGAGCATCCCGAGCGGCCGCTCCCAACCTGGCGCGGTGAAGAAGTCGGACACGAGGAAGATCACCGATCGGCGTTTGATCGTCCGCAGGGCATGCTCGATGAGGTCCGACACCGACGTGTACGGCGCGCTCTCCAGGCGCGGCAGGTTCATCACGTCGTTGAGCAGCCGCAGCACCTGGTTCCGGCCGGTCGCCGCGGGAATGGTCCGCTCGACCTTCCCGGCGTAGAGGACGGCACCGACCTTGTTGCCGTGCCGTGTGAGCAGCCGCGACAGCAGGGCGACGAAGTCCACGAGCTGGTCGCGCTTCAAGGTATTCACCGTGCCGAAGTCGACCGAGGGCGAGAGGTCGAGAAGGAAGTGCGCGGTGACCTCGCGGTCCTCGAGGTACTGGCGGACGTACGGCGTGTCCATGCGCGCGCTCACGTTCCAGTCGATGTAGCGAACGTCGTCACCCGGCTCGTACTCGCGGATGTCGGCGAGGTCGATGCCGTGCCCGCGGAACAGCGTGCGGTATTCGCCCTGCAACAGCCCGTCGAGCCGGCGCAGCACGGTCCACTCGACCCGTCTGAGGACGATCTCAGGCCTTTGTTGCGACACGTTCCTGCAGGGCCTGGGCCGGGGCCGGGATCTTCTGGAGCACGCGATCGATGAGCTGCTCCGCTGAGACGCTGTCGGACAGAGCTTCGTACGACAGCACGAGCCGATGGCGGAGCACGTCGTGGACGAGGTCGAGGATGTCCTGCGCCAGCACGTACGTCCGCCCGCGCATGAACGCGAGTGCCCGTCCGGTGAGGATGAGGTTGATCGACGCGCGGGGGCTCGCGCCGTAGGTGATGTACTTCTTGATCTCCGGAAGCCCGTACTCGGCGGGGCGACGCGTGGCCGTCGAGATGCGCACGACGTACTCCATCAGCACCGGGTCGACGAACACCTTGTCGGCCTCCCGCTGCAGCTGGAGCAGTCGCTCCGTGGTCATGACCGGCGAGACCGATGCAAGTCCCTGGGCCATCCGCTCGACGACGAGGAACTCGTCCATCTCGTTCGGGTAGCCGACGACCACCTTCATCATGAACCGGTCGACCTGCGCTTCGGGGAGCGCGTAGGTCCCCTCCGTCTCGATGGGGTTCTGGGTGGCCATGACGAGGAACGGATCCGGGAGCTTGTGGCTTTCGCGACCGATCGTCACCTGACGCTCCTGCATCGCCTCGAGCAGTGCGCTCTGGACCTTCGCCGGCGCCCGGTTGATCTCGTCGGCGAGGAGCAGGTTGGTGAAGACCGGACCGAGCGAGGTCTGGAAGTCACCGTTCTTCTGGTTGTAGATGCGCGTGCCTACCAGGTCGGCTGGCACGAGATCCGGGGTGAACTGGATCCGCTTGAACTCGCCGTGGATCGCCCCGGCGACGGTCTTGATGGCGAGCGTCTTCGCCAGCCCCGGGACGCCCTCGACGAGGAGGTGCCCGCGCGCGAGCAGGCCGACGATGATCCGCTCGAGCATGTGATCCTGCCCGACAATGACGCGCTTCACCTCGTAGAGGAGCCGCCCCACCTCGGTCTGCCGCTCGGTGCTCGCGCTCTGGTCCATCGATCCCCTCCCCTGGTCCCGTCTAATCCGGTGGAACGCCGACCGCGCCGCCCGCGGCCTGGATGGTCACCGCGAACCCGATACCCGCGAATGAGGCCTGGCCGTTCGGGTTCGCCAACCCGCTCACGATCCCAACCACGTCGCCATTGCGGTTGAACAGCGGCCCGCCCGAATTGCCGGGGTTCACCGACGCGTCGAACTGGATGAGCTCCGTCATCGGCTTGTCCGCGCCAGGTGGCTGCACGCTCCGATGCAATCCGGAGATCACCCCGGTCGAGAGGCTCCGCGAGAGGCCGAACGGGTTGCCGATGACGATCGCGTCGTCACCCACGTTCAGCGCGTTCGCGTTGCCCATGGTCGCGACGGCCATCTGATCCGGATGGCCGAGGGCGCGGATCGCGGCGATGTCGTTGTCCTCCTGCCGCGCGAACATCTTCGCCTCATACGTCGAGCCATCGGCGAAGGTCACGCTGATCTTCGTCGCGTCGGTCACCACATGGAGTGCGGTCAGGATGTCAGCGTCGGCGTCGATGATCACGCCGGTGCCGAGGCTCGTCTTGCCGTCCGGCAGCTCGGCGATGACCGTCACGACGGTCTGCGCGAGCGTCTGGTACAGCTCGGGGATCGTCGGGCTGGGCGTCGGCGGCGTCGAGTCCACGACCCCGAGCTCGTAACCCTTGGGCAGCGCGGAGACGGACAGGACGATCGAGGCGGCGACGAGCACGGCAGTGATCGCGAGCTCGACGCGCTCACGCAGCGAGCGCGCGCGGAACCAGGCGGCGACGCGCTGGCGGCGGGTGAGCCGGACCGGGTCGGCAGGCGGCTGCGGCGTCGGCGCGACGCCGTAGCGGGGAAAATTGCCGTACGGGCGATCGGCCTGTGAGCCTGTCATCGGAAGAAGTCGAGTCTAGGCCTGACGCTCTAAGGATTGGGTAAGAATCACCGCATGGCGACGGCTGAGATGTCCCGGATCCGACCCCTGCACACCGGTCATTACACGATGCCGGCATCCGATACGCGGTTCCCCAATGATCGGATCATCGTCCGCGCCTTCCTCATCGAACACCCGCAGGGCCTGTTCCTGATGGATACGGGATTCTCGCCCGCTGACCGCGCCGCGCTCGAGACGTTCGCTCCCGTGCAGATCCGGCCGATCCGCTCGGTCCTCGCCGAGGCCGGGGTCAACGCCGAGGACGTGCGGCAGATCGCGAATTGCCACTTCCACAGCGACCACTCAGGCGGGAATCACGAATTCCCGGGCGTGCCGATCTTCGTACAGCGGGCGGAGGTCGCGCACCTCCGCGCGACACCGGACTACAGCCATGCGCCGTCGGTCGCCGACTTCCCGGGCGCGACGCTCGAGGAGATCGACGGCGATGCCGAGCCGCTGCCCGGCATTCGGATCATTCCGACCCCCGGTCACTCGCCCGGCCACCAATCGCTCGTCGTCGAGACGACGGGGGGCCGGGTGATCCTCGCCGGCCAGGCGCTCAACTTCACGTCCGATTACGCGCGGCAGCGCTACTCGCTCGAGCTCGCGCTCCGCGGTGAGCCGCATGGTCCATATCCGCAGTGGGTGGAGCGCTTCCAGCAGCTCGACCCCTGGCGGGTGTACTTCGCGCACGACACAGCCACGTGGCAACGCGG
Source organism: Saccharimonadales bacterium (SeqCode) (assembly GCA_035493615.1). Lineage (GTDB taxonomy): Bacteria > Chloroflexota > Limnocylindria > P2-11E > P2-11E > UBA4735. The sequence continues at coordinate 20,213 of DATJHW010000066.1, read as the reverse complement.
CGGCGACGCGCCGATCGGCTGACCGGCGACGGATCACCCGCCGACGATCTGCACCGCGCACGCGTTCGAGATGGCCGTTTTCATCTGATCGGTGAACGCGCCCGAGGCCGTGGCGCGCTGGAACTCGTCGTACGTCGGGTACGTCTGCTCGAAGCGATTCAGCGTGCAGACGCAGAACGCCGCGGCGATCGGTCCGGGCACGGTGTTCGGATCGATGCCCGAGACGCAGGAATTGACCAGATTCGTCTCGGCGTCCGGCGGATAGCGTCCCGACGGCGTCTGCGTCGGCGGAGCCGTCGCATCGCTGAATGGCGGAAGGCTGCCCGCCGGGAGCCCTGAGGGTGAGGGCGATGCCGGCGGGATCGAGAGCGTCGTCGCGAGTGTGCCGACGAGCAGGAACGCGATGATGAGGACGATCGGCAACGCGCCGAGCCGCGGACGATCGCCGCGGCCCCGCCGGCTCACGCGCGCCACCACGGGATCGGCCGTGCGACGCGTCCGTCGCGCACCGCCACGCCCTCGCCTCGAAGGAGCCGCGATTGCCCGGGCCATCGCCGGACCAGTCGGCCGTCCGCGGTCACGACGCGGTGCGCCGGCACGGTGAGGCCACGCGCGAGCGCGCTGCCCACTGCGCGGGCGGCGCCGGGGCGGCGTACGCGGTCGGCGACCATCGAGTAGCTCGCGACGCGCCCGCGCGGGATCCGGCGCACGACCGTCGCGACCCGACGCTCGAAGCTCGTCACGCGAAGAGTGGCGCCATCCCCCGGCGCTCGAGCAGCTCGTCCATCTCACGCTCGGTCGGGACGGCTCCGCCACGGCTCGCAGCGTCGAGCACCTTCGCCAGCAAATCGATGTCGCTCGCCGTGTTGAGGAACAGGCGATCACGACCGAGCACGAAGCGGACCGCGAGGTCGATGTCCGCTTGCTCCGTGAGCGGCTCGTACCAGGTGAGCGCGTCGGCCGGGCGGACGCTCCACGGCCCGAGCGTGATGCTCTTGATCGTCTGGACCGCCACGTCGCGCGCAGCGCACGTGGCGAGCAGCGCCTCCGCATCGGCGGCGTAGGCCGGATCGCGGAGCTGCGTGGCGTTGTACGGGAAGAGGACCGTGTCGAAGTCGAAGCGCGCGAGACTCTCGCGGTGCCGGGCGGCGACGGTCGTACCGTGGCCGGTCACGCCGATGAAGCGCGCGAGGCCCGCCGCGCGAGCCTCGACGGCGGCGCGCAGGGCGCCGTCCGGGCCGAGCGCGGTCTCCCACTCGAGCGGATCCACGAGGTTATGGAGCTGGATGAGATCGACGTGCTCCACGCCGAGGCGCTGGAGCGACGCACGGATCTGATCGCGAGCCCCGCGATAGGTGCGCTCGCCCGTCTTCGTGGCGAGGAAGAAGCGGTCCCGGCCGCCGCCGCGAAGCCATGGCGCGAGCCGCAGCTCCGAATCGCCGTAGCTGGCCGCGGTATCGATGTGGTTGAGCCCGAACCGGTCGACGAGCGCCAGCGCGCGGTCCGCGTCCGCCTCGGACGCCTTGGACAGGGCAGCGGCGCCGAAGATCGTGCGGCTGCTCTCGTGTCCGGTCCGGCCGAAGCGCGCGCGCTGGATCACGGTGCCACGATAGGACGGTGTGATGAGCGGCTCGGTCGAGGGGGCGGCGGGTCGTTCGTCGTCACCCTGGATGCCCGGACGACCGGGGCCCCTTGGGAGAAGGACATGCGCTACCTGCTGATGTTCTACGCGGACGAGGACGCCTGGATGGCGCTGCCGGAGGACGAGCGGAACGCCGCGATCGGGCGGATCGGCCGGTGGTTCGGCGAGGAGGCCGCCGCCGGCCGCATCGTCGAGGGGAAACGGCTGGCCGGCGGCAAGCGGGCCACTACCACGGTGCGATTGGGCCGGATCCAGCGGAGCGGCGACACGCCGGTCGTGACCGATGGGCCGTTCGTCGAGGCGAAGGAGTCGGTGGGGAGCTACGCCATCGTCGAGGTGACCGACCGGGACGAGGCGGTCGCGGTCGCGAAGACCTGGCCTGCCGGTGGCCTGGTCGAGGTGCGGCCGGTCGACGAGTAACCTCCGGCCGATGGCCGGACCGGACAATCGCTGGCTCCGCACCAAGGACCTGTCGGGCGATGCGTATGACGCGCGCTACGACGAACGCGCGGCCGCAGGCGAGAACGTGCACGGCGAAGCGGACTTCGTCATGCGTTACGCGCCGCGATCCGTCCTCGATGCAGGGTGCGGCACCGGCCGCGTGGCGCGCGAGCTCGCGCGGCGCGGGGTCAAGGTCGTGGGGGTCGATCTCGACCCGGACATGCTCGCGACCGCACGCCGCCGATCACCCGACCTGCAGTGGGTCTACGCGGACCTCGCTTCGTTCGACCTCGGTCGCACGTTCGACGTGGTCGTGGCGGCGGGCAACGTGATGATCCTGCTCACGCCAGGGACCGAGACAGCGGTGGTCGCGAATGTCGCGCGCCATCTGCAGCCGGTGGGCCTCCTCGTCGCGGGCTTTCAACTACGCGCCGGACATCTGACCCTTGCCGAGTATGACCGAGCCGCGGCCGCTGCGGGGTTCAGACTCGAGGAGCGCTTCTCGACCTGGGACCGCGACCCATGGGACGCGATGAGCTCCTACGCGGTATCGGTCCACCGATCGCTCGACCGCGCGGATCGAGGGCACGAAGAGCGGTAGCGCCGCGGCGACGAGCGAGACAGGTCGGTCACCTCCCACGGCGGCACGGCGCAGAGTAGATTCTCAGCCGTGAGCCGCCCCTCAGATCGGACCATTCCGTCTGACGCCGCGCGGATCTCGAGCGGTCCGCGGTGAGGGGAGAGATGCCAGAGCCGGTCGTCTTCATCAGCAGGAACAGGGTGAAAGAGGGCAGGCTGAAGGAGCTGGAACGGTTCCTACGCGACGGCACCGAACGGCTCAGGCGAGAGAAGCCCGGTACCGTGGCGTTCCTCGCGTACGTGAGCGAGGACGGCACCGACGCGACCATCGTTCACGTCTTCCCGGACGCGGATGCGATGGATCGGCATATGGAAGGGGTCACCGAACGGACGGAGGAGTCCGCCCAGTTCATCGAGTCGGCCGGCATGGAGATCTACGGCCAGCCGAACGAGGCCACCGTGCAGATGTTCAAGCAGATCGCGGAATCGGGCGTCCCGGTGAGCTTCCGGCCGCGTCACATCGGCGGCTACCTCCGCCTCGCCGCGGGCACATAGCTCGTTACGCACCGTCCGAGGGCCGGCTGCGTTAGTCGCAGCATGACGGTCGCGGCGCGCATCGCTCTGGTGATCCTCGCGGTCATGCTGACCGCCGGCTGCACGTACCTGCCGACGCTCCCATCGCGGAACGACGCTCCGCAGATCAAGCCCCCGGTGCCGCAGCTGCCGTAGGGCGCAGGCGTGAACGCGTGGGCAGCTCGCGGCTACGGGCGGTCCACGGCCATCGCGGCTCGGGTGAGCGGCTCGTAGTCGCCGGTCGGGTCGATCCCGTGATCCAGCTGGAATCGCCGGATGGCATCGCGCGTGGCCGGACCGAAGTATCCGGTCACGACATCGATGTATCCGAGGTCACGGAGGTCGCGCTGCAGGCCCATCACCGCCGCTGAGCGCACACCGAACGCGAGACCGGCGCCCGCCGCGCCGGATGGGGCCCGCGCGAGGGCTCGCCCGAGCACCCCAGCTGTGAGCGGCCCGTAGAAGCCCGTCGCCGGCAAACCGTTGGCCGCCTGGAACGAGCGGACCGCGGTGAGCGTCCGCGCACCGAAGTGCTGCCCACCGAGCAACACCTCGGCCCGCGTCATCCAGCCGAGATACGCGAGATCCCACTGCAGCAGCGCGACGTGTGGGCCGACCGCACCGGCGCCGAAGGCCGACGCGGGGACGCACCCTTCGTCACAGATCGTCTGGCCGACGTCGGTGATCGCCCCGGTCGCGGCCGATCCGGCGCAAGCACCGACAAGGCGCATGTAATAGGACCAATTCCACGTCGGTCCTGGATCCGAGTGGTCCGCACCCGGGATCTCGCTGTGGCCACGGATGTGCGCGCGGTCGGCCGGGATCCCGTAGCGCCTCGCGATCGCGCACACGAGCGCCGCCGAGCTTCGATACTCGACATCGGTGTAGGCGATCCCGTGCCGGGGATCGAACTCGTGCTCGATACCGATGGCGCCCCGATTGAAGCCGCGCACCTCGAACGCGGTATCGGCCTCCGCGACCATCTGGGTGATCTCTCCATCGCTCGCCCGGATGACGTAATGGGCACTGACCCGAGCCCGCGGGTCGCGGAACCACGAGAGCGTGCCCGCGTAGCGGCCATCCGTGGCGTGGATCACGATCGTGTTGATGGCCGTGCCGGCCCGACCCACGCCGAAATTCGCCGACGCCGCGGGCAGCCACCGCACCGGCGGGTACCAGGCCGGCGGAGCCGCAGCCGCCGGTCGCGCCGCGGCCAGGGACAGGCCGGCTGAGACGATCGCCACAACGAGAAAGCGCACGGGCGCGAAACCGTATCCGGTCGCAGGCCGATCAACAAGGCGACCAAGGTACTGGGAGGCCGGACCGTGAATCGGCTGGTCACCCACCTGGCATCCAGCCGCGCTGGACGATGACGAGTCAATCACGCCGGCGCCTACCAAATGCGTTGGCGAGCGAGGTACTTGGTGGCCGATGCCAGATCGCGCTGACGACCTGACGGTACGCACCGTGACCGTCGCTCGCTTCACGGAAGGCCCAACCGTCCATCGAAGGACGGAACCCCGGATCTCAGAGCCGCCCCCGGGAATCGGACCCGGAACCTGCGGTTTACAAAACCGCTGCTCTGCCAATTGAGCTAGGGCGGCTGGCGCGCGCACCTGATTCTCGCATCCGGCATGCGCTGCGCGCCGCGCGACTCAGTGGATCCAGGAGAGCGTGCAGAGGTCCGGGCATCCGAGCGCGAGCTTCGTCGCGTACGTGAGATCGAACTCGCGTCCGGCGACGGTCGGACCGCGATCGACGACCGGCACGGTCACGTCGTGTCCCGCGTACGACAAGTGGACCAGCGCTCCGCACGGCAACGTGCGGTGCGCGACGCCCTGGAGCGTCGACGTCAACGTGAGCCCGCACGCGGTGCGGTTGCCGTAGAGGCCCGGACCGAAGTACGAAGCCAGCACCGTGGTCGAGCTCACTGGCGCCGGTGGAGGCGGTGGGGGCGGCGGGCTGCCGTCAGGGTTGAGCACCGTGAGCACCCAGAAGACGCCGTAGTCCTCCATCCATTGCGCGCCTTCGATCAATGGACGGAGGGCGAGTCGATAGGTGCCAGGGACAAGGGGAGCCACCACGCTGAACTGGAACCACGCGACCTGGCCGGGGCCGACGTACGGAGCGGGCTGGATCGCCGGCCGGTTGAAGCGCGGCCACCCGGCCGCGGGTGAACCTTGCGTGCCATCGCCCCCCAGGATGCTCGCGCGATCCTGACCTGGATCCGGATCCGACGTCCCGAGGTACGCGACCTCGCCCAGCCGCCCCGCGACCCAGCCGCGCGATCCGCTGTTGGCGTACGCGACGGTCGCGACGGCGGTCGTCCCGGGGCAGAGCGACATGTAACCGCTCTGGCCGTGCCACGACGCGTGGAATCCGGCGAGGCCGTTCGGCTCGCGCGCCGGCGGCGGGATGCCGGGACCGATGCTGCTCAGGCAGCCGGTGGCTGCTGCGCGGCCGGCCGGGATCAGCGCGACGACGAGCAGTGCGACGACGGACGCGTTGCGGATCCGCGCGAAGCTAGCGGTAATCCTGAACGTCCAGCTTCCAGTCGCCGCCGCTCGAGTTCACCTTCAGGAAGTACGTCCCGGCGCCGGTCCAGAAGCTCGTATCGGGGCCGCCGACCGCGGTGTTCGTCGCGATGTTCATGAGCGTGCCGTCGGCCGAGTAGATGAACACCTGAAGGAACGCACCAGCTGCCGGCGGGTTGTACAGCCAGTCGACACGCCAGTGCGAACCGACGGTGAACATTTCGGTCGCGCGGTTCCCGGTTCCCTGCCAGAGCTGCGCCGCGACCCAGGCCTTGCCCGGGAGGATCGGCGCCGGCTCGGAGGCGAGGACGCGTGCGGCCGGAGACGCCGGAGCCGCCGCTCCCGCGGTCTGGGTGGTGTCGACGACGTGATTCGTCGCGACCCGACCGAAGCCCGCGGCGCTGAGGTTGACCACGCTGATGACGACGACGAGACCGACGGCGACGAAGGCGAGCCGCAGATGATCGGGCTGCGCCTTGAACCACGGGACGAACTCGCGCCATGATGCGAGCGCGAGCTGCTCGACCTTCGCGATGGAGTCGACGATCGTCGAACCGGTCGAGGCCGACCCGGCCGAGTCCTGGACCACCCAGGGGTTGCCCTTGGGGGCCGGAGCCTTCCGGAGCTGACCACGGGTCGAAGTCGCCATTCGTCGCCCTCCTCGTGGACCGTGCGTAATTGCATCAACGATGGCGAGGGAGGCGCGTTAGCAGCCGAGCGGTCACTGGTACCGCAGTACCCCGGCAGTGGGACTACCGGCTGCGGGCTATTGACGTCGTTCATGACATCGCGTGCCGTTTGTCGACCCACGACCGTGGGCCTCAGATGACCGGTCAGTTCTCGAAGACCATGCTCCGGACGATCTCGTATCCGCTCCGCAGGCAGTCCCGTTCCGAGCGGAGCGTGTTCGCGGTGTAGTCGCGCGGCACGATCACGTAGTTGAACTGCCAGATCGGACTGTATTTCTTCATCCCGGGGATCGAGTCGTAGATGTTGTATTGCCCCTCGACCCGATCGGGCTCGCGGCGGAGCCGGCCCTTCGCATCGAGTGCGACCGTGTAGACGAGCTGGTACTCCTGCGCGACCTTTACGCGCTTCGGGTCGACCTCGAGCTCGCCCTGCTCGCTGGCGTAGACGATCTTCCCGTCCCACCACACGCGCTCGATCTTGTAGCGATACGGATTGTTGTAGTCGACGTCCTCGCGATGCTCGATCCGCTTCGGCCGCGGCGACGCCTTCCGGGCGACGCCGGCCTTCAGCACCCAGACGCCCTCGACCGCTTTCGGCTCCCGGTGGGCCATCAGTCGTCGCTCCTCTTCGTGGTCTTCTTCACGGTCTTCTTCGCCGCGGTCTTCCGCGGCGCCTTCGCCGCCGGTGCGGCTTCGACCGGCATGTCCGTGTCGCCGTCTTCGGCGGCGAGGTCGTCGACCGGCTCCTCCGCGGTGGCGAGATCGTCCTCGAGGTCCGGCGTCTCCGCAAGGTCCTCGGTCTCGCTCGCGAGCGGCGCCTCGGTGGGCTGCGGCCTCGGGGTCTGGGTGCCGGGCGGCGCCTGATCGCGCCGCCGTTGCCGGAGCGCTTCGTACAGCACGACCGTTCCCGCGGCCGCGGCGTTCAGTGACGCGATGCGACCCTCCATCGGGATCCGCACGACCTGGTCGCAGCCTTCGAGCACGAGCCGACGGATGCCCTCGCCCTCGCCGCCGATGACCAGCGCCGTCGGCCCGCGGTAGTCGACCTCGTCGTACAGGAGGTCCCCGGTCTCGTCGGTGCCGACGACCCAGAGACCTTTTTCCTTCAGGGTGTCGATCGCCTGGCGGAGGTTCGCGACCTCGGCGACGAGCAGGTGCTCGCTCGCGCCGGCGCTCGTCTTCGCGACAGCGGGCGTGAGTCCGACCGAGCGGTGTCGCGGGATCACGACGCCGGCGACGCCGGCGCCTTCGGCCGAGCGAAGGAGCACGCCGAAATTCTGTGGGTCCTGGAGCGAATCGACCATCAGCACGAGCGGCTGTCCGCTCTCGGCCTCGAGGTGGATGAGCAGCTCGTCGAGATCGACGCCCGCGCGGCCTTCGAAGATCGCGACGACGCCCTGGTGGTTCTCGACCGGTGACAGCCGCGAGAGGTCGAGCTTGTCGAGGTAGTTGACGAAGATCCGCCGCTCCTGGGCTTCGGCGATGAGATCGTTCACCGCGCCGGTCCGAAGGCTGCGGTCCTGCGAGATGTACAGCTTGCGGATCGCGCGGCCCGCGCGCATGGCCTCGAGCACGGCATGTGGGCCGGCGATCGGCTCACCCGCCTCGTGCGACGGCGCGGCGCCCCGCGGCGGACCTGAGGTCGCGCGGCGGATCTGCTCGGTGTACTGGGGACCGCTTCCACCGAAGCGCGGCCGCATCCCGCCGCCCATCGGCGCGCGGAACGGCGCGCCCGGGCGCCATCCGCCGGTGGTGCGGCGCTGCTGTTGCTGCTGGCGGCGCTCGTAGGCCGCGAGCTCGCGCGCCTGGAGCGAGCTTTCGTCGTCGACCGGCCGCGGTGCGGGACGCGGCGCGAAGCCGGGGCCGCGTGCGGGTCCCCGGAACGGCTGCGCCGGCCGGAAGGCCTGATTCATCGGGCCGCGCGACGGTACGAATGGCTGTCCGGCGCCGCCGCCGCGGCCACGCCGCCCGCGCCGCCGGGGCCGCCGGTTGTTCGGATCGTTGTCGCCACCTTGGGGCCCGCCGGCCTGCGGCGCCGGCGATCCCTGCGGAGCGCTGTCCTGCGGCGGGCTGTCGTTCTGCCCGCGGTCCTCGGGGCCGGACTGACCGGGCCCGTCGAATTCCTCGTTCATCGTGCACTTCCTTCCTTGATGCGCTCCCAGCGCGCCCCGTCCTTCGTGTCCTTCACCTTGATGCCGCGGGCCTCGAGGGCGACGCGGAGCTCGTCCGATCGCTTGTAATCGCCGGCTTTGCGAGCCGCGAGACGCTCATCGAACAAGCGCCTGTCGTCGCCCGCGAGCTCGTCGGCCGCGGTCGCGCTGGCCTCGAGCCGCAGCCCGAGCACCCGATCCATGTCGAACAGGAGGCCGAGGCCACGAAGGCGGCTGGCGTCGTCCGTGGAAGTCACGAGCTTGAGCGCGGCTTCGGCCTGCGCGACCGCCCGCGGCGTGTTGAAGTCGTCCGCGATCGCCTCTGCGAATGCGGCGCGGATCGGGTCGTCGTCCGCCGGCCGCGACGGCTCTCCGCCGGCCTGGACCGCCTCGCGGAGCTGCGAGCGCCAGCTGTTCAGGCGGCGCTCTCCCTCGGCGAGCGACGCCCACGTGAAGTCCAACCCCTTCCGATAGCTCACCCCGAGCACGAGCATGCGGAACGCGAGCGGATCGTGCCCCCGTTCCTCGATGTCTCGCACGAAGAACACATTGCCGATCGACTTGTGCATTCCGCCGCCATCGACCTTGAGGAAATACACGTGGTTCCAGTAGCGGACGAATTGCTTTCCCGTCGCTGCTTCGGACTGCGCGATCTCGCACTCGTGGTGTGGGAAGAGATGATCCTCACCGCCCGAGTGGAGATCGAACGTCTCACCGAGGTACTTCATCGACATGGCCGAGCACTCGATGTGCCATCCCGGGTTCCCCCGCATCCAGGGCGAGTCCCATTGCTGGAGGTCGCCGGGCTTCGCGGCGCGCCACAGGGCAAAGTCGAACGTGTGCCGCTTGTTCGGGTTCACCTCGACACGCGCGCCGGCCTGACGCTCGTCCAGGGGCTCCGTGTTGAGACGCGACCCGTACCCGGGGAACGTCGACGTGTCGAAGTAGACGCCATCCGCCGCGGCATACGCGTGGCCTTTCGCGATCAGGCGCTCGATCAGGGCGATCATCTCCGGTATGTGGTCGGTGGCCTTCGGCATGACGTGGGGATCCAGGATGTTGAGCTTGTGCCGATCATCGAGAAAGAGCCGGGTGTATTTCTCGGCGATCGCCAGCGGTGACAGGTGCTCGCTGCGCGCGGCGTTCTCCATCCGGGCCACCCCGTCATCGTCGGCCTCGGTGATGTGCCCGGCGTCGGTGATGTTCATGACCTGGGTGACGTCGTAGCCGAAGTAGTCGAACGTCCGGCGGATGACGTCAGCGACCACGTACCGGTAGAGATTGCCGATGTGCTGCTCGGCGTACACGGTCGGGCCGCAGTCGTAGATGCCGATCGCGCCTTCCACCAAAGGCACGAACGGTTCGACGGTCCGCGTGGCGCTGTTGAACAGCTGGATCGCGATCGCAGAGCCTCCTAGGGCTCGGCCTTATCCACGATGACCGTCGCCAGTGTGGCGATGGCTTCGCCGGCGCCGACGATGCCGAGCCCGTCATTCGTCGTCGCCTTCACGCTCACCGCGCCGAGCTCGATCCCGAGCGCCCGCGAGAGCCGGTCGCGCATGTCCGCGAGGTACGGTGCGAGCCGTGGCACCTGCGCGACGACCGTGGCGTCCACCGAGCCGATCCGATAGCCATTGGAGCGGACCAGCGTCACGACCCGTTCGAGGAGTCCGATGCTGTCCGCGCCGGCATAGGCCGGATCGTCGCTCGGGAAGTGCGTCCCGAGATCGCCGAGCGCCGTGGCACCGAGCAGCGCGTCCATGATCGCGTGGGCGAGGACGTCGCCATCGGAGTGTCCCGCGAGCCCCGTCGGATGGTCGATCCTGACGCCGCCGAGCACCAGCCGGCGGTCGGGCACGAGACGGTGGATATCGTACCCAATCCCGCTCCGCGGCATCGTCATCGCGCCAGGGGCTGCGCGGCGATCGCCACCAGACCCTTGTCGGCCAGCTCGCGGGCGTACGCGACGTCCTCGGTCGAGGTGAGCTTCAAATTCCGCCGTTCGCCCGGCACGAGGCGCACGTCCTCGTTCAGGGCGATGACCGCGGCGGCGTCGTCGGTGAAGCTCTTGCCCGCGGCGGCCGCGCGCGCGCGCTCGAGGAGCGGCCGTTGGAACGCCTGCGGCGTCTGTGCGGTCCAGAGGCCCGTCCGATCGACCTCCTCGACGGCCCGCCCGGCGAGGTCCGCCCGGCGTACGGTCTCGGCGACGGCGAGGCCCGGCACCGCGCTCCCGTATTCGGTCGCGACCGCAACGACCGTGGAGAAGAGCGATGGCGTCGCGAACGGCCGCGCGGCGTCATGGATCGCGATGATCCCGTGGGCCCGCAGCGCATCCAGCGCGGCCCAGCTGGACGCGGTGCGCGTCGCTCCGCCGGCGATCACCCGCGCGCGCGACCCGACGAGCCCGGCGATCGCCGGGATGCGGTCCGGTGGCGCGACCACCACGATCTCCGCGAACGCGCCCGAGGCCGCGGCCGCAGCGAGCGACCAGACCAGAACGGGCCATCCGCCCAGCTCCGCGGTCACCTTGTCGACTCCGGCACGGCTCGAGCTGCCGGCCGCGAGGATCGCGAGGCCCGCGGTCACCGTCCGATCAGTGGCCGACGGCCCGCGGCCGCCGCGCCGCGAGGTCCTCGCCGCGGGGCTGCGCGAAGATCATCCGTCCGCCGACGGTCTGCAGCACGCGCATGACCGTCACCGGGAGCTCGTTGCCGACGGATCGCGCGCCGTTCTCGACGACGATCATCGTGCCGTCCTCGAGATAGCCGATGCCTTGTCCGGCCTCCTTGCCCTCCTGGATGATGCGGACGTGGATCTCCTCCCCGGGGAGGACGACCGGGCGGACGGACTTGGCCAGGTCGTTCACGTTGAGGACCGTCACGCCGTGCAGCTCCGCGACGCGATTGAGGCCGTAGTCGTTGGTCACGATCGGGATCATGCGCTCGCGAGCGAGCGCGACGAGCTTCCCGTCGGCGCCATCGCCGGCCGGATCCTCGTCGTCGATCTCGACGTGGACCGTCGACTCCTTCTGCATCTTCCCGAGCATCTCGAGGCCCCGGCGGCCGCGCTCGCGGCGTGTGCCGTCGCCGGAGTCGGCGAAGAACTGGAGCTCCGCGAGGATGAAGCGCGGCACGATGAGCGTCCCGCGAATGAAGCCCGCGCGCACGATGTCCGCGATCCGACCGTCGATGATGACCGAGGTGTCGAGGAGCAGCCGCTCGCCCGCGCGCTGATCCTTGCGGCCACCTCGAATGTCCCGCACGGCGCCCTGAAGATCGTCGCGCTTGATCGTCCCGGCCAACACTCCGAGCACGCTGAGCACGAGCGCGCCGGCGAGCGGCGCGTACCGGCCTAGCTCGCCGGGAAGGAAGGACAGCGGGAACGCAAGGAAGAGTGCCAGGACGAGCCCGACGCCGCCGCCGAGCACGCCCGCGGCAAGATCGGCCGCGGCAGTGGCCCGGATCCGGGCGACGATCCAACCCATGGGCTTGACCGTCGCGTACGGGGCACCGAGCCAACCGAGGATCGCGCACGCCACCGCGAGGAGAAAGACGACAAGAACTTGATTGTTCGGGGGCGTGACCTGACTGACCTGGAGCAGCTGCGCGGCAAGGAAGAAACCGAAGAAGAAGCCGAATAGCGCTCCGAAGAATCTGATGAGCACCACTGTTTTGCTCGCTCCTTTCTTTCAAGTTGCGGCGAGGCGAAGGCCCGACCGATGACGATGTGGCCGCCGGCCGACGTCTGGTGCCGCGCGAGGTCGATCATGCGAGGAAGGATACGCCCGGTCATCCGTCCGAAATACCCGACCGGGTGAGCGCGTCCCGCAACGTCGGCACCCCGATGACCTCGAGCCCGGCGCCGTCACGGTCGGCCGCGCTCGCCGCGGGGACGATCGCGCGCTCGAAGCCGAGCCGCTCGGCCTCCTTCAACCGGGCTGCAAGCCGCTGGACCCGGCGAAGCTCCCCGCCGAGCCCCAGCTCGCCGAGGAACACGGTGCGCGGATCCGCCGGCCGGTCGCGGAGCGCGGATGCGACGGCGACCGCGACCCCGAGATCCGTCGCGGGCTCGCGGATCCGCAGACCGCCGACCAGATTCACGTACACATCGTGCGAGCCGCTGTTCAGCCCGGCGCGCTTCGTGAGCACCGCGAGCAGCAGCGCGATCCGTTGTGGGTCGACGCCATTCACCGTCCGGCGCGGAAGGCCGAAGCTCGTGGGCGTGACCAGGGCCTGCACCTCGACGAGGAGCGGACGCGTGCCTTCGATCGTCGGGACGATGACGCTGCCCGCGACGCCGCGGCTGCGCTCCTCGAGGAACACCTCCGACGGGTTCATGACCTCTCGGAGGCCGCTCTCCCCCATCTCGAACACGCCGACTTCGTCCGTCGAACCGAACCGGTTCTTCGCACCGCGAAGGATCCGGAACGAATGGAACCGTTCGCCCTCGAGATAGAGGACCGCGTCGACGATGTGCTCGAGGACGCGCGGACCTGCGACATTGCCCTCCTTGGTCACGTGACCGACGAGGAAGATCGGAACGTCGTCGCCCTTCGCCACCTCGAGCAACCGCGCGGCGCATTCGCGGAGCTGCGACACCCCACCCGCGGCGGAGCCGATGATGTCCGAGCTCATCGTCTGGATCGAGTCGATGACGCAGAAGAGTGGCTTCGTGCGGCGGATCTGCTCGATCACGGATCCGAGGTCGGTTTCCGCGAGCAAGAGGATGTTGCCGCCGTCGATGCCGAAGCGCCGAGCGCGCAGCTTGACCTGCGCCGCCGACTCCTCGCCCGAGACGTAGAGGACGGTCCCGCGCTGGCTCAGGCTCGCCGATGCCTGCATGAGCAGCGAGCTCTTGCCGATGCCCGGGTCCCCGCCGAGCAGGACGAGCGAGCCACGCACGATCCCACCGCCCAGCACGCGATCGAACTCGCCGATGCCGGTCGGGATCCGGACCTCGGCGTCGGGCGGGACCGCGTCGAGGGCGACCGGCTCGCGCGGCGCGCGGATCGCCCCGGAGCGGCCTTTGGCCGGCGCGACCACCCGCTCTTCGACCAGGGTGTTCCAGCCGCCGCAGCTCGGGCACTTGCCGATCCACTTGGGGTAATCGTTGCCGCACTGCTGGCAGACGAACGCGGTCTTCGGGGCGGACGCGCGGGAAGGCATGTCCTAAGTATCGGCTGCCGCTGGCCCCGCGAAGCCGCTAGGTGGCGACTGGCTCCGGCTTGCGCTCCTCGACGGGCTCGCCCTTGGTGATCGCGAGCTTGCCATCGACCGCGTCGATCTTCACGGTGTCGCCGGCCACGAACGCCGCGAGCAGCAGCATCTCCGCCAGCGGATCCGCGATCTCGTTCTGGATCGCGCGACCGAGCGGCCGCGCGCCGAAGTTCGTGTCGTAGCCGACCGTCGCGATGTAGTCCTTCGCCTCGTCCGTGACGATGAAGCTCATCGCCTGCGACGCGAGCTGCTTGCGCACGCCGCCGAGCTCGATCTCCACGATCTTGCGGATCTCGGGCTTCGTGAGCGGCTGGAAGACGACGGTCGCGTCGATCCGGTTGAGGAACTCGGGCCGGAAGAAGCGCTTCATCTCGTCGTTGACGCGCTCCTTCATGTGCTCGTACGCGGCCTGGGTCTCGGGATCGTCGCCGGAGCCCTTCGAGCGGAAGCCGAGCGCGCCCTCGCTCTTCAGCATCTTCTGGGCGAGGTTGCTGGTCATGATGATGATCGTGTTGCGGAAGTCGACGGTCCGGCCCTTCGCGTCGGAGAGGCGGCCCTCGTCGAAGATCTGCAACAGGATGTTGAACACCTCCGGGTGGGCCTTCTCGATCTCGTCGAGGAGGATCACGCAGTAGCTCTTGCGGCGGACGGTCTCGGTGAGCTGGCCGCCCTCTTCGTACCCGACGTACCCGGGCGGCGAACCGACCAGGCGCGACACGTTGTGCCGCTCCATGTAATCGGACATGTCGATCTTCACCATGTTGTCGGCGTTGCCGAACATGAACTCTGCGAGATTCCGGGCGAGATGCGTCTTACCGGTACCGGTCGGCCCGACGAAGAAGAACGCACCGATCGGGCGGCGCGGGTCCTTGAGGCCGGCGCGCGCGCGGCGGACGGCCCGGCTGATCGTCTTGATCGCCTCGTCCTGGCCGACGACCTTGGCGTGGAGCGCCTCCTCCATCTTGAGGAGCTTCTGGGTCTCCTCCTCGGCGAGGCGGCGGACCGGGATCCCGGTCCACATGGAGACCACCTCGGCGATGTCCTCGTCGGTCACCTCGGGGCGCTTCTGCGATTGCGCGAGGAGCCAGTCGGCCTTCGACTGCTGAAGCTTGTCCTGCTGGACCCGCTCGGCCTGGCGAAGCGTCGAGGCGAGCTCGTACTGCTGGGCCTCCATGGCCGCTTCCTTCTCGGTACCGACGCGGTCGAGCTCCTTCTGGGCATCCTTCATCTCGGCCGGCAGGGTCGAATACCGGAGCCGGACGCGGCTCGCGGCCTCGTCCATGAGGTCGATCGCCTTGTCCGGGAGGAACCGGTCGGTGATGTACCGGGCCGAGAGCTCGGCCGAGGACTTCACGGCGTCGTCGGTGATCGAGACCTTGTGGTGCTCCTCGTAGCGGGACCGGATGCCCATGAGGATCTGCTGAGTCTCCTCGATCGACGGCTCTTCAACCATGACCGGCTGGAACCGGCGCTCGAGGGCCGCGTCACGCTCGATGTACTTGCGGAACTCATCGAGCGTCGTCGCGCCGATGCACTGGAGCTCGCCGCGGGCGAGCGACGGCTTCAGGATGTTCGCCGCGTCGACCGCGCCCTCGGCGGCGCCCGCTCCGACGAGCGTGTGCAGCTCGTCGATGAACAGGACGACGTCGTGCGCGTGGCGGAGCTCCTCGATGATCTTCTTGAGCCGCTCCTCGAACTCGCCGCGGTACTTCGTGCCGGCGACGAGCGAGCCGATGTCGAGGGTGAGCACGCGCTTGCCCTGGAGCGTCTCGGGGACGTCGCCCTTCACGATCCGGTGGGCGAGCCCTTCGGCGATCGCGGTCTTGCCGACGCCGGGCTCGCCGATGAGCGCCGGGTTGTTCTTGGTGCGCCGGCTGAGGATCTGGATGACGCGCTCGATCTCCTTCTCGCGCCCGATGACCGGGTCGAGCTGGCCGGCCTTGGACATGGCCGTGAGGTTCACGCCGAGCTGATCGAGGGTCGGGGTCTTCGAGCTCCCGGACTTCGCCCCAGCGCCGGCCGCCTCCTGCGTGGCGGGGTGCTGCTGGCCGAGCGTCGCGATGACCTGGTGACGGACCTTCTCGAGCGACACGCCGAGCGATTCGAGGACGCCGGAGGCGATCCCCTCGCCCTCGCGGACGAGACCGAGCAGCAGGTGTTCCGTACCGACGTGGCTGTGACCCAGCTTGCGGGCCTCGTCGATCGCGAGCTCGATGACCTTCTTAGTGCGCGGCGATAGCGTGATCTCGCTCGGCGAGGTGGTCGAGTCACCCCGGCCGATGATGAACTCAACGGCCGTACGGACCTTGGAGAGCTCCACGCCGAGGGAGTCGAGCACCCGTGCGGCGACGCCCTCGCCCTCCCGTACGAGCCCGAGCAGCAGATGCTCGGTCCCGATGTAGTTGTGGTTGAAGCGGATGGCTTCGTCCTGGGCAAGGGCCAGCACGCGCTTCGCCCGATCGTTGAAGCGGTCGAACGGCCCCACTAGAGAGCCTGTTCCATGGACCCGGACGCAGTCGACATCGTCTTCCGATTATACGTTCGGAGTTTGCGTGTTCTGCCCGTCCGCCTGCCGAATCGACAGGGAAAGTCGGCGTCGCTCCGGGTCGACACCCACGATCTTCACCCGAACGTGGTCCCCCACCTGGACCGCGTCCGCCGGCTCCGCGACCCGGTGGGCGGCCAGCTCGGAGACATGGACCAGTCCTTCTAATCCGTCACCGATGCGCGCGAACGCGCCGAAGGCCATCAACCGGGTGATCTCGGCGTCGTAGATCCCGCCCTCGGTGAAGTCCTTCCCCACCCGGGTCCAGGGATCGTCCGCGAGCCGCCGGATCGATAGGGAGATGCGCTCCTTCTCGGGATCGATGGCGGTCACGACGACGCGGACCGAGTCGCCTACCTGATGGACCGTCATCGGGTTCACACCCTTGTCCCACGTGATCTCGGATCGATGGACCAGCCCGTCGGCGATCCCCACATCGACGAACAGCCCGAAACCGGTGACGTGGGTCACCGTCCCGTCCAGGACGTCGCCGACGCTGAGCTGTGCCGCCGCCCGTGCCTTCCGCTGCCGGCGCAGCTCCTGGGTCGCGGCCTTCTCCGAAAGGATGAGCCGGTTCCGTTTCTGGTCGACCTCGATGACCTTCAACGTCAGATCCTTGCCGACGAGCGCGCGGACCGCGCCCGGCACGCCCTCGGCGCTGTCCGGACGCTCGAGCGCACCGAGTGAGGCGAGCTGGGACAGCGGCACGAATCCCCGCACGCCCAGGTCCACGACGACCCCTCCACGGTTCGCCTCCACAACCGGAGCGGCGATGACCTCGCCGCGCTCCTTCATCTGCGCCATCTCCTGCCAGCGACGCACCGGACGGGCGCGCCGCAGCGACAGCACGGCGTGTCCCTGCGGCCCCTCCGGCTGGACGACGAGCGCATGGACCGTGTCGCCGATCTCGAGCGGCTCGTTCAGCGACGCGTTCGCCTCACGCAACGAGAGAACGCCCGCTGAGTGCCCGGCCAGGTCCACGAGGACCTCGTCGCCGCTGACGCCGGCCACCGTTCCCTCGACGGTCTCGCCCGACCGTAGCGGTCGGAACGCCTCTTCCTCGCGCTCGACCTCGGCCAGCAATTCGGCCATGGTCTGGGGCGTCATGGACGCGGTGGCGGCATTTGACGTGCCACCGCTGCCGGATGCGCGAGGCCTTCTCTCTAGTATTAGGCGCAGCCCCGAGCTTCCGGGGGATGGGAGGTCCGTCCCGTCAACTCGACCGCACGCTGGCCCGAGCGTCTCGAACACGCGGCCACCCTGATCCGCGCGGAGGGGGCCGCGGTCGTCGCCCTCCGAGGCGGGGAGTTCACGACGCTCTTTTCCTACCGCATCGACCCCGGCGTCGACTGGAGCGCGCTCGTCGGACCGGAGCGGCTCCGCGAGGCGATGACCAGCGAGGCGGCGGTAACGGCCGCGATCGCGGCCGGGCGATGGACCGAACAGGCCGCGTACGCCGTGATCGTCGCCATCGAGCGCGACGAGCGCGGCGCCTCCTGTCTCTGTGCACTCCGGCGGAGCGTGCCGTTCGACGCGGTCGAGGTGGCCGGGGCCTACGCCGCTTCGCGGCTCATGGCGAGCTCTATCGAGGATGGGCGCAGGCTCGCCGTCGCCGAGCGCGCCGGCGCCGCGCGGCTCGCCCAGCGCTCGGTGCGGCACGAGCTCGAACACACCCGCGACGCCGCGGCGCTGTCCCGCGCCGCCGCCTTGATCGCGGCGAGCATCGACGCGAACGGGGCGTCGATCATGCTGATCGACGGCGCCGAGCTCCACCTCAGCGCGTCGGTCGGGCTGCCGAAAGCGATGCTCGGACATCGGCAGCGGATCGGCGAAGGCATCGCCGGCTACGTCGCGCAGAGCGGCGAGCCGGTCGAGCTTTCCGGGACGGTCCGCGATGACCGGTTCACCGGTACCGACCCGGATGCCGGATCGGCGCTCTCGATCCCCCTTCGGGTAGCCGACCGCGTGATCGGCGTCTTGAACGTGAAGCGTGCGGCCGGGGGCGAGCAGTTCGACGACCTCGAGCGCACGCTCGTCAGTGACCTCGCCGACGAGCTGGCTCGCGCGGTCGGTCCGGGCACGACCTCGACGCTCGAGCCGCCGGCGCCCGATCCGGCTGCTCCGGCTCGCGCGGAGTCGCACGTCGAGACGCTCCGGGTGCTGGCGGTGGAGGACCACCCGGTCATGCGGATCGGCATCCGCGCGCTCCTCGAACGGGAGGGCATGACGGTCGTCGGTCTGAGCGCGACGTCAGCGGAGGCGGTCGAGCTCGCCCGGCAGGGTCTCGCGGACGTCGCTCTCGCCGACCTCAGCCTGCCCGACGCCGAGGGAGTCGACGTGATCGAGCGGCTTCACGATGCCGCGCCGCAGCTGCCCGTCGTGGCGTACTCGATCGACGGCTCTGCCGATCGGGTACGGGCCGCCGTCCGCGCCGGCGCGATCGGGTATCTCACCAAGGGGACGCCGGCCAAACGGGTCATCGCGGCGTTACATGCCGCGGCGGCCGGGCTCTCCGCGCTCGGTCCGGAGGAAGCGGCTGCGCTGGCCGAGCCTCACGACGCGGTCACCCTGGTGCAGAAGGCCGTGGCCCGTTCGCTGCCGAACGGCTTCGACCATCCGCCGTCCGTGCCGACCGTTACCCAGGCCGCCGCGCCGGTGGACCGCTCTCCGAAGGATGCGTTGAGCGCCCGCGAGCTCGAGCTCCTGAAGTACCTGGCCGAGGGGTACACGAACAAGGAGATCGCCCGGGCGATGGTCCTCGCGGAGGACACGGTCAAGAAGGCTGTCCAGACGCTCATCGCGAAGCTCGGCGCCACCGACCGCACCCACGCGGTGGTCATCGCCCTCCGGTCGGACCTGATCCAGTAGTTTCCACGCGATCTGTCCCGCCCCGCACGCCCCGAGTGGGTATGCCAACTAGACCTGACCGGGGCTTCAGCGCGGCGCCCCTGGCAACGAAAGTTCCCCTGCGCCGCCCGGCCACACTGGCCGATCGGCCGCCAAGGGGGAACGTGCGTGGACACCGGCCAGCTTTGGGCAAGCTGCCGACAAGGCGATCGCGACTCGCGTTGCGCGCTCATCGAGCGCTACGCACCGCTCGCGAGCTCCGTTGCCCGCCGGATGCGCGTGCCGACGGGCGCGCTGATGGGACGGGATGACGTCGAGTCGGCGGCCCTCATCGGCTTGATCAACGCGGTCGACCGGTACGACCCGGACCGGGGGGTCCCGTTCGAGGGCTACGCCGGCCTCCGGATCCGCGGGGCCATCCTGGACGAGCTGCGCCGGCTCGATGACCACACCCGTGACGAGCGCCGGCGCGCCCGCGATGTCGCCGACGACGCCGAGCCCGGGATCGGCGCGTACGGTGCGACGCTGTCGCTGGACCTGCTGCTCGAGACGGGCGATCGGGACTGGGCGGCCGAGGACGAGTCGGGCGGCGTGTACGAGCACCAGGACCTCCGAGCGCGCGTCGAGAGCGCACTCGAGTGCCTGCCGCCGCGGCAGCGCGAGGTGCTCGCCCGGTACTACGGCGACTCGCTCACGTTGCGCGAGTCGGCCGTTCGGATGGGCATCAGCGAAGCGCGCGCGTGCCAGCTGCATGGGCGCGCGATCCACAACCTGCGGCGGGCGCTCGCCACGCTGGTGGGTCCGCAGCTCGTTTCGCCGGCGGCCGCCTAGCTCACCAGCGCAAAGTGCCGTTGCGCGGGTAGGAACGCGTCGGCACGAAGCTCGAGGCGCCCGACGTCGGTCATCCAGACGGCGAGGCCGAGCGGAGCGATCAGCTCGACCAGCCGCTTTCGCGACAAGGTGGAGAGGTCGTCGAAGAGCGGATGCGCGATGGTCG
>DATJHW010000065.1:0-9526 GCA_035493615.1 Saccharimonadales bacterium (SeqCode) | reverse complement strand
GCCTCGGAGCCGTTCGCCGCGGTCACCACGCGGAAGCCGTACTCCTCGAGGATGTCACGGATCATCTCGACGATCGCCGGCTCGTCGTCCGCCACGAGCACGTGCCGCGCGGGAACCGGGCGGATGGTGCGCCCGCGGCGCATCGGATCGATCCTGCGGCGGCCGAGCGCGGCGCTCGCCGGATCCCACGTCTCGAGCCAGGCGGACACGTCGGCAGCGGGCATCGGCCTCGCGATGTGATAGCCCTGCGCGACGTCGCACCCGAGCGCGCCGAGGAGCTCCCAGACCTCCCGGTCCTCGACGCCCTCGGCGACGACCTCGAAGCCGAGGTCGTGGCCCAGCGCGATGGTGGCGCGCACGATCGCCTCGCGGCGGTGGTCCGTCGTCATCGGGGTGACGAATTGCCGGTCGATCTTCACCGCGTTGACCGGCAGCGCGGCGAGGTAGCCGAGCGACGAGTACCCCGTGCCGAAGTCGTCGATCGACACGACGAACCCGAGCCGGCGAACGGTCTCGACCGTCTCGAATGTGCGCTCGGGCTCGTGCATGAACGTGCTCTCGGTGATCTCGAGCTCGAACCATTCGGCCCGGGCGCCGTTGCGCACGACGAAGGCGGCGAGCCGGTCCGCGAACAGCGGATCCTGCATCGTCTGCATGCTGATGTTGACGGCGACCCGGAGGCCGAGCGCCTGCAGGCGCCACTCCGGGATGGAGCGCGAGACCTGCCGCAGCATCTGGAACGCGAGCGCCGTCGCCTGGCCGCACGATTCGGCGAGCGGGATGAACGTGGACGGCGCGATCTGGCCGCGCAGCGGGTGCTGCCAGCGCGCGAGCGCCTCGAGCCGCACCACCTGACCGCTCCGGATGTTGACGAGAGGCTGCAGCGCGATCCCGATGTCGCCGCGCGCAAGCGCCTGCTCGAAGTCCGCGGCCCCAAGAGACCGAACGGCCGGAAGCATGGCGAGGTCATCCGCGCACATCGGATGCGCGGGCACCGGTCGATCGACCCGGATCCGTTTCAGTGCGGTCTCAGGTAAAGGCATGTTGAGTCGGGGAGCACAGGTTCATGGCCCGAAGCGGACAGAGCGGGCGCGAAGCGGTACAGCTAGCTTGGCGCGCCCTCGTCGGTCATCCAGCGCTCCAGATCGCGGGTATACGAGAGCACACCGTCGGGGAACCAGAGCGCGATCTCACTGTCGGCGGTCTCCGGGGCGTCGCTCGCGTGGACGAGATTGCGCAGTCCGACGAGCGCGTAGTCGCCGCGGATCGTTCCCGGCACGGCCTCGTGCGGCCGCGTCGCGCCGACCATCGCGCGGACGACGGCGATCGCGTTCGGGCCTTCGAGCACCGCGGCGACCACTGGCGATGCGCTGATGGTCGTGACGAGGTCGTCGTAGAAGAACTTGCCCTTGTGAACGGCGTAGTGCTTCTCGGCGAGCGCGCGCTCCACCTTGACCAGGCGCAGCGCGGCGATGCGGAGGCCGCGCCGCTCGAAGCGGGCGAGGAGCTCGCCCGCGATCGCCCGCTGGACCGCGTCGGGCTTGAGGACGACGAGGGTCCGCTGCACGCTCTCGGTCACGACGCCTTCTCCATCACCGGTTCTTCGTCCGCGTCGGGTGCCGCGAGCTCGCTCACGGTCGCGCGGGGACCGACGGCTGCCAGGTAGGCGAGCTCGGGTCGCAGGTACTGACGGGCGACGCGCTGGATGTCGGCGGCCGAGATGCCGTCGATGATCGCGATGAGCTCCTCGACGCTCCGGATGCGATCGAGGAACAGCTCCTGCCCGGCCAGCCAGCTCGATACCCCGCGCGAATGCTCGAGCCGGAGCTCGATCCGGCCCTTCACGAAGTCGCGCACCCGGAGGAGCTCGGCCTCGGCGATGGGTTCGTTCCGCAGCCGTGCGACCTCGGCCAGCGCGGCGGCGACGGCCT
Source organism: Saccharimonadales bacterium (SeqCode) (assembly GCA_035493615.1). GTDB lineage: Bacteria > Chloroflexota > Limnocylindria > P2-11E > P2-11E > UBA4735. The sequence continues at coordinate 7,595 of DATJHW010000065.1, read as the reverse complement.
CACGCGCGCGCGTCGGTGCGACGCCCGCGTAGATCACGACGTGCCCCGCGTCCGAGTAATTCGAGATGTACGAGTGGACGTCGTAGGTGAGCGCGCGCTTCTCGCGGAGCTCGAGGAACAGCCGGCTGGACATCCCTTCGCCGAGGACGGCGTTCAGCATGTCGATCGCGAACTTGTCCGGATGGAGCTGCGGGACGCCGCGCCAGCCGATGCAGACGTGAGCCTGCTCGCCGCGCTTCGCGAGCGTCCGCGTGCGCGTGCGTCCGGCGCGCGGCGCGGGCTTGCCCCTGACCGCGGGCCGGGCGGCGAGATCGCCGAACCGCGACCGGACGGCGGTGACCGCCTCGGCCTCGTCGATCCGGCCGGCGATGGCGACGACGATCCGCTCCGGCGCGTACTGCGTGTCCATGAATTCGCGCAGCCCCGCCGCGGTGAGCCCGAGCACGACCGACTGGCGGCCGGCGATCTCCCAGCCCAGCGGATGGTTCGGATAGAGCAGCTCGTCGATGAGCGTGTGCACCCGATCCTGGGCCTGATCCCGATACATCCGGATCTCTTCGACGATCACGTTCCGCTCCGACTCGACATCGGACTCGCGCAGCAGCGGCGCGCGGACCATGTCAGCGACGACGTCGAGCGCCAGGAGGTAGTGCCGTGCCGGCACGAACGACGAGAAGACCGTGGCCTCCTTGTCGGTCGACGCGTTCACCGAGCCGCCGACGCCCTCGATCTGCTGGCTGATCTCGGAGGCGCTCGGCCGGTTCGCGGTGCCCTTGAACACCATGTGCTCGAGGAAATGGCTGGTGCCGGCGTTCAGCTTCGTTTCCGCGCGCGAGCCGACGCCCACGTACACGGCGATCGACGCCGAGCGCGCTTCGGGCATGTCCTTGACGAGCACGCGCACACCGTTCGCCAGCGCGACGCGTTCGTACCGCACGGCTACGACGCTAGCAGGGCGAGGCTATTCGGCCGCGCTCCAGGCCCCGTACGTGATCACCAGATCCGCCCCGGCACGCCGGGACGCGGTCAGCGTTTCGCGCTCGGCGGCCGGAGCATCGAGCTCCTCGGCCGCGGCCACGAACGCGGCGTGCTCGTCGGCCGTGTGGAAGGAGATCAGCGGCCGGCCGGCCAGCGGGCGGAGGGCGGCGAGGATGTCGAGCGCCGCGGTCCCCGGCTTGACGACGACCGCATCGGCGCCGTCGGCGACGTCGCGCAGCGCACGGGCACGTGAGGCCGCCGGGCCGTCGGCGGCGAGGAGCGGCACGGCGCGCTCGCGGATCGGCGTCGCCCGCACGAGGATCCGATGGAGCGCGTACTGGCTGCTCTCGAGCTTGACCATCGCGGCGACCGGCACCGCGTCGTGTTCACCCGAGAGCGCTCGGCGCAGGGCGGCGACGCTGCCGTCGAGCATGCCCGACGGGATGAGGAGGTCGGCCCCGGCATCGGCGTGCGCGACCGCGATCTCGCCGAGCCGCTGGAGCGTGCCCGCCATGTCCGCCGCCCCGTCGCGGAACAGCACGCACTGGCCGTGGTCCGTGTACGCGCAGACGCAGACGTCGGTCGCGACACCGAGCTCCGGCACCGCTTCCTTCACCGCGTGGATCGCGCGGGTGACGATGTGATCGCGCTCGCTCGCGATGAACGCCCGGGCGTCCTTGCGATCCGATGCTCCGAACAGCAGGAGGCCGGCGAAGCCGGCGGATGCCGCGGCGCGGGCGTCCCGCACGAGCTCCGTGAGCGACAGCCGTTCGAGGCGGCCGGTGCCTTCGACGCGCTCGCGGTCCTCGACCGAGGCCGAGACCACGACCGGCAGGATCATCCGTGCGGCCAGGCTGTCGCCGTGGAACCCGCGCCCCCACACGGGGTGCTGGCTCAACGGACGGCGCGCGACGGTGTCCTGGCCCATCCGGCTCATGGTAGTCAGCGCGAATTACCATTCGTTGCGGTGCGTGCGCTGCGGGCGCTCTTCGCGGTGCTCCTCGCGGGATCGCTCCTCGCCGCGTTCGGTCCGGCCGCGCGCGCCGACGACGCGAACACGCTTCCCGCGAAAGCGGATGTCGGAGCCATGCGCCACCTCTGGCAGACGCTGAACAACTGCGGCCCCGCGTCGGTCGTGATGGCCCTTTCGACGTTCGGCATCGATGCCGATCAGGAGGAGGCGCGGCTTGCCCTTCGCGGAGCGGACGTTCGCCGCGGCATGGGCCCCGGACCGGTCGACCCGTGGGTGGATCAGCTGTACGGCCTCCACGCCGTCTCGCGCATGAACGGCACGATCGATCTGATCAAGCGTTTCGTCGCGAGCGGCTTCGCGCCCATGGTCACTCAGTGGATGCAGGATCCGAGCATCTCGCGCATCGCCCACTGGCGCACCGTCCGGGGCTATGACGACGAGCTCGCCGTCTTCTACGTGAACGACCCGATGCTCGGCGCGAACGTCGCGCTCTCCTACGACTGGTTCGAGGCCAACTGGCAGCCGTTCGGCTACCGCTGGATGGTCATCTATCGGCCGTCGGATGCCGCGCGCGTGCAGCAGATCGTCGGGCCGGACTGGTCCGAGACCGCGATGCGCGACCGCTTCTACGCCCGCGCGAAGGCCGACGCCCAGACCCAGGGCACCAGCAGCGCGTGGCTCACGTACGGCGAGGCGGCCTATCAGGACGGCTGGTTCGCCGAGGCCGTCGCGGCCTTCGAACGCGGCATGCAGCTCGGCTCCGCGGCCGGCGTGTTCACCGTCCGCAGCAGCTACCCGCTCGCTCTCCGGGCGCTCGGCCGGCAGAACGACTCGGCCGCCGCCACGGCGCGGCTCGCGAACCTGACGGCCACGCCCGCGGCCGTCGCGCAGTCACCGGACAGCTACGCCCTGTTCATCGCCTACCTGCGCGCGCATCAGAACGACGGCGTGGCCCTCACCGAGAACTAGGACAGGACATCGCGCGCGCGGAGCAGCCGCTCCCCCGCCTCGCGCAGCAGCTCGTCGGTCTTGCAAAAGGTGAAGCGAATGAGGTCGCGTCCGAGCTCGGGGCGCGAGAAGAAGGACGAGCCAGGCACCGCGGCGACGCCGACCTCGGCGACGAGCCGGCGCGCGAAGGTGACGTCGTCGCCGGCGTCAAAGCCCGAGATGTCGCAGAGGATGTAGTACGCGCCCTCCGGAAGCCGCGGCCTGAAGCCGGCGCGGTCGAGCGCGACGAAGAGCGTGTCGCGGCGCTCGCGGTAGTGGGCGGAGAGCTCGCGGTAATACGGGGCGCCGAGGCTCAGGCCCGCCGCGACGGCCTCCTGGAGCGGCGCCGGCGCGCCAACGGTCACAAAGTCGTGGACCTTGCGGATGCCGTTGGTCAGGTGGGGCGCCGCGACGATCCACCCGACCCGCCAGCCGGTCACCGAGAACGTCTTCGATGCCCCGGAGATCGTGACGGTCCGGTCGGCCATCCCTTCGAGGGTCGCGATCGGGATGTGCGGCCCGCCGTAGCGGATGTGCTCGTAGATCTCGTCGGTGACCGCGATCGCGTCGTACTCGCGGCACAGCGACGCGATGAACTCGAGCTCGTCCCGGGTGAAGATCCGGCCACTCGGGTTATTCGGCGTGTTCACGATGATCGCCTTCGTGCGGGCGCTGAACGCCGCGCGCAGCTCGTCGGGGTCGAACGTGTACGCCGGCTCCCGGAGCGGAACGAAGACCGGCGTCGCGCCGCAGATCGCGGCGTCGGGACCGTAGTTCTCATAGAACGGCTCGAGCACGACCACCTCGTCCCCCGGGTCGACGATCGCGAGGAGCGTCGAGACCATCGCCTCCGTCGAGCCGCAGGTCACCGTGAGCATCGTCTCGGGATCGACGGTCATGCCGTACATCGCCCCGTAGCTCGTCGCGAGGGCGTCCCGCAGCGTCTTGCTCCCCCAGGTGATGGCGTACTGATTGATGTCCGCATCGATGGCCCGCTTGGCCGCGTCCTTCAACAGACCGGGTGCCGGAAAGTTCGGGAACCCTTGCGCGAGATTGATCCCGCCGTGGCTCGCGCAGAGCCGGGTCATCTCGCGGATGACGGACTCCGTGAAGCCTTCCGTGCGTGCCGCGAGGGCGCGCTTCGACAGCTTCAATACCCGATGGTCCGGTCGACCAGGTTGAGCAGCGGCTCGCCGGCCTTGAACCGCCGCACGTTCTCGGTCACGAGCGCGAGACTCCGCGCGCGGAGCCGGGGCGACGAGTTCGAGATGTGCGGCGTGATGATCACATTCTCGAGCGACCACAGGGGGCTGGCCGCGGGGAGGGGTTCGGTATCGAAGACATCGAGCGCGGCCCCGCCGATGCGCTTGGAGGCGAGCGCCGTGGCGAGCGCGGCCTCGTCGACGATCGGCCCGCGTGCGATGTTGATGACCCAGGCCGTGGGTTTCAGCGCCCGGAGCACCTCCGCGGACACCATGCCCTTCGTCTGCGGGGTCAACGGGGCGGTCACCGCGAGGTAGTCGGCTTCCCGAGCGGCTTCGGCCAGCCGGTCGGGCGGCATCACCCGCTCCACCCCGGGCGCGGGACGATCGCTCCGCACGTCGCGGCGGATCCCGATGACCCGCATGCCGACCCCGGTGGCCAGACGTGCGAGCTCGGTGCCGATGCTGCCCAGCCCAAGGATGACGAGGGTCGCCTCCCGGACCTCGGCATGCGGTGATTCCCGCTGCCACTCGTGCCGGGCCTGCGCGGCGAGGTGCTCGGGCACCTTCTTCGCGGCCGCGAAGATCATCGCGATCACGTGCTCGGCGATCGGCACGTCGTACGCGCCGCTGTTGTTCGTCAGCAGCACCCGCTCGTACCGCGCCAGCTCGGGCACGTAACGGTCGACGCCGGCGGAGAACGTGTGGACCCACCGCAGCTTCGGCATGCCGGCGAGCACGGCGCGCAGCCGGTCGACACTCCAGCCACCCAAGGCGACCTCGGCCTCCGAGAGCGGCTCCAGATCGTCGTTCTCCACGGTCACGATGCGGTCGTCGGGAAGCGCGGCGCGGAGCTCCGCGGACGCGGGCATCGAGTTCCAGCTGCCGAAGACGCCGATCGTCGTCACTGGTACACCGCCGCGAGATCGATGCGCGCCGCGTCGCGCAGCATCGCCCGCTGCAGCGCGCTCATGTCATCCGGCGGGGACGCCGGATCGAGGAGCCGCACCGCGAGCGTCTCGTTCGACGTGGCGGCCGCACCGCCGGTGATCCGCGCGCGGAAGAGGCAGATGTAGAACTGGTACGGCGACACGCTCGCGAAGCGCTTGTTGTCGTACACGCCGACGAGCCGCTCGAGCTGCGCGTCGAACCCCGTCTCCTCCTTGAATTCGCGGAGTGCGTTTTCCGACGGCGGCGATCCGATCTCGGCGTAGCCACCCGGCAGGGCCCAGCGCCGGTTGTCGGCGCGCTGGATGAGCACGGCCTGTCCGGCGTCGTCGAACGCGGCCACGCTGCAGCCGATCTTCGGCGTCGGGATCCCGAGGTCCGGCAGGTACGGGCGATCGGGCACGAAGTCGGCATCGATGGTCAGGGCGGCCATCGCCTCGGAGATCCCGAGCATCCGCTCGTAGCGATCGGTGTCGTACGGGTTCGTCGTGTGCAGGAGGCCGGTCTTCGCCATGCCGCCGAGCTCGTGCGCCCAGAATCGGAGCTGCTCGGAGGGAGGGATCTGCATCGTGCTCGCATACTAGCCAGCCGATGTGGGCCACCGGGACGCTGCTCAATCTGCTGACCGTGCTCGCGGGAGGGCTCGTCGGGACCCTGCTCGGCGATCGGCTGCCGCCGCGCTTGCGCGAGAACGTCGTCTCCGGCGTGGGCCTGTTCGTCGCCGTCATGGGCGTGAAATTCGCGATCGACACGGCGAGCCTGCTGTACCTCCTCGGAGCCATCCTCATCGGCGGGATCGTCGGGTCGCTCGCGGGCATCGAGCGGCGACTGAACGAGCTCGGCGCGGCGATCCAGCGGCGGTTCGCGACGCCGGGGGGTACGAGCACGATCGCCGAGGCGTTCGTGACCGCAAGCATCGTGTTCTGCGTCGGGCCGCTCACCTTCCTCGGCGCGATCCGCAACGGGCTCACCGGTGACGCGTCGCTGCTGGCGATCAAGAGCGTCCTCGACGGGTTCACCGCGATCGCGTTCGCCGCGACGTTGGGCTGGGGCGTCCTGCTCTCGCTCGCGGTCATCTTCGTGTACCAGGGCGGCCTCGCGGCGGGCGCGTCCATCTTCGCGAGCCTCCTCTCCGACGCGCAGCTCCGCGAGATGAACGCGACCGGCGGCCTGCTGCTCGTCGGGGTAGGGTTGAAGCTGCTGAGGCTCCGGGACGTGCAGGTCGCGGACTACCTGCCCGCGATCGTCGTCGCGCCGCTGCTCGTCGCTATCGCGACCGCGATCGGAGGAGGACCACCGAAATGAAGACCCTCGAATTCCGGAGCGACACCTTCACCCTGCCGACGCCCGCGATGCGCAAAGCGATGGCCGAGGCCGAGGTCGGCGACGACCAGTACGGCGAGGACCCGACCGTGAACCGCCTCGAGGAGCGCGCGTCCGAGATCGTGGGCAAGGAGGCCGGCGTGTACGTCGGCAGCGGGATGCTCGGCAACCTCTGCGGCGTGCTGTCGCAGGCCGGCCGCGGCGACGAGGTCATCCTCGGCGACCTCGCGCACATCTATCAGAACGAGATGGGTGCGTTCACGGTCCTTGGCGGGCTGCACGGCCGGACGATCCCCAACCGCGACGGGATGCCGTCGCTCGAGGACATCGAAGCCGCGATCCGGCCATCGGTCGGCGCGTTCCCGCGCTCGGCGCTGCTCTGCCTCGAGAACTCGCACAACAACTGCGGCGGCTCGGTCCTCACCGCCGCGCAGACGCAGGCGGCCGCGGACCTCGCGCACGAGCGGGGCCTCAAGGTCCACCTGGACGGGGCGCGCATCTTCAACGCCGCCGCGGCGCTCGGCGTCGACGTGAAGGACCTGACCGCGCCGGTCGACACCGTGCAGTTCTGCTTCTCGAAGGGGCTCTCGGCACCGGTCGGCTCGATCCTCTGCGGCCCGCGCGACACCGTGGCTCGCGCGCGCAAGGTCCGCAAGCTGCTCGGCGGCGCGATGCGCCAGGCCGGCGTCATCGCCGCCGCGGCGCTCGTCGGGCTCGAGACGATGCGCGAGCGCCTGGTGGAGGATCACGTGAACGCGCGCGCGCTGGCCGACGGCCTGGCCGCGATCCAGGGGATCAAGATCGACGCCGCCAAGGTCGTCACGAACATCGTCTCGTTCGAGGTCGACCGCGCCGCCATGGACGCCGGCGGCTTCCAGAAGGGCTGCGCCGAGCGCGGCCTGCGGATCTCGCGCTACCTCGGCAACTCTCCGCGCCTGCGGATGGTCACCCACGCGAACGTGAGCCGCGCCGATGTGGACGCCGCGCTCACGATCATGGGCGCCGTCCTGTCAGGGAAGCGCGAGCCCGTGACCGCCGCCGATTAGCTAGTGCGTCTCGTGCGTCTTGAGGCGCGGGTCGAGCGCATCGCGTAGGCCGTCGCCGATGAGGTAGAGGCACAGCACCGTCAGGAAGATCATCACGCCCGGCGACACGACCAGCCACCAGGCGCGGACGAAGTACGA
>DATJHW010000064.1:0-35433 GCA_035493615.1 Saccharimonadales bacterium (SeqCode) | reverse complement strand
TCCGCCGTTGTTGGCCACATAGAGGAGGGTGCCGGACGCAGCGACGCCGAACGGCTGCGAACCGACGGGGATCGTGCGGGTGACCGACAGGGCGGCAGCCGGTGACACCGACAACAGCACGAGGAGCGCGGCGAGGACGAGGACTCGGCGCATCGCGGGGATTAACGAGGCGGGTAAATCCCGGTTATGAGTCCTAGAACTCGATGCGGGTTGCGATGTCGTAGCCGTGCAGCCGGTCGCGGCGGAGCCGCGCCCTCTGCTCTTTTGTCAGGTCCTCCGATGCAGGGTGCTCATCGCCAGCGCGCCGCGAGGTCTCGCAACGACGTCGCCGCGTGCTCCAGCGGTGGCAGGTGTCCGAACAAGATCGTCCCGACGTCCAAGGCGACCAGTCGCGACACCGATGCACGAGCAGCCTCCAGATCCTCGCTCCAGTAGCGGTTCGGCCGTTGCAGCGCACCGCTGCGGTCGCACCAGAGCGCATCGCCACTGAACAGCAAACCGTCACGTTCGGCGTACAGGCACACGCTGCCCGGAGTGTGACCTGGGGTATGGATGACCCGAAGGCCACCCAGCACCGGCAGCACCGCGTCATCGACGAGGTCGGTGGTCGACCCGAGTCGCCGGACGGCGATATGCCTGGCGACCGTCCCGGCATTGAGCCGCAGCGCGCGCGAGCGGTCGGCAGGATGCACGAGAAGCTCGGCGCCGCCTGCACCGCCGATGTGATCGGGGTGCGCGTGAGTGACCGCGAAGCGAGCGATCTCGGCCGGCGATCGACCCAGGGCCACGATCGCCGCGTGCAGCCGCGGCAGCGATCCGCGCATGCCCGCGTCGATGACGGTGATGTCGTCCTCGAGGATCGCGTACGCCGTCGCGCCGATGAGGCTGATCGCGTGGACCGGTGGTCTCGGGATCAGAACTCGATGAGGGTCGCGATGTCGTAGCCCTGCAGGCGATCGCGGCCGCGCAGCGCCTTCAGCTCGATCAGGAAGGCGAGCGCGACGATCTCGCCGTTCAGCTGCTTCACCAGCTCGATCGTGCCCGCGACCGTGCCGCCGGTCGCGAGGAGGTCATCGACGATCAGCACCCGAGCACCCGGCTTCAGCGCGTCCTTGTGCATCTCGAGCGTCGCCGAGCCGTACTCGAGGTCGTACTCGACGCTCACGACGTCCGCCGGCAGCTTGCCGAGCTTCCGGACCGGAACGAAGCCGACGCCGAGCGCGTATGCGATGGGCGCGCCGAAGATGAAGCCGCGCGACTCCATGCCGACGACGACGTCGATGGGCTTGCCCTTGACCTTCGCGAGCAGCCCGTCGACGGCGCTCTTGAACGAGTCGCCGTCCTTGAGCATCGTTGTGATGTCCTTGAACAGGATCCCTGGCTTCGGGAAGTCCGGGATGTCGCGGATGCGTTCGCCGAGCTCCTTCGGTGCGATGGCTGCCACGCGCGAAGACTAACGGAAGGGCGCTAGAGCTCGAGCCGCGGGTAGTAGTTCTCCACGCCCTCGCGTTTCACGTCGTCGAGCCACGTCGTGCCGTAGATCGCGGGATGGTCGGGGCCGGCGATCGCCCACGCGTCGCGGCGGTAGGTCCAGCTCGTCGGATGCAGGCGCTGCGCCTCCTTGAAGTGCTTGGTCGCGAGCGCGGCCTCGCCGGCGCCGTGCAGGTGCTGCGCGAGCGCGAAGTGCGCCGCCGCGGTCGCCTCGGCGAGCGGCCGCGGACGGCTCCGGCGCACAACTTCGTCCGGCGACAGCACGTAGCGACTCGCCACGCCCCGTTCCACCCAGTCCCGCAGCGCCGCGACATAGCGGTCGGCGTCGACGTTCAGCCTGCGGGTCAGCTCGATGGCCTCGCGCTGGAGCGGCGTGGCCTCGGCCGGCACGACCCGATCCTTGAACGCAGGCTGCCGCGGGTACGCGGTCTCGGGCGGCCGCACGATCGTCCCGGCTTCATCGACCCAGATCCCCGTCGGCACATTGATCACCCCGAGCGCCGCCAGGACGTGCGCTCCATCGATAAGTGCGGGATGCGCCGGATTGGCTTTCTCGATCCACGGACGCGCGGCGGAGCTGCCGCGCGCCTCGAGCGCGACGGTCACGATCTCGAGCCGTGGGTAGAGCTCGGTCCGCAGCTCCTGCCACACGGGCAGGTCCAGGCGGCAGCCTCACCACGACGCCCACGCGACGATCAGCGTCTTGCGGCCGCGCAGCGATGCAAATCGGAACAGACCGCCATCCAGGTCCGGCAGCGTGATGTCGGGCAGCGTCGCGGTCTCCAGCGCCTTGCCGCCCGACCGCGGGCCGAGCGCCCACAGTCCGGCGCGCGATTCCTCGACAAGGGGCATCCCGAGCGCCCGCGCGGCATCGGCGAGGCCGATCGCATCATCGGATCCGCCCGTGAACGGCACGCACCGCTCGTCGCGGCAGAGCCCCTCGGGCTTCAGCGCCCAACCCGTGACGCGCTCGAGCTCCGCCGCCGAGACGCGCGCGGCGTGGAAGATCACGCGATGTCCACGATGTGGGTGTCCCTGAACATCTCCTGCACAACGTATCCCTGGTCCGGGTCGTGGGTCACGATCGTGATATTCGTGTTCGTCGCAGGGACCCGGATGAGCTTCGGCAGGACATCCATGAATCGGCTCACCAGGATCCGGGTGACGCCGCCATGCCCGACGATGCAGATCGTCTTGCCGGGGCTCTCGGCCGCGAGCCGATCGATGACCCGCATCGCGCGCGCGACGACCTGATCGAGCGATTCGCCTCCGGGCCATTGGTGAAAGCCGTCGCTTTCGTAGCCGGGAAGTCCGCGCACCTCGTCGAACGGCTTCCCCGCCGCCTCGCCAAGATCGATCTCGTTGAGACCCGCGAATACCTCGACCGGAACGCCGCGACCTGCGGCGATCTCGGCCGCCGTGTCCTTCGTCCGCGACAACGTGCTCGTGACGATGCGATCGAAATGGATCGGCCGCAGGGCTGTCGCGACGACCTTCGCCTGGTCGCGGCCCTTGGGCGTCAGCGGGCTGTCGGTCTGGCCGGCGAAGACGCCGGCGGCATTGGCCTCGCTCTCGCCGTGTCGCACGAGATAGAACGTCGTGGCGGCGCTCAGACGCCGAGCTCCCGCCCGAGCTCCGTCCATGTCTCGACGCGCGTGATGTTCGGGTGGCGGAGCTCGCGATTCCAGCTGTGGTCGAACAGCCACACCTTGATCCCGGACTCCGCGAGCGACCTCGCGATGAGCACGTCGTCCTCGCAGAACGCGTCGAGCTCGAGCTCCGTGGCGAGCCGCACCTTGTATTTCGCGGAGCTCGTCGCGTCGTAGCGGCCGGGCGGGACGTCCGGATCGAAGTCGCCGTGCGGCTTGAGGTGGATGGCCCGCGCGTGCTGGATGAGCCCCTTTTCGCGCAGCCACGTCTCGGTGACGACGCGGCGTCGCTCCGCGCGCGCGGTGATGAAGTAGAGCTCGTGCCCGGCCGCGGCGATGCGCTCGATGACCGCCGGGGAGTCCTCGTACGGCTCGAGCTCGCTGAAGAACTTGCCGTCGTACAGCGCGATGCGGAAGCGGTCCTTCTCCTCACCGCTCACCTCTTCGATCGCGGCGAGGGTCTGCCAGCCGAGATCCTCGTCCGGCAGCTCGAGCCGGTAGCGCTCGGCGAAGGCGCGCAGGTACGGCACGGCGCACTCCGCGACGACGTCGTCGAGATCGATGCCGATCCTCACCTGCGCGCGATCGCCTCGATCGAGATGAGGAATCCGCGGGGCAGGGACGCCACCACCGGCGCTGATCGCGCAGGCGCCGGCGCGGGGAGGTGGCGCGCATAGATCTCGTTCACCGTTCCGAAGTGCTCTGCGTTGGTGAGCCAGATCGTCGTCTTCACGACGTCGGCCATCCCGAGCCCAGCCGCCGCGAGGACCGCTGCGACGTTCTGCAGAGCCTGTTCGGCCTGCGCCTCGATCCCATCGGCGACCGCGCCGGTCGCCGGATCGATCCCGACCTGGCCGGATACGAAGACCAGGTCGCCCGATGCGATGCCCTGGCTGTAGGGCCCGACGGCCTTCGGCGCTCGGTCGGTCGCGATCGGTTCTTTCTTCATGCGGCCAATCCCTCCAGTACGCGTGTGAGCGCGTCGCGCCAGTCGCCGCGTGCCTCGATGATCGACGCGCGCACCTGCCGCTGGCCATGCTGGGCCTTCGGGAACACCGACACGATCATCGTCCGCTGGGCATCGCCGAGGTCGCGGCCCATGACGATGCGCAGCTCGGCGCCGCGCACGCGGACCTCCGTCGCGCCGGCCTTCGCGGCGCGGAGCTTCACCTCGACCCCGTAGAGCAGGTTGCGCATCGGCTCGGGCGGCGGCCCGTACCGGTCCTGCAGCTCGCTGCGGAGCGCGACGAGCTCATCGAGCTCGCGCAGCTCGGCGATCCGCCGGTACATCTCGAGCTTGCGGGCGCGCGCCGGGATGTACTCGTCCGGGATCGCGGTCGAGAGCGCGAGGTCGACGACCACGTCCGAGGCCGCCGGCGCGAGCGGCCGGAGACCACGTTGCTCGTTCACGGCCTCCTCGAGCAGCTGCGCGTACAGCTCGAAGCCGACCGCGGCGACGTGGCCGTGCTGCTCGGCACCGAGGATGTTCCCGGCGCCCCGGATCTCGAGGTCATGCATCGCGATCTTGAACCCGGCGCCGAGCTCGCTTGCCTCGAACACCGCCTGCAGCCGCATCCGGGCCTGCTCCGTGAGGCTGGCCTCCCTGTTGTACAGGAGGTACGCGTACGCCTTCTCGGCGCTGCGGCCGACGCGACCGCGGAGCTGGTAGAGCTGTGCCAGGCCGAGGGTGCCGGCGCGGTCGATGATGATCGTGTTCACGTTCGGGATGTCCAGCCCGGACTCGATGATCGTCGTGCAGACGAGCACGTCGTGATCCTGATCCGCGAAATCCACCATCACTCGCTCGAGCTTCCGTTCGTCCATCTGGCCGTGACCGATGATGAACTTCGCGGCCGGCACCAGCTGCCGGAGGCGCTCGGTCTCCTGCTCGATACCGATGACGCGGTTGTGCACGTAGTAGATCTGGCCGCCTCGATCGAGCTCCCGGACGATCGCCTCGCGGATGACGTCATCGCTCCGCTCGACCACGTGGGTCTCGATCGGCTGCCGGTCCTCTGGCGGCGTCTCGATGACGCTGATGTCGCGCACCCCGGACAGGGCCATGTGGAGCGTGCGCGGGATCGGTGTGGCCGTCATCGAGAGCACGTCCACCTCGGTACGCATCGCCTTGAGCCGCTCCTTGTGGCGCACGCCGAAGCGATGTTCCTCGTCGATGACGACAAGGCCCAGGTCGCGGAAGCCGACATCCTTCTGCAGCACGCGGTGCGTGCCGACCACGATGTCGACGTCCCCGGTCTTGATGCGCTCGACCGTCTCCTTCTGCTCGGCCGGAAGCCGGAAGCGCGACAGCATCTCGATCTTCACGGGGAAGGTCGCGAGGCGCTCGCTGAACGTCTCGTAGTGCTGCTGCGCGAGCACGGTGGTCGGCACCAGGACCGCGACCTGCTTGCCATCCATCACCGACTTGAACGCCGCGCGTAGGGCGACTTCGGTCTTGCCGTACCCGACGTCGCCGACGATCAGGCGGTCCATCGGCCGACCGCGCTCCATGTCCTTCTTCGTCTCTTCGATCGCGAGCAGCTGATCGGGCGTCTCGGTGAACGGGAAGGCGTTCTCCATTTCGATCTGCCACGGGGTGTCCTTCCCGAACGCGTGACCGGGCGTCGCCTCGCGCGCGGCGTACAGCCGGAGGAGCTCCTTCGCGATCTCGGCCGCTGCGCGCTTCGCGCGACCCTTCGTCTTCAGCCAGTCGCGACCGCCCATGACCGAGAGCGCGGGTGCCTGACCGCCGACGTATCGCGTGATCTTGTCGATGCGATCCGTCGGGAGCCAGCGCGTCCCGTCGGCGAACGTGAGGATGAGGTACTCGCGCTCGACGCCGATCACCTGCTTCGTCTCGAAGCCCTCGAAGCGCGCGATGCCCGAGTCCTCGTGCACCACGTGGTCGCCGGGCTTGAGGTCCTGAAGGAACGAACCGACCGCGACGCGCCGCCGGCGGCGCTCGGGGTGCCGCGGCTTGCGGAACCCGAAGACCTCGGCGTCGGTGAAGACGCGCAGGTCGAGCTCCGGGATCGCGAAGCCCTCGGCGAGCGGCACGTGCAGGAGGACGAGCGAGCCGGGCGCGGGCGGGTCCGCGATCGATTCCTGCGGCGTGGCCGTCACATCGCGCTCCGCCAGCAGCTCCGCGAGCCGGGCGGCCTGCGGCGTCGCGATGACCCGTGTCCCCGAGCCGGCGGCGGCGACCTCGCGCAGGAACTGATCGAGCCGGCCGGCGTAGTTCGACGTGCCGGTCCAGCCGAGGCGCAGGGCGTTGTCGGCAGGCGCGACCCGGATCGCGCCGTGCTCCCCCGCCTCACGCTCGAGCTGCGTGCGTGGCACGTAGGGCGCCGGGAACGCTGCCACCGGAAGGCCGTCGGCGCGCAGCTCCTCGCGGCGCTCGTCGGCCATCGCCTCGTATGCGTCCCACGCGAGGGCGAGCTCGACCGAGTCCTCGAACACCACGGTCGCGGCGTCCGCGGGCAGGTGCGCGAGGAGCGACGCGGTGGCACCGAGCAGCGGCGCGAACGCGTCGACGCCCGGCGCGTACGCGCCCTGGCGCAGGCCCTCGAGCAGGGCCGTGTAATCGGAGAGCTCGTCGCCCAGACCGTCCCAGCCGGCGCCCGCGATCCGATCCGCGACCTCGGGCCCGCGCTCGAGCGAGATCTCGCGCGCCGGCAGCACCACGAGCTCGTCGAGCGTCGTTTGCGATCGCTGGGTCACCGGATCGAACGAGCGGATCGACTCGATGTCGTCGCCGAACAGCTCGATCCGCGCGGGCTCGACGGCCGACGCGGGGTAGACATCGATGATCCCGCCGCGCCGCGAGAACGTCCCGGGCTCGCTCACTTCCGGCACCGGGTCGTAGCCGAGCGAGAGCAGCCACGCGGCGGTCTTCTGCCATTGGAGGGTCATGCCCGGGCGGAGCGCCCGGCCGCGCTCGGCGAGCGTCTCGGCCGGCACGGTCCACTGCATCACCGCGCGCAGCGAGGTCACGACGGCCAGCGGCGTCCCCTCGCGCAGCCGCCAGAGCGCCAGCAATCGTTGATGGACCGCCGCCGACGATGGCGAGCCCGGCTCGTAGGGCATCGACTCCCGTTCGGGGAACGCGACCACGCGGTCCTCGCCGAGCCATCCGGCGATCTCCGCGCGCCACCGGCGCGCGCGGTCCTCGCTCGGAGCGACGACGAGCACCGTGCGCCCCTGCGTCGCGAGCAGCGCCGCCCACGCGTACGCGCGCGCGCCGGCCGAGGCGTCGGCCACCGCGACCGTGCCGCCGGAGGCGACGCGATCCGCGAGCGCGTGGAACGCCGGGCTCGCTTCGGCACGGGCGAGCAGTCCCGCGAGGCGCGCGTCGGACGCGGCGGCGTGCACGGTGTCAGCCATTGAACTGATTCATCGCTCTCGGGAGATCGCGGAGCGCCACCTCGGCGGCCTCCGCGGCGCGATCCAGCGTCTTCTCGGCGAGCGCCCGCTCATCGGCGTCGAACGGCGAAAGGACGTACGCGGCGAGGTCGGGAACCTCGCGAAGCTGCGCGGGGGCGACGCCGACGCGGATCCGCGGGAAGCCCTCGCCGACGGCGTTCACGATCGAGCGCATCCCGTTGTGGGTACCCGGACCACCGGACTGGCGGATGCGCAGCGAGCCGAGCGGGAGGTCGACCTCGTCGAACACGACGAGCATGTCCGCGGGGCCGAGCCGGTAGCGATCCAGGAGCTTCTTCACGGCCCGGCCACTGTCGTTCATGAAGGTCTGCGGGCGGGCGATCGCGATCTTGATCCCGCCGAGGCTGCCCTCGGCGATCCGCGATTCGGCGGACTTGATGCCGAATTCCGCCCGGGCGCGCTTGCCCAGCCGGTTCGCGACCGCGAAGCCGACGTTGTGGCGGGTGTTCGCGTAGCCGTCGCCGGGATTCCCCAGCCCGACCACCAGCTTGTCCACCCGCGGGGCGCTCCCGCCGAAGAATCTGCGCACGTTCCTCCTAGACGCCACTGTGGCCCGCACCCGCATTACCGGGTGGGGCCTGGGTCACGCGTATTCAGCTGCGTTCAGGATACCGCGACGGTGCGACCATAGCGGCGATGAAGTTCCCCGAGTTCTCGATGGAGCGCATGCAGTCCACCTGGGAGCATCGGGTGACGTACGACCTCTCTGAGTCGGGCCTCGAGGCGCTCACGCTCGAGGATGCGGTTCGTGACCTCGATGCGCTCCGTACCGAGCGCCTGGGCTACGCGAACGGAATGGGCCGCGATCAGACGCGCGCGCTCGTCGCCGCGTTCCACCCCGACGCGACGCGCGACAACGTGCTCATCACGACCGGGACCAGTGAGGCGAACTTCCTTGCGCTCGCGACGCTCGTCGACCGCGGTGACGAGGTCGTGATCGTCATGCCGAACTACATGCAGCTTCATGGCATCGCGCGCGGGCTCGGGGCGAAGGTGAAGGAGGTCTGGCTCCGCGAGGAGTGGGGCTGGCGTCTCGATCTTGACGCGCTACGCGCCGCGGTCACGAAGAAGACCAAGGTCGTCTGCATCTGCAACCCGAACAACCCGACGGGCCAGATCCTGAGCGCGGCCGAAGTCCTCGACGTCGCGACGATCGTCGAGGGCCAGGGCAGCTGGCTCCTGGCGGACGAGGTGTATCGCGGGGCCGAACGGCTGGCCCAGGAAACAGCGACGTTCTACGGACACCACGACCGGATCATCGTCACGGGCGGCCTCTCGAAGGCGTACGGCCTCCCCGGCCTGCGGATCGGCTGGATCGTGGCGCCGGCGGAGCGCATCGCGGCAGCGTGGGCGATGAAGGACTACACGACCATCGCGCCCGCGACACTCTCCGAGCTGCTCGCCGAGATCGCCCTCGCGCGGCGCGAGCAGCTGCTGAAGCGGGCGCGCTACCTGTTGAACGAGCGCTGGCCGATCCTCGAGTCGTGGGCCGCGGCGCACGCGCAGGACCTGCACTGGGTCGCACCCGCGGCCGGCGCGATCTGCTTCTTCGGCTACAGCTTCCCGATCGAGTCGACCGAGCTCGTCGATCGGCTCATCCGGGACTGGGGGACGATGCTCGTGCCAGGCGCGCACTTCAACGCCGAACGGCACCTTCGGATCGGCTTCGGGATGCCCACCCGGATCCTGCGAGGCGGCCTCGAGGCGATCGATCGCGCCCTGGTGGCGCTGGCCGACTAGCTGAGAGGCTTCGTGACCATCAGGAAGACGAAGAAGACGATCATGGCGATCGTGTACCAGGTGAGGTAGCGCGCACTCGGCGCGTGCGCGGTCGCGAGCAGCTCACCGGACGCGCGGTCGTCCGGTGACGCGATCGCGAGCTCGTCCATCCGGCGGAACCAGCGCGCGCCGATCGTGGCGTGGAGCCCGAGCGTCAGCGCGAACAGGATGTACGCGATGATGAGCCACGGGGCGAACAGGTTCAGCGCTCCGGACCAGGCGGTGAGCAGGCCCAGCGCGAGACCGGTGAGGAACAGGACCGGCATCAGCATCACGAGCCGGCGCGACTGCGCGAAGAACGTCCGGATGCTGCGAACGTCGCCGGTGCCGGCGATGCGATGCGCCATGAGGTCGGTGCCGACGCTCACCCCGACCGCACAGAACATCGCCGCGATGTGGAGGAACTTGACGAAGAGCACGACGCTCACGGTGAGCCTCCAACGGCCACATGGCCGTCCATATTGGATAGACTTATAGTATGGTGAAATTAGCGGCGCGTGTCAAGGGGGCGAAGCGCCCGTATCGGTCGACGCAGAGGGCGGCGCAGGCGCGCGAGACGCGTCGGGCAGTGATCGCGGCTGCGACTCGCCTCTTCGTCGCGCGCGGCTACGGTGTCACGACGATCGACGCGATCGCCACAGCCGCGGGCGTCGGCCGGGCGACGGTCTTCGCGGCGGTCGGCGGCAAAGCCGCGCTCCTGAAGGCCGCATACGACGTTGCGCTGGTCGGAGATGACGAGCCCGTGGCCTTCCCGGACCGACCGGCGTCACGCAGAGTCAGGGCAGAGCCCGATGCCGCGCGCATGCTCACCGGGTACGCGTCCATCCTGACCCCGGTGGCTCAGCGGCTCGCGCCGATGTACGAAGCGGTGCGCGCCGCACCGAGCGCCGATCGAGCGGCGCAGAAGGTCTGGGACAAGGTTCGGGACGAGCGTCGGATCGGAGCCCGAAACCTGGTCCGATTGGTCGAGGATCGGCAGGCGCTCCGCGACGGTCTTGACCCCGATGCCGCGGCGGATGTGGTCTTCGTGCTGATCGACCCCGGCCTGTACCAGGTATTGGTCGGCGAACGTGGTTGGCGCCCGACCGCGTATGCGGCCTGGCTCGGCGAAACGCTGCGAGCCCAGCTTCTTGGCCCCGGGAAGCGGTCGCGTGCACACTAGGCCGGCACATAAGCGCAGGGAGAAGTGACATGAACCTGAGCCTGGCTCTCATCCTCGCGCTCGTCGCCCTGGCCTGCGGGATCCTGATGCTCGTCACCGGCCGGTGGTCCAAGTGGCCCCTCGCCGCGATCGCGATCATCTGCCTCGCGCTGAACCAGAGCGGTTTGCTCGGCCGCATCCAGTGACCGCGGGCCGCGCGGGCGGCCGCCGGTCGGCAATGAACCCCTGATGGCCCAGCGGCCCGTCCATCTGCTCGAAGCGGGCATCGTCACCGAGCAGCGCTTCATGGGCGTGGCCGAGGCGCCCGCCGCCCTCGGGCCGGCGTTCATGGAGCGGCTCCGGCCGGAGAAACGGGTGCGCGTCCCGTTCAATCCGCGCGACCGCTGGCTCACCGCGGCGCGCGAGGCCTGCATCCTGCTGTCCGATGCGGTCCAGACCTCGCTCAATGGCGGCGCGCGGGTCGCGATCCTCGGCGGCGAGTGCACCCTGGTCGCCGGATCCCTCTCCGGTGCGCTCACCGTCGTGCCCGAGCTCCTCCTGGTGTACCTCGACGCGCACGGCGACTTCAACACGGTCGCGACGACGCCGTCGCACTTCGTGGGCGGGATGTGCCTGGCGCACGTCTGCGGCAAACAGATCGCGCCGCTGCTCTGGCCCGGTGTGAAGAAGATCGCCGAGGATCGCACGTATCTCGTCGGCGCGCGCGAGCTCGATCCCGGCGAGGTCGGCAACCTCTCGCATTCCAAGGTCCACCGGATCGCGTTCGGTCGCGATCTGGTCGACGCGCCGTCGCTGCTGGTGGGCGTGCGACGCAAGCCCGTCTGGCTGCACGTCGACCTCGACGTCGTCGATCCGCGCGGGCTCGCCGCGGTCGCGCTGCCGGTCGACGGCGGGCCGACGCTCAAGGCGGTCGCCGAGCTCCTCGCGTCGGTCGCGCAGGTGTCGGACGTTCGCGGCATCGAGATCTGCGGTTACGACGCACGCAAAGACCCCGGGGCGCAGCTCCCCGGGGTCCTCGCAGAGGCGTTCGTCGGCGTGTTCGGCTAGGTCGCTACTCGCCGCCGATCGTGTAGCGGAGCTTCACCTCGGCGAGCCACTCCTCGAGCGCCCGGGTCAGCTTGTCGGTCGATTGCGAGAGCTTGGAGATCCGGTGCGTGCGCGGCGGCTCGGGCAGCGGTCGCGCCACCGAATGCTCGCCGGGCTGGATCGCATGGAGGGCCATGTCTGACCTCTTCTGTGTGTCTCTGGGTCGTCCCGCTACAGCATCACGCACGACGCCTGCCGGAACAGGTGCGCGATCGGTGCTGATTGGGTGACGGTTGCGGTGATCGCGGCGCTACGCCGCTTCGTCGAGCTCCACAGCGGGTTGGTCGACGGCGGGAGCCCGGAGCGGCAGGACCACCCAGGCGGCCACGAGGAGCACGAACGCGCCGAGTGCGATGAGGTCCATGAGTTCCTCCTTCAGTCGAGCTGGTACGCGATCTCGCCGTGCTGTGAACGGTCGAGCCCGAGGGACTCCTCGTGCTCGCGAACGCGCATCCCGATGCCCAGGTCGATGGCCTTCACGATGACGAACGTGGCGATCGCCGCGTACATCCAGGTCGCGCCGACCGCGACGAGCTGCGTGACGAGCTGTTGCGGGTTGCCGAAGAACAGGCCGTTCGCTCCGGCGGAGTTGATCGCGACCGTGGCGAACAGGCCGGTGGCGATGGCGCCCCAGGTCCCGCCGATGCCGTGCACGGCCCACACGTCGAGCGCGTCGTCGACCCGCAGGCGCGGTCGGAGCTGCAGCGCGACGTAGCAGAGCACGCCGGCGCCGAGGCCGATGATGATCGAGCCGGACACATCCACGAAGCCTGAGGCGGGCGTGATCGCGACAAGACCGGCGACGGCGCCGGCGGCCATGCCGAGCACGCTCGGGCGGCCCCGGTGGATCCACGAGACGGTGAGCCAGGTGAGACCGGCCATCGCCGCGGCGGTATTGGTCACGACGAACGCGCTCGTCGCGAGGCCGCCCGACATGAGCGCGCTGCCGGCGTTGAAGCCGAACCAGCCGAACCAGAGGAGCGAGGCGCCGAGGATGGTCATCGTCGCGTCGTGTGGCTCGCTGGTCTTGAGCCGCCGTCCGATCAGGATCGCCGCGACGAGGGCGGACACGCCGCTCGAGATGTGCACCACCGTGCCGCCGGCGAAGTCGAGCGCGCCGAGCGCGTGCAGCCAGCCGCCGGTGCCCCAGACCCAGTGGGCGATCGGGTCGTACACGAGCGTCGACCAGAGGAGGGCGAAGATCACGTAGGCCTTGAAGCTGACCCGCTCGGCGAACGCCCCGGTGATGAGCGCGGGCGTGATCACCGCGAACATCATCTGGAACGCCATGAACGCCTGATGCGGGACCGTCGCCGCGTAGTCCGGATCCGGCGCGAAGCCGACACCCTTGAGGGCGACCCAGCCGAGCCCGCCGATGAGGCCCGCGCCGGTGTCCGGTGAGAAGGCCAGCGAGTACCCCCAGAGCACCCACTGCACCGAGATGAGGCAGAGGATGAAGAACGAGTGCGTGAGCGTCGAGAGGACGTTCTTCTTCCCCACGAGGCCGCCGTAGAAGAAGCCGAGGGCCGGCGTCATGAGCATCACGAGCGCCGCTGAGATCAGGAGCCAGGCCGTGTCGCCGCTGTCGATCTGCATGGCCGGACGCTATGCGGGGGGCATGCCCGGGACAGTGGCCGCGCGGCTCGCGCAACGTCGCGGTTCGGTGCCCGCCACCTGGGTCGGTCGCTACTCCGTCGAAACGGTCTGGTCGACGACCTCGCCACCCGGGCGGATCGCGAGAAAAGCGGAGAGTGGGTCGTCGGCGAGCGCCCGCACCGTGCGCGCGTCATCGTCCTGACCCGAGCCGAGGAGCGCGCGACGGTAGCCGCCCAGCAGATCGCGGAGCGCGGAGCGCTCGTCGTCGTGCGGAACGCCCACGTGGACCTTCGCGCCTTTCGCGAGTCGAGCGCGGATGCCCTCTCGGTCGATGCCCCGCGGCCCGTCGATCCGCACGAACACGACGCCGCCCGACATGCCCGAGCAGATCCATCGTCCCGGGTCGCCGAGCACGACCGCGGTGCCGGCGGTCATGTACTCGAACGCGAAGCCGCCGAGGTCGCCGCCGAATACGACCTCCGCGCCGGAAAGCCGGATGCACGCGCGCGCATCTGCGGCGCCCTGCACGAAGAACCGTCCGCGCTGCGCGCCATACCCGAAGCATTTCCCCACGCCGCCGTCGACGAACGTCCCCGCGGCGTTCGGTGCTTTGAGGATCGTGACCGTGCCGCCGAGGGCGGTCTTCGCGGCGCCATCCTGCGCGCCGCCGCCAAGGTCCAGGTGCACGCCCTCGGTCAGGTAGGCGCCGAAGCCATTGCCCGCGACCGAGCCCGTCCGGATCGTCGTGCGCTGCGGCCGAGGCGCGGCACCGCCGATCCGGGCGCGCGCCAGCGAGCCGGAGCCCGCGGTCCCGAAGAAGCGGTGCGCGCTCGACAGGGGCTCGTCCACGACCGCCTCGAGGACGCCCGCGGGCACGAGCGCGCCGGCCCGGATCGGCTCGCCGGCCGGCTCGAGGAGCGCGGCGAGGTCGAGGCGCTCGCGGGAGCGGACCTGCTCGAGGAGGTCGGTCCGGCCGACCAGGTCCCGCACGCTGGAGAGGCCGAGCTCGGCCACGAGGCGCCCGAGCTCGGCCCGCATCGCACCGAAGAACCGTTCGAGCTGAGCGACCGCGCGGTCGAACTCCTGCGGCTCGAACCGCTTCATGCCGCGGTCTGCCGCCTCAGCGGCGGTCTCGACCTGCGTCGCGATCCCGACGTGACACGTGTCGAGCTGGCAGCCGCGGCAGATCGTGCAGCCGATCGCGACCATCGCGAGCGTCCCGAAGCCCACGCGGTCGGCACCCAGGCAGAGCATCTTCACGACGTCGAGCGCGCTCTTCATCCCACCGTCACACCAGATCTCGACGCGATCGCGCAGCCCGCTCCGCACGAGCGCGCGGTGCGCCTCGACGACGCCGATCTCCGCGGGCAGGCCCGCCCGGCGCAGCGCGTGCTGCCGCGCGGCGCCGGTGCCGCCGTCGTACCCCGAGACGGTCACGATGTCCGCGCCGGACTTCGCGATGCCGGTGGCGATGATCCCGATGTCCGGCACCGCGGGGACCTTCACCGACACCTTCGCGTCGGGGTTCACGGTCTTCAGCTCGCGGACGACCTGCGCGAGGTCCTCGATCGAGTAGATGTCGTGATTGTTGGACGGCGAGATGAGGTCCACGCCCGGCTTCGCGTTCCGCGCGAGGGCGACCTTCAGCGAGACCTTGCGGCCGGGCAGGTGGCCGCCCTCTCCGGGCTTCGCACCCTGGCCGATCTTGATCTCGAGGTACCGCGACGAGTTCGCGAGCAGCGCGGACACGCCGAAGCGGCCGGATGCGATCTGCTGGCCGCGCCACTTCGGATATTTCCCGAGGAGGTCCGGCAGCTCGCCACCCTCGCCGTTGATGCAGAGGATGTCGAGCCGCTTCGCGGCCTCGGCATACGCCCGGTACGCCGTCTCGCCCTGCGAGCCGAACGACATGGACGAGATGTAGAACGGCGCGCTGTGCTCGCCCGCGGTCGTCGAGGCTTCGGCCGCGGGCGGTCCGGCCGGCCGGAGGTCGAGCGCATGCCGCAGCGACACCGGATGCTCCGCTTCGATCGACGCGAGCTTCTCGGCGTACACCGCGTAGGCCGTCTCGCCGCTCGCCACGCCGAGCGCGGCCTTCCAGAGGCGCGGGTAGATCCGGAACGCCGGCTCGAGCCGCGCGGGCGTGCGCTCGCGGAGCATCGTGGCGCGTTCGAAACCGTCGCGCGCGATCTCAGCCCATCCAAGGCCGGCCGACGCGCTCGCTCCGAATGTCCGCACGCCGAGGAAGTCCGCGACCTCCGGAGCGAGGCCGATCGCCGAGAACGCGCGACCGTAGCCGCGCACCTCGTGCATGCCGAGGGTCGAGCAGACCTTCTCGATGCCCTTGCGGAGCGCTTCGACGAGGTTCGGCAGCGCGTCGGGGTCGCCCGTCCCGAGTGCGTGCTCGAACAGCAGGTACGGGTTCACCGCGTCGGCCCCGAGGCCGAGCGCGACGACGACGTCGTGGAGATTCCGGACGCTGCCCGCGGACAGAAGGAGCGCGCACTCGCGCCGGAGGGACCCGTTGGCCACGGGGAGCAGGCGCAGCGCGCGATGGGCGGCCGCGATGACGAGCAGCGGGTCGATCCACGCGCGCCCTTCGGCCCGTACGGCGCGGTCGCGCACGAGCACGACGCGCGTCCCGGTCCGGACGGCGCGGGTCGCGGCCGCGGTCAGACGGCTCAGCGCGTCGCGCGGATCCTCGTCCCAGTCGCGATCGGCCTCGAGGATCACGGCCGCGCGGCGGCCCTGCGCCGCGAGCTCGGCAACGAGATCGTCCACGAGCCAGGTGCCCGCGGCGCGTGCCTGCGGCCGCAGGTCGTCGAGCGCGATCGCGCTCTCCGGCGCGTGGCCGCCGAGCAGGAGCGGAACGCGCAGCTCGATCCACGCTCGTGCGCGGCCCGCGCCGTCGATCGAGGGCCGAGGCCCGACGATGACGCGTGTCGAGAAGTGCTCGATCTCACGCTCGCGGTCGATGGCCGGATTGGTGACGACCGCGACGGTCTCCTGGAGGTAGTCCGCGAGGTTCGTGCGCTTCGTCGCGAGCGCCGCGAGCGGCCCGTCGTACCCGAGCGAGCCGATGAGCTCGTTGCCGGTCTCCTCCATGAACGCGGCCTGCTTCACGTCCTCGGGCTCGTAGCCGAACGCAGCGAGCTGCTGCTCGCGGCGGATCGCGACATCTTCGACCTCGTCGGGCATGACGCTGACCTCGACGCGGCGGCCCGGCCGCTTCGCGGCGGCCTCGGGCGCGATCGTCGGTCCACCCGTCTCGAGCCTGCGGCGATCGTCGGCCGGCGCGCAGCCACGTTTCGCGCGGAGGGCGACGAAGCGCGCGCGGAGGATCCCCTCGTCGAGGTAGCGCCAGCCGCGCGCGGTCCGCTCGAGCCCGGCGTGCTCGCCCGGTGCGAGCGGGCGCGGGTCGGCGCTGTAGCGCTCGAGCGGGATGAACCCGCGTTCGCTCGCGAACACGTGTGCCTCGTCCGTCTCGACGTGCCACAACGGACGGAGGCCCATC
The DNA here is from genome assembly GCA_035493615.1 of Saccharimonadales bacterium (SeqCode). GTDB lineage: Bacteria > Chloroflexota > Limnocylindria > P2-11E > P2-11E > UBA4735. Next base: position 18,713 of record DATJHW010000064.1, on the reverse strand, counting down.
GCATCGACGCCCACGAGGCAGAGGTCGCCCATTCGCGCGAGGAACGCCGCCGGACCCTGCGCGTACGGACCGAATGCGGCGCGCGCTCTCGTGTACGCGTCCTGGGCCAGCGGATCCATCCGCCGGACCTCGCTGACGATCGGCGGGAAGAGCAGCTCGAGCGCTTCGATCGGATCGAGGCCCCGGCCGAGCACCAGGCCACGCAGGGTCGCATCGACGTCCTGCGAATCGCTGCCGTCGCGCGAGAGCGCGATGCCGAGGGAGGCCACCTCGTCGCGTAGCCGCGAGATCGTGTTGATCTCGCCGTTGTGCGCGAACGCGGCGAATGGCTGGACGCGCTCGAAGCTCGTCGTCGTGTTCGTCGCGTAGCGGTTGTGCCCGAACGCCATCGAGGTCCGGAACCGCGGGTCCGCGAGATCGGTGAAGTACGCGGCCAGCTGCTGCGGGTGACCGCGCAGCTTGTACACGACGGTGCTGCGCGAGAGACTGACGATCGTCGCCGGCGTTTCGCGCTCGACGTCGATGCCGACGCGGTAGAGGCGGCGGCCGGCGCGCCGCGCCGGACCGAGGACCTGCAGCGCGAGCTGCCAGAACCGCGGCTCGCCGGCTTTCGCGCGAGGACCGAGCGCCGCGCGTCGGGTCGTGCCGTGACGTTCGAGCAGGATCCGGATGCGATGCCGCGCGAAGATCCGCCGGACCTCGGCTTGGACGATCTCGTCATCGCCGGCCGGCACGAAGACGTGCGCGACAGCGAACCGCCGGTCGAGGACCTGCGAGGGATCCAGGCGCGCGCCGGCGAGCGCATCGGCCCAGAGGTCGCGCGGGATGTCGCAGAGGATGCCGGAGCCGTCGCCCTCGCCGTCGATCGAGCCGCTGCGGTGCGCGAGGCACTCGAGACCACGGATCGTCTCCGCGAGCACGTCGCGGGTCGGCTTGCCATCCTTCTGCGCGATGGCCACGAGCGCGCAGGCGTCCCGCTCGTCCATGGAGGGACGCTAGGCAGCCGCGCGGTGGCGAGTCAGGTCCGCGACGGTTGTCGTTCGGTGCTCGCCGCCGTCACACTTCGCGTGGTGAAACCGCGCGTGCCCTGGATCTGCGCGGTCATCAACGGCGCAGCCGCGCTCGCGCTCGCGACGGTGCTCGCGCCCGGCGTCTCGTTGGCGCCCACGCCCATCGGCGCGGCCTACGTCGCCGGGCACCTCCTCGCGTGGCGCACCGGCTGGGCGCTCTGGATGGCGGCGGCATTCTCGCTGCTCGTCTTCTTCCGGTGGTGGGCGTCGCGGCTCGGTTGGCCCGCGATGGCCCGGGTGGCTGTCGCCGCCGCCGCATTCGGGGTCGTCGCGGATGTGACCGCCGAGTCGATGCTGATCGCCTGGACCGGAGACCGGACCTTCGACGTCGGCGGACCGCTCCGGGTCAGCGGGATCGTGGCCAACGGCCTGTACAGCGTCGCCGGGGCGGTGCTCACCGCGCGCACGCGCGGCGTACCGCCCTGGCTCGGACGATGGTCGTGGACCGTCTGGCTGCTCGGCTTCGGATTGGCGCTCGCCGCGGCGGCCGGGAGCGACGCCGGTAGCCGCATCCTGACCGCCGCGCTCTTTGCGCTCTTCATCCCGTGGCTCGTGGTCTTCGGTCGGAGGATCGCATGAGGCGCGTGCTGGTCCTCGGCGCACGCGGCTTCTTCGGCCGGCATGCCGTCGCGCTCCTGCGCGCCGACGGCGTCGCGGCCGTCCCGATCGGTCACGATCAGGCCGACGTCGAAGACCGGGCCGCGCTGCGATCGCTCGTCCATGCGAACGACGTGCTGCTCGACACGGTCGGACCGTTCCAGCGGCGGACGCATGCGCTCCTCGACGTCGCGCTCGAACGGCAGGCCGATCTGGTCGACCTCTCCGATAGCGCGTCATATGCGCGGTCGATCGGCGAGCGGACCGCGGACATCGCGGCTCAGGGCATCGCGGTCCTCACCGGCTGCAGCGCGGTCTCCGCGGTCGTGGCGACGCTCGTGCGAGCGAGCGAGGTCGGCGATCCGCTGCGCGTCGACGCGTGGCTCGCGCCGGCGTCGCGTGACACGGCGAACGTCGCGACGGCTCGGTCGTTCCTCGCCTCCGTCCGGTCAGGGGCGATGCGAGCGTGCGAGTTCGCGCCGGTGCGCGGGATGGCGGTCGAGAGCGGCCTCTCGGTGCAGCTACCCGCGGTCTGGCCGGGTCTTCGAGATGCGGCCTTCTGGGTCGATCCGCACACCCGCGGAGCGGGGCCGCTGCTCGGCCTGGCCGCCCGTTCGGGCGCGGCGCGCGCGGCACTGGACGCGCTCGTGCCGTTCGGCGTGCGGCTGGCCCGGCTGGCCGGCACCCGCGAGGGCACCGTCGCCGTGCGGGTCGAAGGGTCGGCCGGGATCGCGCGATGGGTGCTGCACGCGCCGCGCGGCAGCTACCTCTTGGCCCTGGGTCCGGCGACGATCGCGGTTCGCCGGCTCGCCGCGGGCGATCGCGAGCCACGCGGTCTCGTGCCCGCGGATCAGCAGGTCCGGATGGAGGCGCTGCTCACGTATCTCGAGCGCCACGGGATCGCGGTCACGCGCGATCAGCCGAGCTTGTAGCCGACACCCCGCACGTTCGCCGGGATCGGCGCGCCGGCTGATGCGAGCTTGGTCCGCAGCCGGGCGAGATGGGCTTTCAGCCATTCAGGATCGGGGTCGCGCTCCTCGGGCCAGCCCGCACGAAGCAACGCCTTGCGATCGACGAGCTCGCCGGGCCGCGCCGCGAGCGCGGCGAGGAGCCGGAACTCCGTCGGCGTGAGTGGGAGCTCCTCGGACCCCATGCGCGCGGTGTGCGCCCGGCCGTCGATGACGAGCCCGCCGATCGCACGCGCGGTCGCAGGTCCGGCGTTCGGTGGCGCGCGCCGGAGCAGGGCGCGCACGCGCGCGAGCAGCTCCTTGCGCCCGAACGGCTTCTCGAGGTAATCGTCGGCACCGAGATCGAGCAGCTTCACGCGCTCGTCCTCGCCCTTCTCGCCGGTGAGCATGAGGATCGGCGTCTGGGCGGCCGCGCGGATGCGCTTGCAGATCTCGTCGCCGGTCATCTTCGGCAGCCTGCGGTCGAGGATGACGAGATCGGGCAGCTCCTCGGCGTGACGGCGCAGCGCGGTCTCGCCGTCGTACGCCGTGAGGAGGTCGTAGCCCTCGGCGCCGAGCAGCGACGCGACCATCCCGACGAGCGCGCGATCGTCGTCGACGATGAGGACGCTGGTCACCGGTCGTCGCCGCGCGCGAGCGGCACGCTGAAGGCGAACACGCTGCCCGGCGCGCCGTCCGGCGGGTCCTCGAACCACAGCGCGCCACCCTGGGCTTCCGCCACCCGGCGGCAGGAGAAGAGTCCGATGCCCGCGCCGGAGATCTCGTCCGATCCGAGCCGGACGAAGGGCTCGAAGATCCGGCGGCGATCTTCAGGCGGCACCCCGGGTCCTTCGTCGGCGACGCGCACGATCGCCCGATCCTTCTCTCTCGCGACCGACACCGTGATGCCGGTCCCGGCGGGCGCGTACTTCGTCGCGTTGTGCACCAGGCCGGCGACGACCTCGGCGGTCCGGCGCTTGTCACCGCGGGCCCACAGTGGCCCGCCCGACCGCGGGCCCCGAAGCGTGTGTTTGCGGGCCATCGGCCCCATCTCGCGGACCGCGGCCACGAGCCCGGCGCGAAGGTCGAACCGCGCGCGGCGCACGTTGATGTCCGGCCGATCGTCCTTCACGGAGGCGAGGATCTTGTCGACGAGCTGGTCGAGCCGCTCGACCTGCGCCGTCGCTTCCGCGAGCGGCAGGCCGTGGCCGTTCTTGCTCTTGCGCGTCTGCTCGGCGAAGAGATCGAGGTAGCCACGCACAACTGAGAGCGGCGTGCGCAGGTCGTGCGTGACCACGGCCACGAAGTCCGAACGCGCGCGGTCGAGCTCCCGCAGCCGCTCCGACGTTCTCCGCTCGAGCGCGTACAGCGAGGCCTTGTCGATCGCGAGCGCGGCCTGGTTGGCGAGCGCGCCGACGAACGCGACCTCGGTCTCCGCGAACTCGGCCTGCCCCGGTACATGCAGCGCGACCGCGCCGACCAGCCGGTCGCCCGCGATGAGCGGGAGGGCGAGGCCGTCCGCGGCAGCCACCGGGCGCGTCTCGGCCAGTGCGGTGCGCGCGGCCGCGAGCGCCGAGCGTGGGAGCGATCCGGAGCGGGCTCGGAGCACCGGCTCGCCGCTGTCGTCGCGCAGCAGGATGCCGCCCGAGGCGCCCGGATAGACGCGCACGAGCCGGTCGACGACGAGACCGAGGACCTCGTCGAGCTCGAGGGTCGAGGTGAGGACGTTCGAGACCTCGAACAGCGCAGAGACCTCCCGCAGCTTGCGCTCCGCGTCGCGCTGGAGCCGGCTCTTCTCGATGATCCCGGCCACCTGGTTCGCGATCGTCTGCAGGAAGTCGATCTCCCCGCGCTCGAATTCGCGAAGCTCGACCGTCTGCACGTTCATCACCCCGATGACCTCGTCACGGATGACCAGCGGCACGCTGAGCATCGAGGTGAACCGGTCCACGTCGACCGACGGCACGACCTTCCAGCGCGGCTCGGCGTGGACGTCGCGGACCGTGAGTGGCACGCGCGCGTTGGCGACCCAGCCGGTGATGCCCTCGCCCAGCCGAAGCGTGGCCTTGCCGATCGCGCGCGGGTTGAGGCCGTTGCTCGCCACGAGGCGGAGCAGGCCATCACGCTTCTCGACGAGGTACAGCGAGGACACCTCGGCGCGCATCGCGTCGGTGGTACGGTCGATCACGATCCGCAGCATCTCGTCCCAGTCGCGCGTCGAAGAGGCGAGCTGCGCGATCTCCCTGAGGAACGAAAGCTCGGAGAGCTTGCGTTGCGTATCGGTCTCGGATGCCGCCGTCATCAGGGAATTGTGAGGCATCGGCCCTACGCTTCATCCGATGGGCGTGGTCCTTCGCACCGAGCGTCTGACGAAGCGATTCGATCGCCTCACGGCGGTCGAGGACCTCGACCTCGAGGTGCGCGAGGGCGAGGTGTTCGGGTTCCTCGGTCCCAACGGCGCGGGCAAGACGACGACGCTACGACTGCTCTGCGCGCTCATCGCGCCCACGAGCGGCACCGCCGAGGTCGCCGGCTTCCGGCTCGGGTCGCACGACGAGCAGATCCGGGCGTCGGTCGGGATCCTGACGGAGCAGCCCGGGCTCTACGAGCGCCAGTCGGCCGAGGACAATCTCCTGTTCTTCGCGACGTTGTTCGGGCTCGGACCGGCGGTGGCGCGCAGTCAGACGGAGCGCTACCTGCGGCTCATGGGGCTCTGGGACCGCCGCGCCGAAGCGGTCGCCACGTTCTCGCGCGGCATGAAGCAGAAGATGGCGATCGCACGCGCCGCGATCCACGAGCCGCGGATCATCTTTCTCGACGAGCCGACCACCGGCCTCGACCCGGACGCGGCACGGACCGTACGGGAGTTCATCGCGCAGATCCGCGGTGAGGGTCGGACGGTGTTCCTCTGCACGCACAACCTCGATGAGGCCGACCGGCTCTGCGATCGGATCGCGTTCTTCCGCCGCACGATCATCCGGATCGATACGCCGGCGGACCTGCGCGAGGAGCTGTACGGGCACGCGACGGAGTTCCGCATCACGCCCTCGCCCCGTCCCGAGCACCTCGTGCAGGTCCGGGCCGTCGCGGGCGTCACGGACGCGCATCTCGAGAACGGCTCGATCATCGTGGCCAGCGCGGATCCCGTGCTCGTGAATCCTCGCGTGGTCCGTGCGCTCGTCGGAGCCGGCGCCGAGGTCGCCTACGTGAGCGACCGCAAGGTGTCGCTCGAGGACGTGTACCTCAAGGTCGTGGAGGGCACGTGAGCACGCTCGCCACGACCGCGGACCGCGGGACGATCGTGCGCGCCGTGTGCATCCGTGAGTGGCGCGAGGCGCTCGGCAACCGGCTCCTGGTCGGCATGACCGTGCTCCCGCCGCTGGTGATCCTCATCGCCGGGATCGGTGCCGTGGCCGTCGCGGCGCTCGTGCCGCCGAGCGAGAAGGATGTCGCGGCGCTCTACGCGGCGTCGCCGGCCGTGATCGGGCTCGACCCGAAGGACGCCGTGCAGGGGATCATCGCCACGTACTTCCTGATCCTGTTCATGCTCATCCCGACGGTCGTACCGCTCACGATCGCGATCTACTCCGTCATCGGCGAGAAGGCCGCTCGCACGCTCGAGCCGCTGCTCGCGGCACCGGTGCGCGTCGGCGAGCTGCTCCTCGCGAAGAGCCTCGCGTCCGCGATCCCTGCCGTGATCGTGACCTGGATCGCGTACGCGATCTACCTCGGGGCCGTGAGCCTGCTCGGAAGCGCCGCCGCGGTGCGCGCCGTGACCGCGCCGCGATGGATCCTCGCGATCGTCATCATGGTGCCGCTCCTCACGCTGCTGTCGGTGAACCTCGGCATTCTCATCTCGACGCGCGTGAACGACGTGCGCGTCGCGCAGCAGATCGGCGGGCTGGTCGTCGTTCCGGTCGTCGGGATCGGGATCCTGCAGGTGACCGGACGCGTCGTCATCAACAATGAGTCGTTCCTCGGGACGGCGGTATTCCTGCTCGTATGCGACGCGCTGGTCTTCTTCCTCGCGCGGCTCGCATTCCAGCGGGAGAACATCCTCAGCCGCTGGCGGTGATCACGGCGGCGGCGAAGGCGTGCGGCCGCGGGGCGTGTTGATCGCCGAGGGCCGGGGGGTCGCGCCACTCGGCCGTGGCCCAGGCGTCGTGCGGGGGGCCGGCTGGGCGGCGCTGTCGCGGTCGTCGGGATAGGAGCGCGGACCCGCGATCTCCACCGTGAGCGTCTGTGTTTCGCTCACGGTCCTCCCCGCCTCGCGCAGCTCGATCGCGATCTTGTACGTGCCACGCAGCGCCGGCGCGTTGAACACGGAGAAGAACGTCCCGTTGCCAACGGCTGCAGACGTGCCGAGCGGCGACGAGCCCGACGCGACGGTCTTGCTCGTCGCCGGGTCGATCGCGCGCCAGAACAGCGTGTACGCGTGCGGATCGCTGCCCGCGCCCGGCAGGTTCGAGTACTGCACGATCAGGAGTGACGGCTCGCTCCGATGGACGAGCAGCGGCAGGCGAGCGAGCGAGGTCACGAGATACGCGACGTGGACGTGGAACGTGAAGGATCCGGTCGCGGCGCCCGCGGAGGCGAGCGCAGTCCCGTTCGCGTCGGCGAGCCCGACGGTGAACGTGTAGTCGCCGACGGCGGCCGGTGCGGTGAACGCGAGGGTCAGGGGGGCGGTCGCGGCGGGCGCGAGCGCCGGAAGCGGTATCGGCGTGGCGGTCGATGCGACGACCCGCTGGCCGGGATCCTTGATCTGCCAGGTGAGCCGCACGCTAGGGGGACCGGACGCGGCCCAGGCCTTCGTTCCGATGTTCGTCACCTGGATGGGCAAGGTCTGCGCCGAGCCGGCGTCATAGGCGGGCGGGGTCACCGGCAGGCGGTACCGCGCGTTCACCGGCGGCTCGAGCACCGCCGAGTACACGAGCGCGCCGAGGCCACCGAGGAAGTGCACCGCCTCTTCCTCGTCCGTGTTCGCCGTGAGGCCGACCACGACGCGCGCTCCCGATCGCGTGTAGATGATCCCGGCATCGTGCGTGGCGAATCCGAGGTTCCCGGTCTTGTGCGCGACGACGGTGCCGTCCGGGAGCTGCGCCGGAAGCCGGTCGTTGATCTGGTTCCGCTCGAGCCGCGCCAGCATCCGGTCGGACGCCGCGGCGGACACGAGCTTCCGCTGCGCGAGGAGCGTGAACAGCTGGCCGACGACCCGCGCGGTCACGGTGTTGTCGTCGTTGTCGTCGGTCGCGATGTGGAAGGCGCCCAGGCCGAGCCGCTGGAGCGTCGCATTGATGCTGTCGGGGCCGAGCGAGCGCCAGAGCTCGAGCGCGGTGCCATTGTCCGACACGGTGATCATCGCCTCGAGCGCCTCGTCGACCGTCATGACCGTGCCTGCGATCTCGTACGAGCCGTCGTCGGTGATGTCCTCGGGCTGGATCTCGATCGTGTCGGAATACTTGAGGGCGCCCGAGTCGACGAGGCTCTCGACGTCGACCAGGATGCCGAGCTTGTAGATGGACGCCGCGATGAACGGCACGTCCGGGTCGTGCGTGTAGAGGGGCTGCGGCACGAGCGGATCGGCGATGTACAGGCCGGTGTCGCCGGGGAACGCCTTCACCAGCCCGTCGACCTGGATGACGAGGTCCGCGGTCGAGGCCGCGGCGGGTACGGCGAGCGTCCCGAACAGCACGCATACCGCTACACCGGCCGCGAGCAAGCGCATCACTACCGGGTAACGCCGGCGAGGGGCGGGTGTTTCACCCGCGCGATGCTGCCACGGCCTCCATGGTCGCGGCAGTCCCCAGCCGTACCATCTCACGGTACCCCGCCGGGGTGTCATCCTCGAAGCCGAGCAGATGCAGCGTCCCGTGCGCCGCGAGGAACGCGATCTCCCGCACGAGCGGATGCCTCCGCCGCTTCGCCTGCCGGCCCGCCTGGGCGGCGCTGATGACGACGTCGCCCACGTCCAGCGCGCCGTCGGCGTCGCGGGCGAGCTTCTTTACAGCCCGTTCACCTCTCGCGCGCCCGACCGCCTGGCCGAACGAGAGCACGTCGGTGGTCCGGTCCTTCGACCGGTATCGCCTGTTCAGCTCGCGCATCTCCAGGTCGCTGACGAAGGCGACCGTGATGAGCGCGTCCGGCGGCAGCCCGTAGGGCTTCACGGCGCTGCGGATCGCGCGACGGACGGGCGCGAGGTCGCACGGTGGATCGCCGCGGAACGAGAGTCTCAGGTGCCGGACGCGCTCGTCGGGGGCGGTGTGGCCGCGGGCAGTCGAGCGATGCGGTCCTCGGGGTACGGGATCCGCTCGTGATAGACGCCGGCGAGCAGCTCGCGGAACGCCTCCTTCACGCGCTGCACGTCGCGGAGCGTGAGGTCGCAATCGTCGAGCTGGCCGTCGGCCACCTTCTCGGCGGCGATCCGTTCCACCATCTCGCCGATGGCCTCCGGAGTCTTGTCCTCGATCGAGCGGACCGCGGCTTCGGTACCGTCGGCCAGCATGATGATGCCGGCCTCCTTGCTGCGCGGCTTCGGGCCCGGGTGCCTGAACGCGGCTTCGTCGATGACCGCTCCGCGCTGCTGCGCGAGGGTGTGGAAGTAGCGGATGAGGCTGGTGCCGTGGTGACCGGGGATGATCTCGCGGATCTGTGCCGGCAGCCGGTAGCGATCGGCGAGCGCGAGGCCGTCGCGAACGTGTGCGGAGACGATGCTCGCGGACACCGCGGGATCGAGGTCGTCGTGCGGGTTCGTTCCGGTCTGGTTCTCGATGAACGCGAGCGGGTTCCGCATCTTCCCGATGTCGTGGTAGTAGGCACCTACCCGGGCGACCAGCGGATCCGCGCCGATGACCTCGGCCGCGCGCTCCGCCAGATTGGCGACGAGCAGTGAGTGGTGATACGTCCCGGGTGTTCGCAGCAGTAGCTGGCGGAGCAACGGATGATTCGGATCCGCGAGCTCGCGCAGCTCGAACACCGTCGTGATCCGGAACAGGTGGCCGAGCATGACGATCGCGCCGAACGCGAGCACGCCCGAGGCGACGCCACTGATGAGCGCGGCCGCGGTCAGCTGGAGCGCGCCGAGCGTGTCGGCGGATCGGCCCACGAGCAGGAACGTGCCGATGACGCCGAGGTCCCCGAGCGTGACGTAGAGCGCGGCTTCGACGAATTCGCGCGCCGTGGTCGCGCGGCGCACCGCGGCCATGCCCAGGAGGGCGGGCACGAGCACGTACGCGACGAGCTCGACCTGCCCCGACATGATCCCGATGTGCAGCGCGCCCGCGATCTGCGTCGCGAGCGCGGTGCGCCCGCCGACCAGGATCGTGAGCATCATCGCGACGGCCGCGAACGGGACGAAGTACACGGCGACGGTATGCCCCGGGATGAGCGCCCGGCCGGCGACGGTCAGCGCGACGAGCGCGAGCCCGACGATCATGACCTTCCGGTCGTCCTGCCACGCCTCCTCGGCATAGCGCTCGACGAACAGGCCGAGCACGCCGGCGATGATGAGCGCCCACACGAGGAGGCCGACGCCGCTCTTCCAGTCGACGCCGGGATTCACCAGGCCGAGCGCGCGGAGCTTCTCGAGATCCTGCTCGGTGATGACCTGGCCGTCGCGGACGACGACCTCGCCCGCGGTCACCTGCACCTGGACCGGCGCGACGTCGTTGCGCGCCGACTGCTGGGCCGCCGCGGTCGCGTTCGCGTCGAACACGAGATTCGCCTGCAGGCTCTGCTTGAGGAGCTCGGCGCCGATGCGCTTCTGGCGATCGGTCCACGCCGGCGGAAGGGCCTTGGGGACCGAGTCCGTGCGCGCCGAGTCCAGCTGCTCCGGGCGGATGCCCTGGCCATAGAGGGTCTTGAGCGCCGGGTCGAGCTCGCGATTCAGCTGATCCCACTCGGCAGCGGTCATGTCCAGCGCGTCGGCCGCGAGCGGCGTGCTGAGCGCGACCTCGGTGAGCTTGGTGAGCGCCGAGATCCGCTGATCGCGGGTCTGGGTCGCGTCATTGCGGATCCGGGCGATGCCGGTGAGCCCCGCTTGCAGGTGCGAGCTCGCCGTCACGTTCACCGCGGGGTCGGCGACGTAGACGCGCTGCACCGCGGCGGCGGCTTTGTCGCGCTCGGCCTGGGTCAGCGTCTCGGAGGTGAACGCGGTGGAGTGAGGAGCGCGCACCTCGCGGTCCGCAACGACGCCCGCCTCCCCGTATGACACGGCCGGGGAGAAGAGCAGCCCGACCGCGCTGAGGAGGCCGGTGGCGATGACGAACGCGGCGAGGCGCACGCGCGGATCGGCTCGAATGAGCGCGCGTATCTCCGCGATCGATCGGCTCCTCGGCACGAACCGGATCATTCGGGTTTCCTCTCGTACCGATCGTACGCGCGCACGATCCGCGCGACGAGCTCGTGGCGCACAACGTCCCGGTCATCGAAGTCGACGAATCCGACGCCTTCGATATCACGCAGGATCTCGCGCGCCATGACCATTCCGGACTTTTGCCCATCGGCAAGGTCGATCTGCGTGACGTCACCGGTGACGACGACCTGTGATCCGTAACCGAGCCGCGTGAGGAACATCTTCATCTGCGCCGGGGTCGTGTTCTGGGCCTCATCGAGGATGATGAACGCCTCGTTCAACGTCCTCCCGCGCATGAAGGCCAGTGGCGCGACCTCGATCTCCCCGCGCTCCTGAGCGCGGACCATGCGCTCGGCAGGCATCAGCTCGTAGAGCGCGTCGTAGAGCGGGCGGAGATATGGATCGATCTTTTCGGCAAGGTCTCCTGGCAGGAACCCGAGCCGCTCGCCTGCTTCGACCGCGGGTCGCGTCAGGATGAGCCGCGTGACCTTGCGCTCGCGAAGCGCGTTCACGCCCATCGCGACAGCCAAAAATGACTTGCCCGTACCGGCCGGGCCTGTCGCGAAGACGAGATCGCGGGCGCGCATCTCCTCGACGTAGCGGCGCTGGTTCTCCGACTGCGGGGCGATCCGCTTGCCCGTGACGGTGGTCGCGACATGCTCGCGGATCTGCTGCGGCGTCGCGACCGGAGATTCCCTGGCGGTGCCGATGAGCCGCTCGAGCGCCGGCTTGCGGAGGTTGTCGTCGCGTCCCGACAGCGAGCGCATGGCGCCCACGAGATCGCCCACCCGCGCGACCGACGACGGATCGCCGCTGATCCGCAGCTCCGCCCCGCGCGCGACGATCTTCACGCCGAACTCGCGCTCGATGCGATCGATGTTCGCCTCGTTCGGGCCGGCGACGAACATCATCTCGTCCGGGTCGGGGATGAGGATCGTGATCTGCTGCGCCTGCGCCACTTACACCTTGGGCTTGAGCAGCTCGCTCACGACGCGCGAGACCATCCCGCCGTCGGCCTGTCCCTTGAGCTCCGGCATGAGCTTCTGCATCACCTTGCCCTGCTCCTTCGGGCCGGTCGCGCCGGTCTCCGCGATCGCGCGCCGGGCCGCGGCGCGCACACTGTCCTCATCGAGCTGCTTCGGGAGATACGACTCGAGGATCTCGAGCTCTTTGGTCTCCTTCGCGACGAGCTCCGGGCGCGCGCCCTTCGTGAAGGCCTCGATCGACTCGCGGCGCATCTTGGTCTGCTTGCGAAGCACGGCCTCGATGGCCGCGTCGTCGAGCTCGCCGCGCTTCGCGACGGACTCGTTCTGGATGGCGGCGAGCGCGAACCGCACCGTATCGCGGCGCGCGTCGTCACGCGCCTTCATGGCGTCACGAAGGTCCTGCTCGAGCCGGGCTTTCAGCTGGGGTCGCTCCGGAGCCTCAGCGCTTGCGACGCTTGGCTTCCTTCCGCTTGCGTCGGGCTGCCGGGCGCTCGTAGTACTCGCGCCGGCGGGCCTCAGCGAGGATCCCAGCCTGTTGGATCTTCTTGTTGAACCGGCGCAGGGCGGCCTCGAACGACTCGCCTTCGCCGATGATCACTTCCGACATGTCGTGTTTTGGGGTCACCCCGCTTTCGGTCATACAAGACGATGCCGGCGTGCCCCGAGGGGCCGCCGACTCACCGAATGATACGTGGTCCGGACGAGGCCCGCTGATAAACATGCGCACATCTTTCACGCCCGCAGAATGACCCCCATGGCCGCCCTCGCCGTCCTCGTTTCGTATCTGGCCGGCTCAGTCTCCTTTCCGTACTGGGTCGCGAGGCTCCGGGGCGTCGACCTCCGGGCGGTCGGCTCGCGGAAGCTCGGCGGCAGCAACCTCTGGAAGAGCGTCGGCCCGGGTGAGGCCATCGCCGGCGGGCTGCTGGATGCCGCGAAGGGCTTCGTCGCGGTCGCGGTCGCGCGCGCCGTCGGGTTCCCGGTCGAGGTGCAGCTGGCCTGTGGGATCGCGGCGATCGTCGGCCAGATGTGGCCGGTCTTCCACCGCTTCGATGGCGGCCGCGCGAACTCCGCGGGCTGGGGCTTCGCGCTCGCGCTGGACCCGATCGGGTTCGTCATCATGATGCTGCCAGTGCTCGCGGCCATCGCCATGCGCCTGGCCGTCCGGCCGCGTCCGAGCCGCGTGCTCCCGCTGGCTTCGCTGCTGTCGTTCGCGGTCTTCCCCGCGGTGATCTGGGAACAGGACGGCACGACACCGGTGGTCCAGGCCGGGCTCGTGGTGCTGGCCTTGATCATCGTGCGCCGGATCACGGCCGGGCTCGGTCAGGATCTCGCGACCGGCGCGCCGCCCGCCCGCGTCCTCGCGAACCGCGCGCTCTTCGACCGCACCGAGCTCCAGCAGCGCGGAGTGGTCGGGATCTAGCCGCCCCGCGTGCCGACGAGCATCGCCACGGCCGCGATCGCCGCCGTCTCCGCCCGCAGGACCCGGGCGCCGAGCGACGCGATCGCCGCGTCATGGCTGCGTGCGGCATCGATCTCCTCCGCGGTCAGGCCGCCCTCGGGTCCGATGACGATCGAGACGTCGCCGATCGGCGCTGCTTCCGCGAGGCGCGGCCCGGTCGCCTCCTCCCAACACACGACGATGCGGCCATCGAGGTGGACGAACAGCGCGCCCCACGGCACGAGCTCGTCGACGCGCGGGATCGCGCCGCGATGCGCCGTCTCAGCGGCCTCGCGAGCGATCTTCTGCCACCGCTCGTGCTTGGCCGGCGATAGCTCGCGCACGACCGAGCGTGTCGAGGTGAACGGGACGAACCGCGCCACGCCCAGCTGGCTCGTCGCTTCGACGATCTCCTCGCTCCGGTCGGCCTTGAGCACCGGCACCGCGAGCGTGAGTCGGAACGGCAGCTCGGTGGCGACCGGCCGGCGCGCGACGACCTTCCCGGTGACCTGCGCCGGAGCGACGGCCTGCAGCTCGACCTCATGGTCCACGAGGTCCGCGACCAGCACGATGCGCTCGCCCGGCTTGAGGCGGAGCACCGTAGCGATCTGGCGCGCCTGCTCGCCGGTCAGGAACGCGCGCTCGGCCGGCGCGGTATCGACGAAAAAGCGATGCATCAGGCCTGTTCTAACGCGTCAGCTCGAGCGAGACCCAGTCGCCGTCCTGGTCGCGTGCGACGGGACGGAGGCCTTGCGTCGTGAACGCGGCCACCGTCTCGGCCTCCTCGCTCGCGATGATCCCGGCGATCACCAGGCGTCCGCCGGGCCCGAGATGCGCCGCGAGATCGCCGGCGATCCTCTGCAGCACCGCGGCGACGATGTTCGCGAGGATCACGTCAAACGGGCCGTCGAGATCCGCGGCGCTCCCCACGGCGAGATCGATCGCCACGCCGTTCCGGTCGACGTTGTCCCGTGCCTCCTTCAGGGCGACCTCGTCGATGTCGCGCGCGACGACCTCACGCGCGCCCCGCTTCGCGCACGCGATCGCGAGGATCGCCGAGCCGGTCCCCACATCGGCCACGCGCGTTCCGCTCACGTCGATCCGCGACAGCGCGCGGAGACACGCCTGCGTCGTGGGATGCAGACCCGTGCCGAAGGCCATGCCCGGATCGAGCGAGAGCACGACGGCATCGCCGGGATCGGCGTCGGACCAGGTCGGCCGCACGAGGAACGCACCGATCCGGATCGGCTTGAACGAGGCCTTCCAGGTCTCGAGCCACGCCTCCTCCTTGATCTCGCGGACCGCGAGGTCGCCGATCGGTCCGAGGCCGAACGCCTGGAGGTGGCCGAGCGCGTCGCGCACGCGGCGCACGCGGATGCGCGCGATCCGGTCGTGGACGAGGTACGCCTTCACCACGTGGAGCGCACCGGGCTGCAGCGGCTCCTCGACCGCGACGCCGTTGTAGCCGACGCGCCCGAGGATCTCGCTCACCGCTTCGACCGCCTCCGCGTGCGCCGGGACCGCGACCTCGAGCCAGCGGATGGGCTCGGTGAGAGCGCCCGCGGCGGACGCGGCCGGAGGCCGCGGTGACGAGCTAGATGAGGGCGTCTTTGATCCGGTCGAACACGCCGCGATCGTCGTCGGACTGCTCGGGCGCGCCCGAGGCCGCATGGAGCTTCTGGTAGAGCGTCTTCTGATCCTTGGTGAGCGTGCGCGGGATCACGACGTCGAGGTAGACGAGCTGGTCGCCGCGGCCGCTCGCGCCGAGGTGTGGGACGCCCTTGCCCTTGAGCCGCACGGCCTGACCGTGCTGCGCGCCGGCGGGAACCCGCACCGACGCATGCTGGCCCTCGATGGTCGGGACCTCGAGCTCGTCGCCGAGCGCGGCCTGGGCGGGCGAGATGCGCAGCACGTGGACGAGGTCGTCGCCCTCGCGCCTGAACCGCGGATGCTCCTTCAACCGGATCAGGACATAGAGGTCGCCCGACGGGCCGCCGCGCATCCCGGCCTCGCCTTCACCCGCAACGCGCAGCTGCTGGCCGTCGTCGATACCCGCTGGGATCGTGAGATTGATGTCGCGCTCCTTGCGCTCGCGGCCCTCGCCACGGCAGCGCGAGCACACCTTGTCGACGGTCTTTCCCGCCCCACCACAGCGCGGGCAGGTCGAGACGTTGACGAACCGGCCGAACACCGATTGCTGGACCTGACGCACCTCACCGCGGCCGCCGCACTGCTCGCAGGTCGTGACGGTCGAGCCCGGCTCGGCGCCATCGCCGCCGCAGCGCTCGCACTGCTCGAGCCGCGGGACCTTGATCCCCCGATCACCGCCGCGGACCGCATCGATGAGCTCGATCTCGAGCTGCATCCGCAGGTCGGCGCCGCGCATCGGGCCGCGCTCGCGGCGACGCATCTCGCCGCCGAAGAACGTGTTGAAGAGATCGTCGATCCCGAAGCCGACGGCGCCGTCGGTGCTGCCGAACATGTCGTAGCGCTGCCGGCGCTGCGGGTCGGCCAGGACCTCGTACGCCTCGGTCACCTCGCGGAAGCGGACGGACGCTTCGTCGGCCTTGTTCACGTCCGGGTGGTACTGCCGAGCGAGCTTGCGGTACGCGCTGCGGATCTCGTCTTCCGACGATTCGCGCGTGACCCCGAGGACCGCGTAGTAATCGGTGCGAGCCATGACTAGATTATCGGGGGTCGTGGAGGATCTGGGCCGGATCGCCGTCCAGTGGGCGCACGTCCTGACCGGTGTGCTGTGGGTCGGTGGCGGCTTCTACACGATCCTCGTCCAGCTCCCGGCGCTCGCCGAGATGCCGATGCCCGCGCGCGGTCCGGCCCTCGCGGCCATCGCGCCACGGCAGATGCGGTACGTCAGTAGGGTGGCCGAGGTCACGATCGCGACCGGCATCCTCCAGCTCTTCGTCAATCCGCACGGCCGCGAGCTGCTCACGTTCGCCACGCGTTGGTCGATCGCGATCGTCGCCGGTGCGGTGCTGGCCTTCATCGCGTACGGCCTGCTGCGCGGCCCGCTCAAGTCCGCGATCGAAGGACTCCTCGCGGCCGCGCCGATCGCCGCGGCCGGCGACCAGGTCGCCGGCACCCAGGTCGTCGCGTTGCGCGAGCGGATCCGGCGGCTCGGCTATGCCCAGATGGCCCTGGGCGCGGGCATCCTGGTCGCGATGGTGACCGCCCGCTTCAGCTAGGGGGAACCGGCTGGCCCCGCCCAGCGTCTACCTCCCCAGCCGGTCTTCCGGTCAAGGAGGCAGCCATGCCGCGGTCGCTCGTGTTCGCGCTCGGTCTCGCGCTGTCGATGCTCACCCTCGCGGTCCCCGCGTTCGCGTGTGGCGGGCTCATCGGCCCCAACGGTGCGGTGAACCTGCTGCGCACGACGACCTTCGTTGGCTACCACGACGGCGTGGAGCACTACGTCACCGCGTTCCAGTTCGCGGGCGGCGGCGGCAAGTTCGGCTCGCTCACCCCGCTCCCCGGCGTTCCGTCGAACGTCGAGAAGGGCGGCTCGTGGACCCTCCAGCGGCTCATCCGCGAGACCCAGCCGATCAAAGCGGTCGGTGCGCCGGTGGCGTTCAGCACCGCCGCGCGCAATGACGCCGTCGAGGTCCTGCTCGAGACCAAGATCGACGCGCTCGACATCACCGTCCTGCGGGGCGGCGGCGCGGCCGTCGGCGAGTGGGCCACTGCCCACGGCTTCCGCCTTCCGGCCGACGCGCCCGAGGTCCTCGACTTCTACGCGAACCGCAGCCCGATCTTCCTCGCAGCCGCGTTCGACGCGGACGCCGCCGCGGCGCGCGGCCAGAACATCGGCGACGGCACGCCGGTCCACATCACGATCCCGACCGCCAACCCGTGGGTGCCGCTCCGCATCCTGGCCCTCGGCAAGCAGGCCAACGACCCGGTGCAGGCCGATGTGTATCTCCTCACCGACCGCAAGCCGGCGATCCTGCCACTCGCGCGTGGCGCGAACGGCCTCACCCTCGCATATGACCAGACCGCGTCGAAGCCGCTGCTCGACGACCTTCGTTCCGATGCGGGCATGGGCTGGGTGCCGGCCAACGGCTGGCTGAGCCAGCTGCGCATCGACACGAACGCGTCGACCCTGAGCTACGACCTCGCCGTCGACGTCCAGGGTCACAGCCCTTCGCGCGTCGCAGCGGGCCTCGAGACCCCGGGCAGCACCGACCCGACCCCGATCGCGCTCACGATGCTCGCCGCCGCGATGGCCGCGCTCATCCTGGTCGCGATCCGCGAGCAGCGGCGGACCCTCCTCGCGTGAAGCACGCCCTCGCGCTTTTCCTGCTCGTGGCCGTCGCCGGTGCGTGCGCACCGGCGGCGCCACGGTCGGTGGACATCACGATCCACTACTCGCATTACTCGATGAGCGAGATCGATGTGCCCGCGGGCGTGCCGATCACGTTCACGATCCGGAACGACGACCCGATCGACCACGAATGGATGATCGGCGACCTGGCGATGCACGAGCGTCATCGCCTCGGCACCGAGCCCGTCCACGACTCGCGACCCGACGAGATCACGATCCCGGCGCTCTCGACCCGGACGACGACGCTCAGCTTCCCGACCGCGATGACGTTGATGTACATGTGCCACCTGCCCGGCCACGAGCAGTACGGCATGGTGGGAGTGCTGGTCGCGAAATAGAGGACGGGCCAAGGAACAGAAAGGCACGCGCACGTTGGAATAGCGAAGCGGCTGGTTTCTGGCCGGCGCCGGCGGGGGTTCCCTCCACAGAGGGGGCCCGCCAGCGGGAAGGCCAGAGGCCAGCCGCTTCGCGCTACAGAACTAGATGCCTACGACTGCTCTTTGAACTCGCCTTCGATCGTGTCGTCCTTCTTCGCGCCGTCGGCGCCGGCGGTCGCGCCGGCCGGCTCGCCCTCGGACTCACCTGAGGCTTGGGACTGCGCCGCTTGATCGGCCCTGTACATCGCCTCTCCGATCTTGGTCGACGACTGCCGCAGCGCGTCCGCAGCGGACTTGATCTTCTCGGTGTCGTCGGTCTTGAGCGCGTCCTTGACGGCCGCGACCTTCAGCTCGACGTCGCTCTTCACATCCGCGGGAACCTTGTCGCCCGCGTCACGAAGCGCCTTCTCGGCCTGGTACGCGAGGTTGTCCGCCTCGTTGCGCGTCTCGATCCGCTCGCGGTTGCGGCGATCCTCCTCGGCGTGTGCCTGGGCATCGCGGACGAGCTTCTCGACCTCGTCCTTCGCCAGGCCGCTCGTGGCGGTGATCGTGACGTGCTGCTCCTTGCCGGTGGCCTTGTCCTTCGCTCGGACGTTCACGATGCCGTTCGCA
>DATJHW010000063.1:0-31686 GCA_035493615.1 Saccharimonadales bacterium (SeqCode) | reverse complement strand
TCACGCTGACGCTCCGCGGCGGCTCGCAGCTAGTGATTCAGAGGTGATGAGGATGCGCAAGTTCATTGGACCGGACTCCGAGGGCGGGCAGGCGATCGTGATGATCGCGATCGTGTTCATGGCCCTGCTCTTCGTGGTCGGTCTGGCCATCGACTCCGGACAGCTTTTCGCCGCGAAACGCACCCAGCAGGAGGCTGCCGACGCGGCCGCGTTCGCGGGTGCGGTCGTGCTCTACCAGGGGGGCACCGTCCTTCAGGCAACGACCGCCGCGATCACGGACGCGGCGACGAACGGCTTCGTGAACGGAGTGAACAGCACGACGGTCACCGTGAACGGGTCCACGACGGCATCGTCGAACGCGCCGGCATCGGGGGCGTACGCGGGCGAAAGCCCGGTCAAGCACGTCGAGGTGGTGATCGTCCGCCAGGTGAAGACCACGCTCGTGCCGGCCGAGGCGGCCTTCAACCCGGTCCGCGCGCGCGGCGTGGCCGGTGCCGAGGCCGCGAACAACGGCTACCCGATCATGGCCCTGGGCACGAGCTGCGCGGCGCCGGGGATCACCGTCTCGCCGAACCTCAACCTCGAGGTCTACGGCGGCGGGATCATCTCGAACTCCTGCAACACCAGCTCCGTGTACGGCTTCACGTCCGGGCAGGATCTGCAGATCTGCGCGCTCGCGCCGGCACCGTGCTCGCCGAACCCCTATACGTTCGACACCGTCGGGGGGACGACCAACGACACCTTCCCCGCGGGCGTCACCGTGCACACCGGCGCGGCGGTCGCCGCTGATCCGTACGCCGGTTATCCGAAGCCGGACGGCAAGAGCTACGTCGGCGGCCTCAACCCGCCGGCGCTACCGACGAACCCCCCGTTGATCAGCGGAACCAACACCGCGCCGGAGGGCATCTACACGAATGAGCTGACCAACGTGGCGCTCTGCCATGGGATCTACATCCTGAAAGGCGGCGGTCTCGGCGGCGATATCTCGCGCGACACGAACGCCGCGCACGTCGATCTCAACACCGCGACGCCCTGCGACGGCAAGGTCCTCATCTACAACACGACCAGCAACTTCCCGTCGTCGACCGGCACGTGCTCGGACGTCGGCGACGGCGGCAACCACCCGATCGTGCTCCGCCCGATGACCACCGGCAGCTACGCGAACATGGGCGTCTACCAGGACCCCGCCTGCACGACCGCCCTGCGCGTCGACGGCACCGGGACCCTGGACGCCGGCGGCACGATCTACTTCCCGAACGGCACGATCCAGCTCGACGGCAACAACGCGACCATCGACGGCGGCCAGCTCATCGCGAAGACCATCGACCTCCAGAACGGTGACCTGAACATCATCTACAGCGCCGGAACGACCGCCACGCCGATCCTCCCGCGCCTGGCCGAGTAAGCCGCTAGAGCCCGAGCTCCGCCGCCGCCAGCGACGGCGGGATCGAGCCGCAGCCGAGCAACGCGTCGTGGAACGCGCGCATGCCGAGGCCCTTCGTCTGTGCCCGCTTGCGGAGATCGAGGATCGCGGCGCGGCCGAGCGCGTAGCTCGACGGCTGCAGCGGGTTGAGCGTGTAGCGACGGCACTCGCCGACCGCGTTGGGCCGCTCGAGCTTCGGCCCCTGCATCATGAAGTTGACCGCCTGCTCGAAGCCCAGCGCCCCGGTCGAGAGCCCGACGTCCACGCTCACGCGCGCCGCGCGCCAGAGCAGGTCCTTCAACCGGAGGAGCCGCGTCTCAGGATCGTCGAGGAATCCGAGCTCGGTCATGAGCTCCTCGACGTACAGCCCCCATCCTTCGATGAACACGTTCGAGCGGATGGCCTTGCGCGCGAACGACGGGTGGTCGGCGGCGGTGGCCAGCTGCAGGTGATGTCCGGGATAGCCCTCGTGGCAGGCGATGACCGCGATGCCCTTGCGCGGGTGTCCCGCGAGGCGCTCCTCCTTCACCGCGTCGGGCTCGCCATCCGCGGGGAGGGTCACCCAGAAGCGCCCGCGCCGCGAGCGCTCGAATTGCCCGGGCTGGACGTACGCGGCGTACGGAAGGGTCGGCCGGGCGAAGTCGGGCATCGCCTCGACCGTGAGCGACTCGCCGGGCGGGAACGCCGCGAGGTCGGCGACCGCGGTCGCTTCACGCGACCGCTCCATGTCGGTGCGATACGCGGACACGAGCTCGCTCTCGGCCGGATGCGCCTTCCGCAGCCGATCGACGCTGTCGCGCCAGTCCGAGTCGCCCAACGCGCGCGCCGCGTCGGCGAGACGAGACGCGGTCTCCGCGTAGAGCTCCTCGCCCCACGCCTTCAGCGTGACCGCGTCGTACGGAAGGAGCTCCTTGTCCCGCAACAGCGCGTCGAAGGCGTCGCGGCCGATCGCGAAGCTGCCCCTCGCGCGGCGCATGAGGTCGTCGCGAAGCCACGAGGCGTACTGGTCGAGCGCGTCGCCGGCCCGCTTCCCCGCCCCGGCCAGCGCGGCCTTCGCCGGGGAGCCGGCGGGCGCGAGCGACGGAAGCACCGCGCGGACGAACGTGGCCCCCGCGGTCGCGCTCTCGCCCGCGACGACGACGTACACCGGTGGGACGCGGTCGGGGTCCAGGTTCGCGACGGCATGGCGCAGCGCCGCGGGTGCCTGCTCGAGCCGCTCGGCGAGCGCGCCGAGCCTCGTCTCGACGTCACCCTCCTCGCGGATGAGCGCGTAGTACGCGCCGCGCGTGATCGCGTCGGAGTAGAGGGACGGCTGGCGCGCGTGCCGCTCGAATGGCCGGAGCGCTCGTTCGCCGCGCAGCTCGCCGAGCACGAGAGCCAGATCGGTCCGGTCACCGGCGTTCCACGCCCGCGCATCGTGCGACTCGAAGACGTGCAGCCACCGGTCGGTGAACGCGTCGCGGGCCGCGAAGCCGTCGGCCGAGAGATCGGCGAGCCGCGCGTCGTGGTCGTGCAGGCCGGCGATCGTCGCCGCGGTCGGGTCGAGCTCGTACCGGTCGTGGACGAACGCCGCGATCTGCTCCCGGAACGCGGTCGCGTCACCTACCATCGACCGCAGTCTTTCAGGTCCGCGCGGATCCAGGGGAGTTGCCTCATGGCGGTCATGCCGAAGTACCCGGATTGCCAGAATTGCGAGGCGCCCTGCTGCACGAAGCAGTTCATGGAGGACTCCGACAGCTGGTTCAAGCTCTCGGACATCCGCCCGATCTACCAGGCTGCGGGCACCGACGTGCACGTCGTGGGTTGGGCCAAACAGCCCGATGGCCGGCAGCCGATGATCGCGTGCGACGCGTTCGACACGAAACACCTCCAGTGCGGCATCTACGCGTCGCGCCCTGAGCACTGCCGCACGTACGACTGCCGCGAGGACGATCCGGACGAGTGGCAGGCCCGCGCGCACTGTGACCTCGCTCGCCACCGCAGGCTCGAGCGCGTCCGCGCGAAGGCGTGACCCACACCCGTACCAGCGTCATCAAGCGCGTCGAGGCGGAGTACCGCTCGCTCGACGCCGTCGTGCGCACGCTCACGACGGCCGGCCTACGCAAGCCCGCGATGCGCGAGGGGGCCCCGATCCGGTTCACCGCGAAGGACGTTCTCGCGCACATCAACGCCTGGAAGTTCCGCCAGGCCCGCGTGACCGCGAACGACAAGAGTCCCCTCCGTCCGTACGAGCCGCCGAAGACCGGCGCGATCAACGACACGAACGCGGGCATCTACAGGCGCTCGCATCGCACGCCGGCCACGACGATCGTGACGGAGCACCGCGCCGCGCAGCGCGCGATGCTGAAGGCGCTCCGCGCCGCGCCACCGGAGTACTTCCGTAAGCAGCGCTCGGCCCAGTGGCCGTTCGACGCGGTCGGCCACAGCGCCGAGCACCGCCGCAAGCATCTCGAGCCCCTGCTGGCTAAGGCACCCCGAGCGCGCTAGCCAGCTCCTCGGGCGTGTTCACGTTCGTGAACGCGCGGAACGTCGGGTCCACCGTGCGGAGCTCGGGCTCGTCGATCGCCTTCACGGTCACCGCGTCGAAGAACGAGATCACCCGCAGCCGGTTCTCCGCGATCGCCCGGATCATGTGCGGGACGCAGGTCTTCGCGTAGAGGGCGTGCATCGTCTCGTACTCGGCGGCGACGCGCGGGATCACCACGTCGGCCTCCCCAGCGTGGCCGAGCAGCAGGCGCCACAGGTCCGCGGAGAGGAACGGCATGTCACACGCGGCGACCAGCACGGTGTCGTGCGCCGCCGCGCCGACGCCGGTCGCGATCCCGCCGAGCGCGCCCCCCTGCGGGTACCTGTCGCGCACGACTTTGAGGCCGAGCGTCTCGTAACGCGGATCGTTCGCGACGACGATGACCTCGTCCGCGACCTCGCCGAGCACCCGGGCCACCCGCGAGATGAGCGGTTCGCCGTCGAGCTCGATCCAGGCCTTGTCCTGGCCCATCCGCGTGCTCTTGCCGCCGGCCATGATCGCGGCCGAGACGCTCACCGGCTGATCCGGCCGGCGATGAAGTCCGCGATCGCGGGCGCGTCACCGGGGCCGAAATGCGGCACGTCCGGGCTCACGTCGAAATCGGTCACGGTCGCGACGAGATTACGGTCGTTCAGGCAGAGCAGCTCGGTCGAGAGCACCCGGCGCGCGATCTCGATCTTCGGCAGCGGCTCGGCCTTGAATCCCTCCACGACCAGGAGATCCAGATCCTCGCGCGCGTAGCGCGCGATCGCCGCGTCGAGCCCGAGATCCTCCGCGTCGTCGATGACCGCGGTCTGGCCGCCGCCGGTGACGATCGTCTGGAGCACGCCGGTGCGGCGCGCGCGGTAGCTGTCCTTCTCCGGTTGGTCGATCTCGAATCCGGCGTGGGCGTGCTTCAGATAGCCGACCCGGATGCCCTTTGCCACCAGGAGCGGGAGGACCGCGATGAGGAGCGTCGTCTTGCCGCTGTTGTGGCGGCCGACGAACGCGATGCGCGGTGCCTTCACCGCGGACCGATCAGGCCGCGAGCGGTGTCCCGCAGCTCGCGCAGAACTTCGCGCCGTTGGCGTTCGGCTTCCCGCAGCTCGAGCAGTACTTGCTGGCGCCCGGCGCCGCGGCGGCCCCGGTCGCGGTCGAGGCGAGCGGCTCGCTGTCCTTCTTCTCCGCCTCGTCGCGGAAGGTGCGGACGCCCTTGCCGAGCTGGCCGAACACCGTCGGGAGCTTCCCGGCGCCGAAGACGATGAGCACGATGATGAGGACGAAGACGAGCTCCGGTCCACCCAGGTTGAACGGCATGGTCACTTCCTCGTTTGGCGCGAAGTGCGCCGGTATCTCTACCGGAGTGTACGAGAGCCCGGTCAGCCGAAGAGGCCGTCCAGCAGCGTGAGGAACAGCGGGATCACCACGAGAAGCATCAGGGCCGGGAGGTAACAGAGCACGAGGGTGAGCATCAGCTTGCCTTCGACCGTCGCGGCCGCCTCGATGGAGGCAGCCCGCTCGGCCGCGCGGGCGGCGTCGCGGGCGTCCCGGACCGCCGCGATCGAGCTCTGACCGAGCCCGCGGGACCGCTCCAGCGCGCCGGCAAGGGCGGCGAGCGGCCGGATTCCCTCGGCCTGCGCCGACGCGCCGAGCGCTCCGTACAGCGGAGCACCGAGCGCATACGCATCGGCTGCGCCGTTCAGCGCGAAGTCGAGCACCGGGGAGGAGCTCGGGATCCGCGCAACGGTCGCGAGCGCCGCCTCGATCGGACGGCCGGCCGCACCGAGCGCCTCGACGCGCTCGAGCAGCGGGCCGAGCGCGCGCTCCGCGGCTCGGCGGCGCGATCGCGCGCGCCGCTCGACGGCGACCGACGGCCCGACGAACCCCCCATAGGCAAGGGCGGCGGCGAGGCCGAGGGAGCCGATCGCACCGCCAACGACGACGCCCAGGATGAGACCGAGACACTTCAACGCGACCAGCTCGGTCTGCGATCGCATCAGGCCGGCGTGCCGGAGGTCGCGATCGGTGACCGGCCGCCACGCGGGTGGCCGGCGGACCGCCGGCGCGAACAACGCGAGCCGGCGCTCGACGAGCGAGCCGCGCCGGGCGGCCGAGGAGATCGCGGCGATCGCGAGCAGCACGCAGACCGCTCCGATCGCCGTCACCGTGAGACCCCGCGAACGACCCGGCGATTCACGACGATGCCGGCAACCTCGAGGACCGCCGCGGTCGGGATGAGCACGGTGCGCCCGAGGGGCGTGGCCAGCGTGGCGCCGAGCCCCGGCATCGTTGCCACGAGGTACGCCGAGAGCGCAGGCACGATCGCGGCGAGCAGATAGCTCTGCACCCGCACACCGGCGGTCCGCGCGCGGACGTCCGCATCGACGCGCTCGTCGTGCACCGCGCGCTCGGCCATGGCGCCAAGCAGCGCCGCGGCCCGCTCGATCGGCAGCCGCTCACTGATGCCAAGCGCGAGCGTGTGGAACGTCGCCGACAGGCGCCGGTCAGGCGATCCGACGACGGACTCGCGGATCGCATGGTCGAGCGCGTCGCCAAGGTCGAACCGCTGGAGCGCGGTCTCCAGGGGGCGGCGCGCGAGCCGATCGGGGCAACCGGCGACCGCGCGACGCAGCGCGTCGGGAAGCGCGATGCCTGATCGCAGCGCCGCATGCGCGTCGAGCAGCAGCTGCGCGAGAGCGCTTCGCGCGCGATCGCGGGCTGCCTGCGCGCGGACTCGCGCGGCGATCGACGGGACGACGCCGAGCCCGAAGGCTGCCAGCGGCGTGACCGACACCGCGTGGGCGATGGCGAGCCCCACGATGACGACAGCCCAGCGGAGGCATTCCCAGCGTACGAGGCCGAACGACCAGCCGGCGTCGGCGAGCGCATCGCGATCCGGATGGCGGCCGATCCGCGGGCTAAGACGGCCGAGCAGCGGCAGCACGCCGATGGCGAGGACGGCGCCCGCGATGGCGAGCGCGCCGACCAAGGACGTGCTCATCACTCGTGGCTCCACACGATCGTCGCGATCTCGTCTTCGACACGTGCGATCTCTCGGACGATGCGCCTGCCATCCGGGCGCCGGTCGAGGTGTGCGATCACATCGATCGCGCGCGCGACATGCCGGACGATCGCGTTCGACGACAGCTCACCGGCGCGGGCGAGCAGCAGCTCCAACCGTCCGAGCGCATCGCGCGCGGAGCCTGCGTGCAATGTCGTGAGTGAGCCTGCGTGACCGGTGCTCAACGCTTCGAGGAGGGCCGACGCGTCGCGCGGAGACCGGACCTCGCCGACGATGATCCGGTCCGGCCGCATCCGAAGCGCATTGACGACGAGGTCGGCCACGCCGACGCCACCGTCGCGTGCGGGAACGCACTCGAGGTGGACCGCGTGGTGATGAGGCAGGACCAGCTCGGTGGTGTCCTCGATGACGACGATGCGCTCGTCCGCGGGGATCGCGGCCGCGAGTGACCGCAGGAGCGTGCTCTTTCCGGAGCCCGTGACTCCGCTCACGAGGATGTTGCGGCGCCGTCGAACGGCATCGACGAGCAGCGCGGCGGCCTCTCCGCTGAGCGCCGCGGCGGAGACCCAGGAGGCGGGGCCCGCGAGCGGCATGGAGAGCGGCCGGAACTTGCGGATCGACAGACACGGCCCACCGACAGGTTCGATGACCGCGTTGGCGCGCGAGCCGTCGCGCATGCGTGCGTCGACGAACGGCTGCTCGATCGTCAGCTCGCGGCCGACGCTCGCGGCGATCCGGTAGATGAGATCGGAGAGCTCCGCGGCATCGCGGAAACCGAACGCGACCCGTTCGAGCCGGCCGTCGCGTTCGACGAAGATGCGGTCGGGTGCGTTCACGAGGACATCAGTCACTTGGGGGTCGTCGAGCAGCGGTTGCAGGCAGCCGAACCCGAACAGGTCTGCGCACAAGCGCTCGAGCTCCGGATCCGAGAGCCGGGTACCCGCCGCGGCACGGACCCGTTCCCGGATGAGCCGGCGCCGCGCGGGATCCGCGTACAGCGCGAGCAGCGTCGCCGGATCGAGCCCGGATGCCACCTCGCTCCGGACTCGAGCGACGAGCGTGGCGTCGATCACGCGAGGCCCCGGATGAGCGCGTCGATCGCTCGCACCGTCGGCGCTCGGCTCGCGAACCGGTCGTCGGCAAGGAACTGATCGCGTGGGATCGCCGCGCTCAGGGGCCACGGCAGGCGGCTCGCGATGCGTGCTGCATCGACCGGCTCGGCGCCGACGACGACCACCCCGATCCAGAGGCCCAGGCCTTCCAGCAGCGGGACCGCGCAGAACGCCGATTGGAGCTGCGCCACCGACGGGCCCGTGACGAGGCAGAGCCGATCGATGACGCCCAGGACCTCGGGGTCCAGCGCATCAGCGCCGCAGCCGAGGTCGATCACGACCGCGCGTTCTCGATGCAGCCGCCCGACGAGCTCCGCGATCCGCGGCCCGTCGAAGACCCGATGGAGCTGCGGCGTACCGGGCACGAACGGGACCTCGCCCCAGCGCGACAGCAGGGCGGACTCGGATCCGGGCTGCAGCAGCAGGTCCGCGACCGTGGCGCCCGCGCACTCCGCGCGGAGGGCCAGGGTGGGAACACGCCGGTCGAGGTCGACGAGCAGCGGCGGGCGTCCTGCTGCGGCCGACCGATGCGCGACGAGCGCCGCGACCGTCGACGCGCCGACTCCGGCCGTCAGCGACCAGAACGCGATGCTCCGATCGTCCGGGAGGCCGGCCGCACGAGCCGGGATCAACGGCTCGAGCGGCTCGTCGCGACCGGTCGCGTCACGCATGAGCGCGAGCGCGACCTGCCCGACGGGGGACGCGTCGAGCCAGCTGCGCCAGGTCATGCTGTGATCCACCCGCTGAGCAGCTGCTGGGACGCGCGGGCTCGGAGGATCCGCGGCGCGGCGATCGGGTCGAAGAGCGAGGGCCGGAGCGTGTTCCGGCTCGCGCGCAAGGTCTGGCGCGAGCACCAGGCCGTCCTGCGGATCTCGAACACGGCATCGCGTCCGCGAAGCAGCGCGCGGCACTGCGAACGGCGCCGCGAGCCGAGCGGCCATCGCCGGACCGGACGTCGCAGGAGGCGTGTCGTGGCTTCGCCGAGCGGGACCAGCCGCACGTCGAGGACATCGAGATCGTCCGGTCGCAGCCGTGCCGGCAGGAGCGCGGTGCCCAGCGCGCGGACCAACGTTGGCGGCGCCGGTAGCTGATCCGCCATGACCGTCGCACGCACGCCGTGGAGCGCGAGCCCTCGGCGAACGCGGCCGGCCAGCTGATCATCCACGCTCATCCGGACCGCTCCGTCGTGCCGCCACAGGATGAATCGAGGCGCGTCCAACGCGATATCGAAGGGATCGGGCGCGACGGGTTCGATGAGCAGCGTGGTCACTCGCGGACGGGGATGAACACGAGCACGAAGGTGCTCGTCGCGATCCGATCGGCCACGCGCAGCTCTTCGCTCGGCGCCAGGGCCACGACGACGCTGCCGAGACGGTCGGTCGCGACA
Source organism: Saccharimonadales bacterium (SeqCode) (assembly GCA_035493615.1). Taxonomy (GTDB): domain Bacteria; phylum Chloroflexota; class Limnocylindria; order P2-11E; family P2-11E; genus UBA4735. Next base: position 22,236 of record DATJHW010000063.1, on the reverse strand, counting down.
CCGCTCGCGACTCTCATCCCCGGCGGAACGAAGGGGCCTCCGTTCTCCCCGCGCACGTCCAGCACCGTGACGTTGGCCGCGACGAGCTCCGTGATCCGACCGGCTGGTGCGCGGCCGGCGACGGGCACCGCGATCACGTCCACATGGGCGCCGGCCACGAGCGCCCCGCCGACGGCCTGTGATGGCGTCGCGGGTATGGCGATCGCGCGCTCGCCGGCCGGCGGGACGAGGCCGCTGTGGAACGCGGCCGCTCCGTTCGTCAGCGCCGACCCGATCAGGATCTGGCCGGGCCACTGGGGAGCACGAGGTACGCGACCGACCGCGTCGCCGGTCGAACGTAGCGCGCCCGCCGGGACGGCATCCGGAGGGAGTTCGGTCATCGCGAGGTCATCGGGAGCGATCGGTTTGTCCGCATCGAGGGCGCTGGCCGCGACGACGATCGCCACGCGCTGGATGCTCGTGTAGTAGATCGAGCCCGCGATCGCGCCGCAGACCAGCGCGATCGCAAGGAGTGCACGCTGGCCGATCATTCCACGAGCCCAGGCGCGCGCACCGCGATCCGGATCACGCGTTCGTGGGTGGTGCCATCGGCGTAGCCGACGAGGAACCGCACCGCCCAGATCGAACCGGGCGGGGCGAGCACATCCCATCGCGCCACGAACGGGTCGCCGGAGGTGCCGGCGAGGGGGCCCAGTGCGACGCCTTCGCCCGAAAGGAATCGCCACGACCGGACGTCGTCACCGACGAACGAGATCGCCGTTCGCCGTCCGCGCAGCACTTCGATGGACCGGTCGGGCAGTACGACCGACGGGCGGACCGGCGATGGCGTCGTCGAGGGCACAGGAGGCGTTGGTCCGCCGCGTGCCGGAGGAGCGGTCGCCGTGGCGGCCGGGCCGGGTCCGGATGAGGACGTGGGCGAGGGCTGAGCGGCGACGAGCCGGCCTGGATCGGCTCGAGCCCGGCTCTCCTCGAGCGCGATCTCGCTGTCATCCTGGAAGAACACGACGCTGACCGCGACGAAACCGGCGTCGGTCCAGATGTAGTTCTCGTAGTACGTTCCCGCGACCGGACGGCCGTCGGTCAACGCCGCACGCCCGTTGAACGCCGCGCCGTCGTAGGCGCTCGATCCACCGGTCGGGACCGTCTCGAGGACCCGCGCGTATGAGCCGGTGGTCTCATGCACGGTCTCGGTCGAGTACGTCGTGAGTGGTCCCGACCGCGTGACGGATTCGCCCGCGTACGTGTCGGTCACCAGATAGATCCCGGGCGGCGGGGCGACCGGCGCGGGCTCGGGCGACCAGCTCGCCGGTCCAGACGCATCGGGATCCGGGTCGTCGCGGTACGGATCTCGCGCGAGACCGGGCTGCGCGCTCGCGGCCAGAGTGATTGCGACGAGTGCGAGGATCAGACGTTTCATCGAGCGCCTCCATTCGCCTGCACGGCGACATCGGTGATCGGATGGAAGAAGAGCGCGCCGAACAGTGGCGTGCGCACGGGAACGGTCACGCGCAGGTGGACGGTCGCCGGCTTCGGCTCCACTTGGATCGCCGCGTCAGCCGCGACGTCCGCGGGTGTGGCGGCGAGGAACGGCGCGAGCGGGTCGAGGTTGGCGGCGAACACCGTCCGCGCGACGTCGGCGGCGTCAGCGGCGGCGACGAGCGTGCCGCTCCGCTGGAGCTCACCGTCGTCCTGGTCGTTGACGGCGACCAGGACCGCAAGGTCCGCCGCGGACCGCGCACGCGCGGCGACCACTCGCAGGCTCCCGAGCTCCAGAGTGGTCATCAGGACGATGATCAGCAGCGGTAGCGCGGCGATCGTGGTGATCGCGCTCAACGGGCCAGCTCACCCCGAACGACGGCGCTCGTCCGGAGCGGGATCGCCGCGCTGAACAGGAACGGGATCGCGACCATCGCGTTCGTCCGCACGGTCACGGTCAACGGCTCGCGCCAGCCGACGCGCGCCGGCGTGACATCGACCGTCGCGGCGGACGGGTCGATCCCCGACGACCGCAGGGACCCGTCGAGCAGCGCTCGGACCTCTGGCGCGTCGCCACCAAGCTCGCCTGCGTAGCGCGCGACCTGCACCGTCGCGCTCTCCTGGGCGAGCCAGCGCTGGAACACGTCCCCGAATTCGATGACCGCGAACAGCAGCGGAATGAGGATCGTGATCATCAGCGTCGTCTCGAGCGTCGCGAGTCCGGATTCTCCCCGCACGGACCTAGTGGACCGAGCCCATCTGGGTGACCAGCGCCTGGAGCCGGGCGACGAGACCGTTGTTCCACGCCTGAACGCCGACGACCAGCGTCCCGAGCACGACGGCCGCGCCGATGATGTACTCGATCGTCGCGAGGCCGTCGTCGGCCACGGCGAACGATCGGGTCCGCGCGATCGACCTGAGCTGCGCCACGGTGCACCTCCTGCAGCGACCGGCGGAGGCTGCGCCCGCCCAGGGCGACGAGCGATGGGAGGGCCGACCGGTACGGACGTACCGGTCCACGAGCCGGCACGGGCCACGTCTGACCGTCACGGGCGTAGGCTCTCGGCCCGTGGGCGGCATCCTCTATTCCCTCGCGGTCCTGGCCGCGCTCGTGCTCGGCGCGTTCGGCTTCGGCTCCGCTCTGCCGGTGGCGCACGTCGCGACGCGCTCGCGCAAGCTGCCCGCGCGCCCGGAGATCGTGTGGGGCCTGATCAACGATCCGGTCGCGACGAAGGGCTGGGCCGGCGACGCGAAGACGGAGATCGTCGAGCAGGACCCGCCGCGCCTGCTGGTCAGGCAGATCGTCGGCGAGACGGCGTTCGGCGGAACGTGGACCTTCGAGATCGCGCCCGAGGGCCACGACTCCTCGACGCTCACGATCACCGAACGCGGTGAGCTCTACAACCCGCTGTTCCGCACGGTCATGCGCCTGACCGGCCAGACCAGGGGCATCGACTCCTACCTCGCCAAGCTGCAGGCCGCGCTCACCTGATCTGAACCCGGGTCACGACGTCGCGCTACTGGTGGTCGTGAGCAAGGCGGAGTTCCTCGCCGACGTCCGCGCAGCGCGCACGGACCTGGAGCACGTCCTCGCAGGACGCGACGAGCGGACGCTCGCCGAAACGACGCTTCCGGGACAGAGCTGGACGTCGAAGGACCTGCTCGCCCACCTCATCGGCTACGACCTGGCGGTGCGCGGAGCGATCGCCGACGTGCGCGCGGGACTGAAGTGGAGCTGGCCGTGGACGGCGCCGCGCTTCGATGCCTGGAACGAGAGCCAGGTCGCGCCGCGGCGTTCGCGGTCGTACGCAGCAGTGCGCGCCGAGCTCGATGCGAGCCGCGCGGATCTCCTCGCGGAGCTCGAGCGCTGGCCTGAGGACGCCGGGCCGTTCGGGCCCATGACCTGGGACCGACAGGCGAGCGCGATCTCGTGGCTCGGCCCGCACGAGCGCGAGCACGCGGAGATGATCGCGAAGCTCTAGACCAGCAGGCGCCCCGCGTCGTGGAAGATGCGCAGCTGATCGCGACGCACGTACCCGCAGAGCGCGACGTTCGCCTCGATCGCGAGCGAGACCGCGAGCTCGGTCGGGCTCGTTCGCGACGCGACGATCCCGCAGCCGAGCCGTGAGGCCTTCACGAGCATCTCGCTCGAGATCCGGCCCGAGGTGAGGATCGCCTTGCCGCGCGTGTCGATGTCCGCGAGGAGGGCTTCGCCGGCGATCCGGTCGACCGTGTTGTGGCGGCCGATGTCCTCGACCAGGAGCTCCAGCCCGGCGTCGCCGAACAGGCCGGCGGTATGCGTGCCCCCGTGCTCCTTGTAGCCGGCGGCCCGCTCGAGCAGCTCTTCCATCCAGGCCATCAGCTGCTCGGGCCGCACGGTCATCCCGCCCTCGACCGGCACGACGTCGAGCGAGAACGTGACGCCGCGGCCGCAGCCGGAGGTGAGGATCCGCTTGCGATCGTGCGGGACGGCGCGCGCGGTCGGCGCGAGGCGCACCTTCACCACGGTCTCCTCGTCGCAGACCTCCATGAGCGCCACGTCCTCGGCGCGCTGGATGATGTCCTCGACCCGCAGGAACCCGAGGGCCAGCGCGATGACCCTGACCGGCGAGCATGCGATCGTGGCGAGCTCCTCGCCGTCGACGATCAGCGAGATCGCGCGCTCGGGCGGCGGAGAACGGTCGAGGTCGGTCAGCTTCCCGTCGCGGTAGAGGCGCGGGGGTGCGGGCCGGCCGATCCGCCGCACCTCGCTCGTCATCGCGTCACCGTGCTCAGGTTCGTCGCGAGCGCGGTGCTGTCCATCGCGCCGAGCGCCACGGCGCGCACGACCCCGTCGCGGTCGATGAAGAAGGACGTCGGCACGCCCTGGCCGAGCCCGTACGCGCGGGCGACGGCGTTCCCGACGTCCACGAGCGGTACCAGGTGCTCGATCTGCAACGAGTCGAAGAAGCCGCGGACCTTCCCGCCGTCCTCGTCGAGGTCGATCTCGTAGAACGCGATGCCCGGGTTGTCCCGCGCGGCCCGTTCGAGCAGCGGCATCTCCGCCCGGCAGGGCGCGCACCAGGTGGCCCAGAAGTTCAGGACGACCGGCGCGCCGCGCAGGGCGGTCAGGCGGGTCGACGCGCCGGACGGCTGGAGCCAGAGGAAGTCCGGGGCCGTCGAGCCGACCCGGCCGGCGGTGTCCGGCGCCTGGACGACGTTCGTGATGACGCCGACGTTGGTCTCTCCGACGTACTCGCGCTGCTGGAGCTGCGGCACGATGAGCGCGACCGCGGATGCGATGGCGATGATCGCGACGAAGAGCGCCGTGATCCACCGCGGGAGCTGCAGCCGCGTCGATTCGAGCGCACGCGGGGTCGGCGCCACCTCGGCTAACCCAGCAGCGGCAAGAAGTTGAACAGCTGGTTCAGCCGCGTGAGCTGACCCGAGAGGAGCAGCAGGCCCATCACGATGACCAGCGTACCGCCGACCGCGTTGACCGCCCGGATGTGAAGGCGCACCCAGTCGAGCGCGCGGCGCACGCTGCCGAACCCGCCGGCGACCAGCAGGAACGGTACGCCGAGGCCGAGCGAGTACGCGAGCAGCAGTACGGCACCCGAGACGACGTCGTTGTTCAGGAGGATCGTGAGGATGAGCGCAAGGTACGGCCCGATGCACGGTGTCCAGCCGGCGCCGAACGCGACGCCGATGAGGATCGACCGCCGGTAGCCGGACGACGCGCCCTCGAGCTGGAGGCCAGAGGTCCGCTCGAGGAGCGGGATGGTGATCAGGCCGAGCATGTGCATCCCGAGCACGATCAGGATGAATCCGCCGATCCGCTGCAGCCACGTGACGACGTCGGCACCGAGCGTCCCGAGCAGCGCGATGCCGACCCAGAGCAGCGTGAACACCGCGCTGAACCCCGCGACGAACGCGGCGGCGTGGGCCATCGTCCGCCGGCGATCGGTGCCCCCGAGCGCGGTCTCGCCGGCGAGGTTCACGAGGTACGCGGGCACCAGCGGGAGCACGCACGGCGAGACGAACGAGAGGATCCCCGCGCCGAAGGCGATCGCGAGGTTCATCCGATCGCGTGCGCGAGGTCCGCGATGAGATCGCCCACGCCCTCGATGCCGACGGAGAGGCGGATGAGTCCGGCCGGCGGCGCGAGCTTGGTGCCCTTCACCGAGCCGTGGGTCATCGCGAGCGGGATCTCGATGAGCGACTCGACGCCTCCGAGCGACTCCGCGAGCGCGAAGATCTTCGTGCGCGCGGCGACGCGCTTCGCGGCGGCTTCCCCGCCCGACCGGAGCTCGAAGCTCAGCATCCCGCCGAAGCTGCGCATCTGGCGACGCGCGAGCGCGTGCTGCGGGTGCGTGGGCAGGCCGGGGTAGTTCACGCTCTTCACCTTCGGGTGCTCGGCCAGCCACTCGGCGACCGCGAGGCCGTTGGCCGAGTGCCGCTCCATCCGCACGGCGAGGGTCTTGGCGCCGCGCAGCACGAGCCAGCTGTCGAACGGCCCGGGCACTCCGCCCGCGGCGTTCTGGATGAACTTGAGCCGCTCATGCAGATCCGGCGAATTGCCCACGACCGCGCCGCCGACGACGTCCGAGTGGCCGCCGAGGTACTTGGTCGTCGAGTGGGTCACCAGGTCCGCCCCGAGCAGCAGGGGCTGCTGGAGGTACGGGCTCGCGAAGGTGTTGTCCACGACCGCGAGCGCCTTGGCTCTGTGGGCGAGCTCGGCCATCGCGGCGATGTCGATGACCTTGAGCATCGGGTTCGTCGGCGACTCGATCCAGAGCAGCTTGGTCTTCTTGGTGATCGCTCGCTTCACCGCGGCGTGCCGGCGCATGTCGACCGCGGTCATCCGGACGCCGTGACGCTCGAAGATCCGCTTGAACAGGCGGTACGTCCCGCCGTAGACGTCGTCGCCCATGACCACGTGATCCCCGGTGTTGAGGAGATGCGCGATCGCGTCCTCGCCGGCCATCCCGGACGCGAACGCGAGGCCCCAGGCCCCCGACTCGAGCGCCGCGAGGCAGGTCTCGAGGGCTTTGCGGGTGGGGTTGTTCGTGCGCGCGTAGTCGAAGCCCTTGTCCTTGCCGACGGCTTCCTGCGCGAACGTGCTGGTCTGGAAGATCGGCACGGTCACCGCGCCGGTCGCGACCTCGGGCTCCTGGCCGGCGTGGATCGCGAGGGTCTCGAAGCTCTGCTTGCGAACGTCCTTCCCCATCAGGTCAAGTATGGCCGCCCCGAGGCTCGACGCGCCCTCCGCGCCGGCGGGCCGATGGCCGTCGATAGGGCGATGTCGGGATCGTCCTCGATGAGGACGATCCCCCCGGTCACCCGGTCGGCTTCAGCTGATCGAACGCGTTCGCCACGTTCTCGAGCACCTCGGCGTTGATGTGCTGGGAGAGTGAGTAGACGACGAACTGACCGTGACGCTCCGCGGTCACCGCCTCCACGCTCCTGAGCACCTTGAGGTGCTGGCTCGTCGCGGCGCGGGTCTTGGCGATGACCTTCGAGAGCTCGCTGACGGTCAGCGGCGTCGCGCGCAGCGCCTGAACGATCCGCAGGCGGCTCGGGTCACAGAGGCTGTCCAGGATCTTGTCGGCGGTTTTCTGCGCCGAGGTCGGCAGAAGCTCCGCCTCGGCGGCCGCAACGGCGTTCGGCTGGACCCCGGTGGCTTCTTGCGTCACGTTCTCTTCTTGCATCACTGCCCAGCTGCGACCTCTCGATCTCGCCGTATCCGGACTCCGTGTTTGCAGACGCGGTGCCAGTCCGCCGGGCAGGCAAGCGCGCGGGCTAGCGCGAAGCGCGCCGTTGATGGGCCACGAACTCGAGCAGGTCGGCCTTGGTGATCACGGAGACCGGCCGGCCCTCGTCGACCGCGAGCAACGCGGGCACGCCACCTGCGAGCTCGGCGTACAGCCGTTCGACGTCCTCGTTCGCCTGGACGATCGGGAACGGCGCCTCCATGACCCGCTCGACGGTCGCGTCGACGAGTGCGGGCTCGCGGAAGACGCGGTCGAGCATCGTGCGCTCCTGCACGCTGCCGACGATGTCGGTGACCGACGCGGCCGTCCCGTTCGCGACGACAGGGATCTGCGAGATGCCGTAGCGCTGCATCGTGTCGATCGCCGATCGCACGGTGTCGCTCCGCGAGACGACCACGATCTGCGGCGTCGCTCCCTCGCGATCGCGGATCACGTCGCCCACCCGCATGAGGTGCGCGAACCGCTGCAGGAAGCCGTTCTGGCGCATCCATTCGTCGTTGTACAGCTTGGACAGGTACGACTTGCCCGAATCCGGCAGCAGCACGACGACGAGCGCCGACTCGTCCAGGGTCTTCGCGACCTCGAGCGCCGCGAACATCGCGGTGCCCGACGACACGCCGGCGAGGATGCCCTCCTCGCGGGTGATCCGGCGCGCGCACAGGAACGTGTCGCGGTCGGAGACGCGTACCCAGCGATCGACCAGCTTCGGGTCGAAGGTCCCGGGCCAGAAGTCCTCGCCGATGCCCTCGGTCTTGTACGGGTGGACGGCGCCGGTGTAGATCGAGCCTTCCGGATCGGCGCCGACGATCTGGATCTTCGGGTTCTGCTCCTTGAGGTAGCGGCCCGCGCCGGTGACCGTGCCGCCGGTGCCGATGCCGAGGACGAAGTGCGTGATCTTCCCGTCTGTCTGCCTCCACAGCTCCGGTCCGGTCGTCTTGTAGTGCGCCGCGACGTTCTGCTGATTCCAGTACTGCCCCGGCATGAACCCGCCCGGGAGCTCCGTCGCGAGACGCTCGGCGACCTTGTAGTAGGAGGAGGGATCCTCCGGGGCGACGGCGGTCGGGCAGATGACTACCTCCGCGCCGTACGCGCGCAGGATGTCGCGCTTCTCCTGGCTCTGCTTATCCGGCATCGTGCACACCAGGCGATAGCCCTTGAGCGCCGCGGCGATCGCGAGGCCAACGCCGGTGTTGCCGCTGGTGGGCTCGACGATCGTGCCCCCCGGCTTCAGCGCGCCCCGCTGCTCCGCGTCCTCGATCATCGCGAGCCCGATGCGGTCCTTCACGGATCCGCCCGGGTTCAGCATCTCGAGCTTCGCGACCAGTCGCGGCCGGAGACCCTTGCCGATCCGGCTCAGGTGTACGAGCGGGGTGTTGCCGACGAGCCCGAGAACGTCGGCGGCGATGGGCACGAGGACGATGCTAGTCGGGGCTCAGTGCCTCGCGCGCCGCTCCGCAAGGCGGCCCCAGATCCGCGCGTAGATCGCCGACAGCCCGACCTCGCCGAGCGCGCCGGTGACCGTAACGGCCAGCACGACCAACACCACGAGAACACCGAGCGGCACGTATTCCACGCGCGAACGATAGGACCGGGCAGGACACCGGGCGGCGGACCTAGTGCGTGCGCGGCTCCAGGATGAGATACGCGCCTGTGACGATGAGGATGATCGGGACGAAGTACGGCTTGAGCGCGTCGGGCACGACCGGGATCGTCGTGAAGATGTCGGCCAGCGCCACGACCCCGATGACCGCCGCGACCGCCAGCGGGATCTTCCGGCTCGGCGACAGCAGATAGATGACGACGTATGCGACCGCGAGCGACGCGAGGAAGATGCCCGACGCCTGGTCCTGCAGGCTGAAGGCCGTCGGGATGATGAGCCCGAGGCCGAAGCCGATCATCGTGCACGCCGGCACGAGGTACACGAACTGGTGCGTGCCCGCGACGTAGGCGAACGCGAAGGCGATCCCGAGGAAGAGGAAGAGGTACGCCCCGGCGTCCGCGGCGCCGAGCGCCTGGATCAGCACGCCGCACCCAACAGCCAGGAGGACCGCTCCGCCGAGAATGCCGCGCCCGCCGGTGATCCCGCGCATGCTCGGCCGCAGTCTAGTTGGCGGCCTGGCGCTCGAGACGCGGAACTGGCGCCCCTTTCGCGAGCGTGATCGGCGCATCGCCCTGTAACGACTCCGCGTACTTCAAGCCGCTACCGGTATTGATCACGAGCACGTCCTCGTGCGGATCGATGAATCCCTGCTTGGCGAGCTGGTGCGCGCCTTCGATCGCGGCCGCGCCTTCGGGACACACGAGCAGTCCCTCGCTCACCGTGACGAGGCGCATCATCGCGGCGATCTCCTCGTCGGTCACCTCGATCGCGATGCCGCTGGACTCGCGCAGGATCCGCAGGACGAGGAAGTCTCCGAGCGCTTTCGGCACGCGGATCCCCGCGGCGAACGTGGTCGGATCGGGCCAGGGCTCGGACTCGAGCTTGTCGGCGTGGAACGCCTTCACGATCGGCGCGCAGCCGGACGCCTGCACCGCGACGAACCGCGGCAGCTTGTCGCCCTCCACCCAGCCGATGCGGCGGAGCTCGTCGAACGCCTTCCACATGCCGATCAGCCCGACCCCGCCCCCGGTCGGGTAAACGATCACGTCGGGCAAGGTCCATCCGGCCTGCTCGGCGATCTCGAAACCCATCGTCTTCTTGCCTTCGATCCGGTAGGGCTCCTTCAGGGTCGACGCGTCGAACCAGCCGTAGTCCGCGCAGGCTCGCTTGACGACGGCGCCGGCGTCGGCGATCGAGCCGTCCACCAGGTAGACCCGCGCGCCGTACGCGGCGGTCTCGCGCTGGATCACGTCCGGCGTGGTGGCCGGCATGACGACGATCACGCCGATGCCCGCGCGCGCGCCGTAGGCGGCCCAGGCCGCGCCGGCGTTGCCCGCGGTCGGCAGGGCGATGGTCGTCGCCCCGAGCTCGCGTGCCCGGGTCACGCCGATGGCCGCGCCGCGGGCCTTGAACGTGCCGGTCGGCAGCAGGCCCTCGTCCTTGATGAACAGGCGATGCAGCTGCAGCGACTCGCGCAGCGTGAACGGTTCGACGATCGGCGTGTTCCCCTCGCCGAGGCTCACCGCGTTGTTCGGATCGTCCATCGGCAGCAGCTCGCGGTAGCGCCAGAGGGACGCCTGCCTCCCGGCCAGCATCCCGCGCGGCACCGACCGCAGCCGCTCGAGGTCGTAGCGCACGAGGTACGGACCGCCGTCCTTCGGGCAGAGGTTCGCGAGCTTCGTCGCGTCGGCCACGGCACCGCACTTCGCGCATTCGAGGTGGGTCACGAACGAGCGCGCGGGAACGTGCGCCGGCTGTGTCCCGGTATCGGTCGCGGTCACCCGACGCGTTCGATCTTCGCGCCGAGCCCGCGCAGGCGGCCGTCGATGTCCTCGTAGCCGCGGTCGATCTGGTCGATGTTGTCGATGACGCTCGTGCCCTTGGCGGCGAGCGCGGCGCCGAGCAGCGCCAGGCCGGCGCGGATGTCGGGGCTGCGGATGTCGGTCCCGTAGAGCTGGGTCGGGCCGACGACGAGCGCGCGATGCGGATCCGCGAGCAGCAGCCGGGCGCCCATCGTCTCGAGCGTCCCGAGCCAGAACATCCGCGCGTCGTACATCCACTCGTGGATCAGCACGATGCCGTCGGCCTGCGTCGCGAAGACCGTGGCCATGCTGGTGAGGTCGGACGGGAACCCCGGCCAGACCTGCGGTTGGACCTTCGGGATCTTTCCCCCGATGTCCTGCTCGATGACGTACCGCTCCTTGGCCGGCACATGGAGCTCGTCCCCGTCGACGCTCGAATCAAGGCCGAGCCGCTTGAACACCAAGCGGATCATCGCGAGGTGCTGTGGCGCGCAACGCTGGACCGTGAGCTCGCCGTGGGTCATCGCGGCGAGCCCCATGAATGAGCCGACCTCCTGGTGATCGCTCCAGACCTCGTGGTCGATGCCGCGCAGCTCGGGCACCCCACGGATCTCGAGCGTGTTGGTCCCGATACCGTGGACGCGCGCGCCCATCTGCACGAGGACCATCGAAAGCTCCTGGACATGCGGTTCGCTCGCGGCGTTCCGGATGACCGTGCGTCCCGGCACGAGGACCGCGCAGAGCAGCGCGTTCTCCGTCGCCGTGACCGACGCCTCGTCGAGCAGGATGTCCGCACCCGTGAGCTCCTTCGCATCGAGCCCGAAGCCGGCGCGGTCGTGCGCGAGCGTTGCGCCGAACTTCTGGAGCGCGAGCCAGTGCGTGTCGGTGCGGCGGCGCCCGATGACGTCGCCTCCGGGCGGCCCGAGGGTGACCTTCTTGAACCGCGCGAGCATCGGGCCGGCGAAGAGCAGCGACGTTCGGACCTCGCGCGACAGCTTCGGGTCGATGCTCGTCCTGGTCACATTCGCGGCGCAGATCTTCACCGCGTGCGGATCGAGCCACTCCACGGTCGCGCCGAGCCCGCTCAGGATCTCGAGCATCCCGTTGACGTCTCGGATGCGTGGCAGGTTCCGCAGGATGACGGTATCGCTCGTGAGCAGGCTCGCGGCGATGAGCGGCAGAGCCGAGTTCTTGTTGCCCATCGCGGTGATCTCGCCCCGCAGCGGGGTCCCGCCTTCCACGATGAAGCGCGCCATCGCCGCGTAGCCTAGACGCATGCCCCGTTACGACGCTGTCGGCTTCGACCTGCTCACCGCGCTGCTCGACACGTTGCCGCTGTGGCGGTCCGCCGCGGGGGACGACGATCTCGGGACGAAATGGCACGCCGCGAATCAGCGCCTGCTGCGCGGCAAGCCATACCTCCCGTTCGACGACCTCGTCCACGCGAGCGCGAAAGAGGTCGGCCTCGGACACGCGCACGCGACGACGCTGCTGTCGCGGTGGGGCGAGGCGCAGCCGTGGCCGGATACGCGCCGGGCGCTCATCGCGCTCGGCTCGACGCAGCGATTCATCGTCACCAACTGCTCGCAGAAGCTCGGCGAGCGCGCGGCGAAGCAGGCCGGCGAGTTCGCGTTCGTCATGACCGCCGAGCAGGCCGGCGCGTACAAGCCGGATCCGCGGCCGTATCGGGCGGCCCTTGCCGCGATCGGGATGGACGCGACGCGCGTGCTCTTCGTCGCGGGCTCCGCGCACGACGTGGGCGGCGCGAAGCGCGTAGGCATGGACGTCTACTGGGCCAACCGGCTCGGCGCGCCGCCGCCGGACGATGCCGCGCCGCTCGTCCACGCATCGGACCTTGGCAAGCTGGCCGCACTTCTCGATGGCTGAGCCCGAGCCGACGCAGCTCACGCTGGCCCTCTCGATCGGGCGGCCGGTCCGCGGGGCGAACGCGCTCGTCACTCGGGACGACGGCAACACCGTTCTGCCCACGACCGAGGGTGAATGGGACGAGTGGGTCGCCGCCGGTGCGATCCGCAACTGGGCGCGCAACGACGGGATCCTCGATTGGCTCGACCGTTACGGGGGCGAGCGCGGCATCGCGCGCGACGACCAGCGTGCCGCGTACGACGAGCGCTTCGACTTCCAGCGATTTCTGGCCCGGCAGGGCCGCCGCTTCGAGGAGAAGGTCCTCGACGACCTCGAGCAGCGCGTTGGATTGACCCGCATCGACGTCGACCGCGACGACGCGCGCAGCCTGGACAGTGCGCACGCGACGGTCGCCGCGATGGAGCGCGGCGAGCGCGTCATCGCGCAGGGCCTGCTCCGCGACCCCCAGGCGCGCGCGTACGGGCGGATCGATCTCCTCGTGCGGAGCGACGTTCTGGAGACGCTGTGCGGGGACGCCTTCAGCGAGGGCGATGACCCGAACGTCCCCGCTCCCGCGCTGCACGGCGCGGCGTGGCACTACCGGGTGATCGACATCAAGTTCTCGACCCTCGACCTCCTGAAGGACGGATCGCTCTCCACGGCGAGCGACCTCGGGACCTGCGCACAGGTCTGGACGTACAACCAGATGCTCGGCCGGGTACAGGGTCTTGTCCCGCCGTTCGGCTACGTCCTCGGTCGCGCGTGGCGGCAGGGCAACAGCGGCCGTGGCGACACGTGCTGGGAGAAGCTGGCCCGCGTACCGGCCGAGATGTACGTGCGCTCGCGCGAGGCGGCCCTCGGTGACGTCGTGGCCGATGGCCGCAACTGGATCCGGCGGGTCCGCCGTGAGGGGGCGGCCTGGTCCGTCCTTCCGATGCCGACGATCCCGGAGCTCTGGCCGAACATGAAGAACGATCGCGACCACCCCTGGCACGTCGCCAAGCGGGAGATCGCGGAGGAGCTGCGGGAGCTCACGCTGCTCTGGCGCGTGAGTGCCGCGATGCGTGACCGCGCGCACCAGCGCGGCGTCACCCGCTGGGACGACGAGCGGATCTCAGCGGAGCTCCTCGGGATCAGCGGCGAGTCGCATCCCGCGATGTTCGACGCGATGATCGCCGTGAACCGCGAGACCGGGCCGGCCGTGCGGCCGGCGCACATCGAGGCCGACGACGGCCGTTGGCGCGAGCCCGGACCGCTCGAGCTCTACGTGGATTTCGAGACGGTCAACGACCTCAACGATGATCTCGCGTCGTTCCCGCGCAAGGGCGGTCAGTCGCTGATCTTTCAGATCGGCTGCGGCACGTACGCCGGCGGGGTGTGGCAGTTCGCGCAATTCACGGCTCGAGCGCTCACCGCGGAGGCCGAGGCCGACATGATCGACGCGTGGCTCGCGCATGTGAACGCGCGCGCGCGCGAACGAGGCCTCGCCGGCGCGGCCGAAGCGCGGCTCTTCCACTGGTCCGCCGCGGAGACCGTGTTCATGGAGGGCGCCTACAGCTCGGCGATGGCGCGCCACCCGGACCGCGGCTGGCCGCTCCTCGGCTGGTACGACCTGCTCGAGCGGATCGTGCACGGGACCCCGGTCGTCGTGCGCGGCGCACGGAGCTTCGGGCTCAAAGCGGTCGCGCGCGCGATGAAGTCGCACGGCCTCATCGAGACCGAGTGGGGCGAGGGCCTCGCCGACGGGACCGGGGCGATGGCCGGCGCGTGGGCCGCGGCCGATCTCGCCGCGAAGGACGGTGGCGAGCTGGGTGCGGTCGAGCTCATGCGCGAGGTGTCGCGCTACAACGAGATCGACTGCCGCGTCATGGCCGAGGTGCTCGACCACCTCCGCCGGGAGCATTAGGCCGGGCCCGTCTCCGGCTGGGGCGCCAGGTCGGTGGTCTCGACGGGCGTGGGCTCCGGAGCCTCGACGAGCGGCGCCGGAGCGGGCTCGTCGAGGTACTTGCCCAGCAGCTTCGCGAGCACGCCCAGCTCGAACGGCTTGGCGAGCGTGTCGGTCGCGCCGATCTGTTGCGCGAGCGCGGGAAGCTCGCCGCTCGAGCTCATCGCGATGATCGGCGCGCGCCGGTCGGCCGGGACGCGGTCGCGGTACCGCGCGGCGAACTGCAGCGCGAACGCGGGACTCGGCAGAAAGACGTCGAGGAGGATCAGCTCGGGCGCGAGCGCGATCGCCGAGCGGAGCGCGTGGTCGCCGTCCAGGGCCACGTGGGGCTCATAGCCAAGATCCGCCAGGTACCCGCTCATCCAGGTCCGTGTGTCAGGGTCGTCGTCCACCAGGAGGACCCGCTTGGCGGCCATGCCGGTCATCACTACAGGACTTATGCCGTTCGGCGCAACTCCGCCTGGCGGTCGCTCGCCTGTACGCCCGACTAGACCCGAGTCAAGGCCTGATCGAGGTCGTCGACGATGTCATACGGGTCCTCGATCCCGACCGACACCCGCACGGTGCCGTCGGTGATGCCCATCCGGACCCGCTCGGCCGGATCGACCCGGCGGTGCGAGGCGGTCGCCGGGTGGAGCACCTCGGTGAACAGGTCGCCGACCGTGGTGGCCGACGCGGCGAGCTCGAGGGCATCGAGGAATCGGTACGCCGCGGCCTTCGAGTCGTCCCTCAGCGCGAACGTCACGACCCCGCCGCCGCGGTCGCCGTACTGATCGCACGCGAGCTGGTGCTGCGGGTGCGAGGGGAGTCCGGGATAGAACACGCGCGCGACCTTCGGGTGTCCGGCGAGATGTGTGGCCAGCGCGAGCGCGCCGGCGCACTGGCGGCTGACCCGCAGCTCCAGCGTGCGCATCCCGCGGATCGTGAGCCAGGCTTCGTGCGGCGGCAGGTACGCGCCGTCGCTCATCACCCGCTCGCGCAGCTTCGCGACCTCGGCCCGGGTACCGCCGACGCTGCCGCCCATCACGTCGCCATGTCCGTTGAGGTACTTCGTCAGCGAGTGCAGCACGAGGTCCGCGCCGAGCCCGGCCGGACGGTACAGGACCGGTGTCGCGAACGTCGCGTCGACGCAGAGCTGTGCCCCCGCGGCATGGGCACGCTCGGCGAGTGCCGCGATGTCCGAGACGCGCAGGAGCGGATTGGAGATCGACTCGACGTACAGGAGCGCGGTGCGGGTCAAGAGCGCGCGTTCGACGGCGCCGAGATCCGTCGGATCGACGAACGCGACGGCTGCCTTCCGCTCGACCGCGAACCGCTCGAGCATCGCCCGGGTCGCGCCGTAGGTGTCCTCTTGCGCGACGATCCGGCCGCCGCCCGCGACGGTCACCCCGAAGAGTGTGGCGATCGCGGCCATCCCCGAGACGAAGCAGACCGCGTCCTCGACCTCGTCCAGCTCGGCGAGCGCGCCCTCGAGCGCGGCGGTCGTGGGCGTGCCGTACCGCCCGTAGACCCAACCGGGCTTCTCGTTCGCGAAGATCGCATCCTGCTCGTCCATCGACCCGTAGTCGAAGGCGACGCTCTGGACGAGTGGCGGGACGAGCGGCGTTCCCGCGCCGGACGGCAGAACGCGGGCCGCTTTCACGACCCGCGTCCCGATTTGGATCCTGCGCGCTTCGGTCACGCCACGAGTATCAGGCTCCGATGCTCTCCTCGGCCCGGACCTCGGGCGCGGGCTTGCCCTGGTCCTCCTGGCCCTCGAGGGTCTTCGCGCGCTCGACGAGCGACGCGACCTTCTGGCCGCCGCGCCGACCGATGCGCTCGAAGTGACCGGCACCGTACTTCTCGCTGACGGCCTTGCCGCCCTTGCGGCCGATCTTCCCGAAGAACTCCGGGCCGTAGCGCTCGGCCGTGCTCGAGCCGCCCTTCTTGCCGATGCCCTTGTAGAACTCGGCGCCGTACTTTTCGCTGACGAGCTTGCCGCCCATGCGGCCGGCTTCGGCAACGGTCATCCCGCCACCGGGCTTCTTGCCCTGCGTTGCCATGGCCAGCTCCTTTCGGTTAAGCGAGTAAGGAGGGGGCAGGTGGCGTGCCCAAACCGGTCCGTGACGGGTCACCTCGGTTACGTCTCGGTAACGGTCTCGTAACCAAGAATGGTCGCGGGGGTCAGCGGAGGGCCTGGACCTCCAGATCGAACGGCTCTTCGCGCACGAAGAGGACCACGATCAGGGCCGACAGCGCCGCGCACGCCAAGCAGAACGCCCCGAGCAGCCAGAATCCCGCGCCGTCGACGATGAGCCCACCGACGGTCGCACCGACGACGATCGCGAGACCGGCCACGGACGCCGAGAGTGCCAGCATCGTGCCCCGCGCCTCGGGGACCTGCTCGCTCATGAGCGCCTGGTTCGTCGCGAACCGCGCGCCGATGACCGCGGACAGCACGAGGTTCAGCGCCGCGGTCGCGACCAACGGCAGACCGACGTTCGTCTGCACGAAGAGCAGGAATCCCGAGAGCAGCACGCTGCCCGCGACGATCCGGCTGTGGCCGACCCGGTCCCCGAGACGGCCGCCGATCTGGCTGCCGATGAGGACCCCGAGTCCCTGCGTGAGCGCGACCGTGGACGCGAGCCCTTCGCTCAGCGCGAAGGTCTGCTGGAAATAGACGACGAGATAGGTCGCCCAGGTGAACCAGAACAGCGCGCCGAGGAAGCTCGACCCGATCGCGGCCACGGCGGAGCGGTCGCCCAGGATGAGCGCGTACAGCGCGCGCACCTTCGACTCGCGATTCGTGCCCTGCTGGTTCGGCATCCGCACGAACAGGACGGCCGCCGCGATGATCGCAAGGACACCCACGATCGCGACCGAGATGCGCCAGCTCGTCGCCTCGGCGACGATGCCCGCGATCGGGACCCCCACGACGCTGGCCATCGTGTTCATGCCGATCACCGCGCCGATCGCCCGGCCGCGCTCGCGGAACGGGAAGGTGTCCGCGATCGTCGCGTTGATGTTCGGGAACAGCACCGACGACCCAATGCCTGAGGCGATGCGCGCCGAAACGATGAGCGCGAACGTCGGCGCGATCGCGGCGGCGATCGTCGAGATGCCCATGATCAACGGCCCGACCACGAGGAACGGCTTGCGACCGATCCGGTCGGAGTACGGACCGGCGATCAGCGCCACGGCGATGCCGGGCGCGCCGTATGCCGCGACGACGAGCCCGGCGGTACCAGTAGTGATGCCGAACTCCCGGGCCATCTGTTCGAGGACCGGGCTCATGACCAGGCCGTTGTACACGGCGGCGAACGCGAGGAAGCCCAGGACCAGAAGGAGCGCGCGCCGTGCGGCCGGATTCAATCCAGTGGGCGGCCAGCGAACGCGTGCAGGAATCGTCCGAACGCGCGGATGTGGTCGATGTAGTCCGCGACCCGGATGTTCTCGTTCGGCGCGTGGTTCGCGGATCCGGCGTTCCCCGAGCCGAAGCCCACCGCGGGGATGCCGAGCTGGTCGCAGACCTGGGCCATCGGACCCGATCCGGCCATGAGCGGGTACACGACCGGCTCGACGCCGTACGTCATACGATTCGCCGCGACCGCGGCCTTCGCCACGTCGCTGTCCGCCGGCCAGCGCGACGGCCGCTCACCGTGATACGGCGTGATCTCGACGTCGGTGAAGCCGCGCGCGTCCAGGTGCTTCCGCAGCAGCTCGCGAACGAGCCCGGGCTCGAGGTCGGGCACCAGGCGGAAGTCGACCTTCGCGCTCGCGACGGCGGGCAGTACGGTCTTCGAGCCCTCGCCCTGGTAGCCGGAGCTCAGGCCGCAGATCGTGCACGTGGGCTCGAGGAAATAGCGCTGCTTGAGCGCGATGCCGGTGAGCCCGCCGACGAACCCGCTGATCCCGTGGATCCGCTTCCAGCCGGCCTCGTCGAACGGCAGGCGTTCCAGGACGGCCAGGTCCGCGGCCGTGGGCTTCCGCACGTGGTCCATGAGGCCGTCGACGGTGATCTGGTCGCGCTCGTTCTTCAGCGATGCGAGCGCCCAGGTCAGCCGCCACGCCGCGTTCGGGACGATGCCGCCGACGGACGAATGCGCGTCCAGGGCCGTCGCGCGCACCCTTAGCTCGACGTAGCAGATCCCCTTGAGCCCGAGGCTCACCGTCGGCCGGCCCGCGGCATCCTTGTACCCGGCCTCCCAGATGCACCCGTCCGCGCGCAACCGATCCGCATGCGCCCGGGTGAACTCGGCGAGGTGCTCGGAGCCGATCTCCTCCTCGCCTTCGAAGAGGACGCGGACGACGAGCGGCAGCGCGCCGATCGTCGCCCGATACGCCTCGATCGCCTGCAGCCGGGCCATGAGGTTGCCCTTGTTGTCCGACGTGCCGCGGCCGAACAGGAACCCGTCCCGGACGGTCGGCTCGAACGGCGGCGAGGTCCATTCATCCAGCGGATCCGGCGGCTGCACGTCGTAGTGGTCGTACACGAGCAGGGTCCGGTCGCCACTTCCCTGCTCACCGACGATCGTGGCCGGGCCGCCGCTCACACGCTCGGCGGTGGCCGTGAACCCCGCGCGCTTCGTTCGGTCGAGGACGACGCGCGCCGTCTCGTCGATGCTCGAACGCTGGGCGGAGACCGTCGGCAGCCGGATCAGCGCCGAGAGCTCGTCGATGTACTCCTGTTGCCTCGCGCGGACGTGAGCATCGAAGGCGGCGAAGGCATCGGGCACGGGCGCGACCATAGCCCTAATTCGGGACGGTTGTGAGGCGCGTCTTGCTCTTCCCGAGCTCGCAGCGCGGCGAGTACGGGGTGATCTCGATCCAGCGCTGCTCGCAGAGGTAATGGACGATCCCGTCCGCGTCCTCGAGCGTCTCGCGCTTGTAGACCTTCGCGCGCGGCACCATGTAGACGCAGTCGCCGCAGTTGACCGGCAGCGCGGGACGTGGGCGGCTGGCGCGTCGGAGCGCGACCAGCGCGAGCAGGAGTGCCGCTACGGCGAGAAGGGCGACGATCGCCGCGATGATGACGATGCCCATATCCGTCCGGCCCTTTAGTCCGTATCCACCGTATCAGGAGGTCCGTCCGTGAGAACGATGCTCATCGGCCTGCTCTCGCTCGCCGTCCTGCTCGGTGCCTGCGGTGGCGCTGGATCCGGCGGCGGAAAGACCGGGGACCCGAACGCCACGCCCTACACCTACTAGCGTCTAGGTGAGCGCGACCTCGGCGCCGCGCTCGAGCTTCGCCGGCCGTTTCGCGTTCGTGTAGTCGAGGGCGATCAGCGCGCCGACCAGGACCACGATGCCGACGAGCTGCCACCCGGTGATCGTCTGGGGCGGCGTCACGAAGTAGAGGTTCACGACGATCCCGGTGATCGGGAACGCAAGCTCCGCGAGCGTGGCGAGCGATGCCGGCGTGCTGGCCAGGCCCCGGTAATAGAGGAGCATCGGGAACAAGCCCGGGATGAGCGCGATCGCGAGATAGAGCGGGGTGTCGGTCCAGCGGTAGTTTCCGAAGGCGGCCGGGCCGCCGATGAGCAGGAGGACGAGCAGGAGCGCGGGCAGCGCCGTGGTGAACCGCAGCGCGGTGAGCGTCGTGAACCGGACCGACGCGAGTGCGTACCGCCCGAAGACGGTGGCCCCGCCCCAGAGCGCCGCCGCAGCCAGCGCGAACAGGCCCGCGCTCACGTGGAAGTCCTCCCATGCGGCCCGCGGATCGAGCGGATCCGGGATGACGATGCAGTACGCGCCGAGGATCGCGACGGGGACCCAGAGCCACGCCCGGCGCGAGATGCGCTCGCCGAGCCAGAAGTTCGCGAGCAGGATCGCGATGAGCGGCTGGGTCTTCTGCAGGAGCAGGGTCTCGATGAAGTGCCCGTATCCGAACGAGATCGTGAACAGGATCGTCGCGAGCGCCGACGCGCCCACCCCGATGGCCACGATCGCCCGCCACTGCGCTGCGTTCAGCCCCTTGATCTCGCGCCAGGCCAGCCAGAGGATCGGCAGACACACGATCGTGAGGACGGTGTGCTCCATCGTGACGAGCTGCGTCGCCTGCAGGACCGGATCGCCGCCCAGGTGCTGGAGCAGGGGGGCGCGGAACAGTGCGTCGGTACCCCAGAGCATCGCCGCGAGGGCGACGAGCAGCACCGCGAAGCGCTCGATCACCCGATAAGCATGTCATGGCGTCGCCCGACCGACGGACGGCGGGACCCGTTCTTGACATGTGACCATATGGTCACCTATACCGGAGCACCGTGGACGACGTCTTCAAGGCCCTGGCCGACCCATCCCGGCGACGGCTGCTCGATCAGCTCTTCCGCGAGGACGGGCAGACGCTGAGCGCGCTGGCACGTCGGTTCAAGATGACGCGCTTCGGGGTCATGAAGCACCTGAGCGAGCTCGAGGACGCGGGGCTCGTGGTGACCAGACGGCGCGGTCGCGAGAAGCTCCATTTCCTGAATCCCGTGCCGATCCGGCTCGTCCACGACCGGTGGGTCAGCAAGTACGCCGAGCCGTGGGCGGCGGCGCTCAGCGAGCTGAAAAGCAAGATGGAGGCACGCGTGGAAAAGATCTTCGAGATCTACATCAAGACCACCCCCGAGCGCCTGTGGGAGGCGATCACGGACAGCGAGATGCGGAGCAAGTACAACTTCGGCGTGCGGATCGTCTCGGATTGGACGCCCGGCTCGCGCTATGAGACGCGCCACCCATCGAGGGCGACGATCCTTGGCGAAGGTAAGAACATCGAGCTCGACCCACCGCGCCGGCTCGTGCAGACCATGAAGGCCCTCTGGAACGACGACGTGAAGAGCGAGGGCACCTCGCGGGTGACCTGGGAGATCGAGCCGGTCGGCGACTCGTGTCACCTCACCGTCACGCACGACCAGCTGCGCGACGGCGCGAACGAGGAGCTGTACGGCGGCTGGCCGATGATCCTTTCCGGTCTCAAGACCCTGCTCGAGACCGGCGAGCTGCTGACCACGCCCGGATCGCTGATGTACGCAGAACGCGGTCCGGTCGACGGTCCGAAGCGCGCAGCGCCATGATCGACCACTCTTCCCCACCCGGTGTGGCGACGAAGCTCCAGATCCTCGCGACCGAGCACTGGAGCCTCCTCGCGACTCGGTCGCTCACGTACACGGAGTCGCTCGGACGGGTCAGCGTGTTCCTCGCGATCCTCTCCGGCGCCGTGATCGCGCTCGCGCTCGTGGCCCAGGCCGATCACTTCGGTCCGGCGTTCATCGCGATCGCGATCTTCCTGCTGTCGGTCGTGCTCTTCACCGGCGTCGCCACGATCGCGCGGCTCAATCAGCTCAACGGCGACGACTACCGGTGGGTCCTCGGCATGAATCGCCTGCGCAACGCGTACCTCGCGCTGCACCCGGAGCTCGAGCCGCACTTCATCACGAGCCCGTACGACGACCTGCCGGGCGCGCTCCGGACGCTTGGCATCGACGTGACCGCGGCCCGCGGGCTCGGGTCGGCGCTGCACGTGTTCCAGACGCTGCCCGGGATGCTCTCGGTGATCGTTGCCGCGGTCGCCGGTGCGCTCGCGGCGCTGGTCGCGCTCGCGTTCGCGGTGGCGCCACTCGGCGTGGTGGCGGCCGGCGGCGCGGCGTTCATCGTTGCGGTGGCGCTGATGGGGCTGTTCGGCCGAAAGTCGGTCAAGCGGCTCGACCCGAGCCTGGATCCTCAGTTTCCTTCGCCAAAGGCGTAATCGCTGCGGGCCGTGTGGGACTTGAACCCACGAAACCTTCCGCTTAGAAGGCGGACGCTCTATCCAACTGAGCTAACGGCCCGAGGCCAATT
>DATJHW010000062.1:0-16635 GCA_035493615.1 Saccharimonadales bacterium (SeqCode) | reverse complement strand
GACAAAGAGCGGCCCGGCGGTCCAGGGGAGCAGGAACCGCCGGGCCGAAAGGCGTACTGGCCGACGGGCGGGCCGGCCAGGGCCTGACTTAGTGAGGGGGTGCTAGCTGCACCCCGTGGTCTCGCCACAGTTCTCGCACTTGTGGCAGGTGCCGCTGCGAACGGTCAGCCAGCCGCAGCGCGGACAGGGCGGTGCGTCAGGAGTCGAGTTCATACGTCGCACGGCCGGCCGTTCGGGCTCGGACCACACGGTCTCCTGCGACGGCGTCACGGGCGTGGCCATCGAGATGGCCTTTCCCAGGAGCTCCAGCTGCGGAGCCGGATCGACGATCTCGCTCGTGTGCACGAGCCCGATCGCGAGCTTGTCGTTCTCGGACAGGAAGCGGTAGCCGAGCCAGCGGAAGACGTAGTCCACGATCGACTTCGCGAAGCCGAGCTCGGAGTTACCGGTCCAGCCGGACGGCTCGAACCGCATGTGGGCGAACTTCTCGACGAGGTGCGCGAGCGGCACGCCGTACTGGAGCGAGAGGGAGATGCTCGTCGCGAAGGCATCCATCATCCCGGAGAGCGTCGAGCCCTCCTTCGCCATGGTCACGAAGATCTCGCCCGGGGTGTTGTCCTCGAACAGCCCAACGGTGATGTAGCCCTCGTGGCCTTCGATCGTGAACTTGTGGGTGAGCGACGCGCGCGTGTCGGCGAGGCGGCGGCGCGGGCGGGCGACGGTGACCGTCTCGCTCACCGCCGCGACGGCCGACTTCTTCGAGTTCGAGGTCTCCTTGCCGGTGGACAGCGGCTGGACCTTCTTGCTGCCGTCGCGGTAGATCGCGATCGCCTTCACGCCGTGCTTCCACGCTTCGACGTAGGCGTCCATCACGTCCTCGACGGTCGCTGTCTCGGGGAGGTTCACGGTCTTGCTGATCGCGCCCGAGATGAACGGCTGGACCGAGCCCATCATCTTGATGTGGCCCATGTGCGAGATGGTCCGCGTGCCGTTCTGCGGCTTGAACGCGCAGTCGAAGATCGAGAGATGACGGTCGGCGAGCTCGGGCGCGCCCTCGATCGTGCCGGTGGCCTCGATGTGCGCGGTGATCGCGCTGACCTGGCTCTCGGTGTAGCCGAGCTTCGACAGGGCGGACGGGACGGTCTGGTTGACGATCTTGAGCATCCCGCCGCCGACCAGCTTCTTGTACTTCACGAGGGCGATGTCCGGCTCAACACCGGTCGTGTCGCAATCCATCATGAACGAGATCGTGCCCGTCGGGGCGAGGACACTGGCCTGCGCGTTGCGGTACCCGTGCTGTCTGCCGATCGCGACGGCATCGTCCCACGCCTGGCGCGCCGCACCAAGCAGGTCGGACGGAACGATCTCATCACGGATCCGGTACGCGTGCAGGCGGTGCATCTCCATGACCCGGTCGTGGCCGGAGCGATTCAGCGGATAGTTCTCGTACGGGCCAACGACGCCTGCGATCCGTGCCGATTGCGCGTAGGCCTCGCCCGTGAGCAGCGCCGTGATCGACGCTGCGTACCCGCGACCCTCGTCGGAGTCGTAGGCAAGCCCGCGATCCATGAGCAGCGCGCCGAGGTTCGCGTAGCCGATGCCGAGCTCACGGTTGGCGCGAGCGTTGCCGGTGATCTTCTCGGTCGGGTAGTCGCCGAAGCCGACCAGGATCTCCTGCGCGGTGATGATGATGTCGACCGCCTTCGCGAAGCGGTCCGGGTCGAATTCACCGTCGTCGCGACGGAACCGCATGAGATTCAGCGATGCGAGATTGCAGGCGGTGTCGTCGAGGCTGAGGAATTCGCTGCAGGGGTTCGATGCGTTGATCCGCCCGCTCACCGGACGGGTGTGCCAGTCGTTGATCGTCGTGTCGAACTGCATTCCCGGATCGCCGCAGGCCCACGCGGCCTCCGAGATCTCGCGGAGGAGCGCACGCGCCTTCACCGTCTCCACGGTGTCGCCGGTGCTCACCGCCTTGAGTCGCCAGTCCTCGTCGGCGAGCGCAGCGCGCATGAAGTCGTCGCTCGCCCGCACCGAGTTGTTGGCGTTCTGGAACTGGATCGACTGCCAGGCTTCGCCGTTCAGGCCCATGTCGTAGCCCTGCTCACCGAGTGCCCACGCCTTCTGCTCTTCCTTCGCCTTGCACCAGATGAACTCGCGCACGTCCGGATGATCCGTGTTGAGCACCACCATCTTGGCCGCGCGGCGAGTCGTGCCGCCTGATTTGATCGAGCCGGCGACGGAGTCCGCGCCGCGCATGAACGACACCGGACCCGAGGCGAGGCCCCCGCCGGAAAGGTGCTCCTTGCTCGAGCGGATGGTGGACACGTTCACGCCTGAGCCCGAGCCGCCTTTGAAGATGATCCCCTCGGTCTTGAACCAGTCGAGGATCGAGCTCATGGAGTCCTCGACGGACACGATGAAGCACGCTGAGGCCTGCTGCGGGATACCCGGGACGCCGATGTTGAACCAGACCGGCGAGTTGAATGACGCGTGCTGATTGACCATGAGGTGCTTCAGCTCGTCGGAGAAGATCTCGGCATCCTCGCTCGTCGCGAAGTAGCCGCCCTCGACGCCCCACCTGGCGATCTGGTCCACGACCCGATCGACCATCTGGCGGACGCTCGTCTCGCGCGCCGGCGTGCCGAGCTTGCCCCGGAAGTACTTGGACGCCACGACGTTCGTGGCCGTCATCGACCAGAACGCCGGGACCTCCACGCCCTTCTGCTCGAAGACATTGCCGCCGTCGCCCGGGATCACCGCATCGCGGAGCTCCCATTCGATCGCGTCGTAGGGGTGCTGTCCCTCTCGGGTGAAGTAACGCTCGAAACGGAGCCCCGAGGAGTCGCGGTCGGACCGGGCGGACTGCGGCGGTAGCTCTGCAATGGCCATTTCTGGGCTCCTAGTGAGTTGTTGGGGTCAGGGTGGGAACCGTGCCGCGCCGGCCCGGCAATAGAAGGAGGAGCGTCCGGTGCGTGCTGGCATGCGCGGAAGCGTGCGACATGTGTGTCTCCTCCTCAAAGCGTCCGCGACCACTACATGTCGTCCCGAAGGACCGCGTTGGCACAACATCTAGTGGCGCAGGGGGCGAACGATGCTCCGGCGGATGGGGTCTGTCAAGAGCGGAAAGGACACGATTTGACGACAGCCACCGAGGCGTCATGAAACGGCCCCAAACGCCGTGGTGCGCGGGTGTGGGAGCTAGGCGGGCGTTCCCACGGCCTCGGTCTGGGCCGCCTGGACGAATGCGCGGACGCCCATGCGCAGGTCATCCTCGGCGATGTTCAGCGGCGGGATGAACCGGACGACCTGATCGTGCGAGCCGGCGGTGATGAGCAGCACGTTGCGCTCGAGCGCGCCATGGATCGCGGCCTTCGATGCGGTCTTGTCCGCGAACTCGATGGCCGCCATCGCACCGAACGTCCGGATCTCGCGCACGCGCGGGTCGCGCCTCAGCGGCGCCAGCTCTTCCACGATGATCTTTCCCACAAGGTCGGCGCGCTCGACGAGCTTTTCGTCCTTCAGCACGCCGAGCGTCGCGAGCCCCGACGCGCAGGACACCGGATTACCGCCGAACGTCGATCCGTGCGTCGATGTCCTCCAGCGCTCGTGGAGCGCGCGCGGCGCCACCACCGCGCCGAGCGGCAGGCCGCCGCCCAGAGCCTTGGCCAGCGTCATCACGTCCGGCGTCACCCCGAGGCGCTGGGCCGCGAACCACGCGCCGGTGCGGCCAAAACCGCTCTGTACCTCGTCGAACACGAGGAGCGCGCCGATGCGGGTCGCGACCTCGCGGAGCCCGTGGAGGAACGATGCGGGCGCGGCGATGTAGCCGCCCTCGCCCAGGACCGGCTCGATGAGGATCGCTGCGACGTGCTCGGCCGGGACATCGTGCTCGAGCATCTGCTCGATGATCGCGAGGGAATGCTGGCCGCACGTCTCGGCATCGTGGGCGGGCGTGATCGGGCAGTCCAGCGGATACGGGTACGGCGCGACGTGCACCTCGGGCAGGAGTGCGCCATAGCCCCTGCGGTACTGCGATTTCGAGGTCGTGACCGATGCCGCACCGGTCGAGCGCCCGTGGAATCCGCCGCGGAACACGATGATCGCCTCGCGGCCGGTGACCTGGCGCGACAGCTTGATCGAGGCCTCGATCGCCTCGGCCCCGGAGTTGCCGAAGAACACCATGTCGAGCCCACGCGGCGTGACCGCCGTGAGCGCCTCGGCGAGCGCGATATTCGGCTCGTAGGCCGCGACGCCGGCGCAGATGTGGGACAGCTTGGCGGCCTGGGCCTGGATCGCTGCAACCACCCTTGGATGCGCGTGACCGACCGGCGTGACCGCGATGCCCGAGGTGAGGTCGAGGACCCGCCTGCCGTCGCGCGTGACGAGCCAGCTGCCCTCGCCATGGTCGACCTCGAGCCACGTGTAGTGCCCGAGGACAGGCGAGAGGACCCGTGCGGCGCGCTGCTCGAGGGTGCCGGAGGGCTGCTTCACCGGGTCATTCTAGGGGCGCGCGACCATCAGCGCCCGCGTACGCGAACGGGCCTAGAACGGCTCCCTCACCTGATGGGTACGGCCCCGGACCGGTACCAAGTGCCTAGTCGCGGAACGGGTCGGCCTCCCTAGACTTCGCGTTATCCGAGAGCCAATGAACAGGGTGTTTTCAGCGTGGGGAAGGTTCGCCAAGGCTGCCGACGGTCAATCGATCGTCGAGCTCGCCCTCTGCCTGCCGCTTCTGGTCTTTGGGGTGGTCGGCGGCGCCGATCTGGCGCGAGCGTACGCCCTGCAGATCGCGGTGGAGAACGGCTCCCGGGCGGGAGCTGAGGCCTATGCCATCTCGTCGTCCGACGTTCGGACGGTCGGGCAGGCCCAGGATGCCGCCATCGCCGAGATCAACCGGACGCCCACCGCGGCTGCCACCACGTCCATGGTCCAGGTCTCGACGACGCTGGCGGACGGCACCGTGGTCCCCAACTGCGCCCCGACCATCGTCGCTCCGTGTTACGTGAACGTCCGGATCCAGTACAGCTGGCGGACGCTGGTCGCGTGGCCGTTCGTCCCGAACAGCGGGACGTTCGACCGGACCACGTCGATGCGGACCTACTGATGCTGAAGTTCCGGGGCTTCGGCCGCGACGAGGGCGCGCAATCGCTGGTCGAGTTCGCGCTCGTACTCCCGCTGTTCCTGCTCATCGTCACCGGCATCCTCGATACCGCGCGCGCCGTCTGGCAGGAGAACACGCTGGCGTACGCGGCCCGCGA
This sequence comes from Saccharimonadales bacterium (SeqCode), assembly GCA_035493615.1. GTDB lineage: Bacteria > Chloroflexota > Limnocylindria > P2-11E > P2-11E > UBA4735. The sequence continues at coordinate 11,374 of DATJHW010000062.1, read as the reverse complement.
GGGGACGCGCTACGCGATCGTCCACGGGACGGGCGGCTCTCCGGTCGTCGGCCCCTGCACGAATTGCGTGAACCCGACCGCGGCGAACAACAACCTCGACCAGGTCGTGACCGCTGTCACGAGCAATGCGATCGGCGTCCCGAACGTCAGCGTCACCATCGACTATCCGGGGATCGGTGCGACCGGCCTCGTCTGCAACTACCGGACATGTCCGGTGAGCGTGGACGCAACGGCGCCGTTCGTCCCGCTGCCGTCCTACTACCTGCTCGGGAACGCGTTCCGGATCACGCTGCGCGGCGGCTCGAAGCTCTACATCCAGCGATGAGAGGACACCGAAAGATGAACCGCAGGGGACCGCGCGCGTTCTTCGGGCCGGAGAGCTCAGCCGGCCAGGCGATCGTCATGGTCGCCATCGTCTTCATGACCCTCATGTTCGCCGTCGGTCTGGCCCTCGATGCCGGGCAGCTCTTCTCGGCCAAGCGGACCCAGCAGGAGGCCGCCGACGCAGGCGCCTTCGCCGGCGCGGTCGTCCTCTACCAGGGCGGTACGGTGCTCCAGGCCACCGCGGCGGCCATCGCCGACGCGGCGAAGAACGGCTACGTCGACGGCGTGAACAACACCTCCGTCAGGGTGAACGGCTCCGCGACGCCATCCTCGAACGCTCCGACGTCCGGCGCATTCGCCGGGGAGAGCCCGGTGAAGCACGTCGAGGTCGTGATCGTCCGCCAGGTGAAGACCGCGCTCGTGCCGGCGGAGGCCGCGTTCAACCCCGTCCGCGCGCGCGGCGTCGCCGGCGCGGAGCCGCTGAACAACGGCTACGCGCTGATCGCGCTCGATTCCGCGTGCACCGCCGGCGCGCTCGATGTCGAGGACAACATCAACCTTCACCTCACCGGTGGTGGGATCCTCGTGAACTCGTGCAGTTCGCAGGCCGTCGACGGCATGGAGAGCGTCGACGACATCACCGTGAACCCGAGCACCCGCGGTCTCGACATCGTCGGGACCGCGACCGGGAGCACGTTCCCGCCCGGGCTGGTCGTGAACACGCGCGTGCCGGTCCAGGCTGACCCGTTCGCGGGCACCCCGGAGCCCACCGACCTCAAGAGCTACAACGGGCTCGACAACCTGCCGACGGACCCGGGTGTGATTCCGGGGACCACGAACACCCTGCCCGAAGGCATCTACACGTCGAACTTCAGCCTTGCCAACGTGTGCCACGGCATCTACATCCTCAAGGCCGGCCTCGGCGGTGACGTCGACCGGGATACGAATGCCGCACACGTCGACCCGAGGACCGGCACGCCATGCGACGGGAAGGTATTCATCTTCAATACCCTGACCAATTTCCCGAACGCCGGCGGGACCTGCGGCCGCATCGGGCAGAACGGCAACCACCCGATCACCCTTCGGCCGATGGACACGATCCCGCACACGAACTCGCACTGGTTCGCCTGGCAGAACTTCATGATCTACCAGGACCCGAACTGCACGGTGCCGATGGACATCGGCGGCGAACAGACCCTTGATGCGAGCGGAACGATCTACATCCCGACGGCCGCCTTGATCATGGAAGGGAACCCGTCCACCATCGACGGTGGCCAGTTCGTCGCGAAGACGCTCAGCATCCAGAACGGAAACATGAACATCAACTACTCGGCGAACAACACCGCGCAGCCGGTCACCCCGCGCCTCGCCGAGTAACGGCCGCGGCGGCCTTCCGACCGCACACCACGAAGCCCCCGACCGGTCCGGTCGGGGGCTTTCTCGTTCGTCGCAGGAGCTGCGGTCGAGCTAGTTGAGGCGGCCGACCCGGATCTGGACGGTCGTCGTGTCTTCGCCCAGGATGCCGACCCGGTACCCCGGAACGGCCGCGATGGCCTCGCTGAAGCGCTGGGCGCCGGTCCACTGGAGGCGCAGCTTCAGGATCCCCGCCCGGTAGTACTCGATCCGGAGCGGCCCGACGCCCGATACGCGCCGGAGCGCGAGCTCGAAGTGGTGCCAGTCGTCGGGCGTCGGGAGCGGTGTCACGACGAGGTCCATCTCACCGGGAAGCGGGGCCTCGCGCGGCGTCACGATCGCGGGCCCGGCGGAGGCGCGCTCGGGCGGGGTCGGCTCGTCGAGGAGATCCGCCAGGACCTCGAGGGCGGGCGTCGCGGCGACCTCTTCGAGGCCGATCATCATCGGACGCACCGCGAGGGCTGACCGGCGCAGCTCCGGCAGCGGTGCCGGCTCCGAACCGGGTGCCGGCGACTCCTCGGCTCCGATCGTGGTCGGGCGGGCGCGCACCGGCCGGTCGGACTCGATGGGCCCATCGACCCTGCGGACGATCTCCGGAGCGGCTGGCGACGGCGCTGAACGGCCGTGGTCGCCGATGCGGGACGCAAGATCGATCGGCGCGTCGAGGACCTCTGGGCGGCCACGCTTCCTGCCGATCACAGCTCGAACCGTAGGCGGCGACCCGGCCGGAGTCCTCACCCGTGAGCGGGAGACGTGGTGTCGGCCCGTTGACCCATCCCCCGAAAGGCCGAGCCGAATGCGAACACCGTTCCCCTAGAGTCGGCCCGATGAGATGGCCCGGCCGCGCGCTCCGCGTCGCGGTGGCCCTCCCGGCCATCCTGGCCCTCGCGGCGGCCTGCGGCGGGTCCAATCCGACGGCAACGGCGTCCGACCCGGCCGGGGACGCCCTGGCCCGCGGCATCGCCGCCCACAACGCCAACAAGCTCGACGAGGCGAGGAAGGACTACTTCGAGGTCCTGGCCAACGATCCGAAGAACAAATTCGCCTACTACAACCTCGGTCAGATCGCGCGGACCCAGAACAAGCTCGCCATCGCCGAGGGCTACTACCGGTCCGCGCTCGAGATCGACCCGAACTACGGTCCGGCGCTGTTCGGCCTCGGCGTCGTCCGCCAGGCGTTCAACAGCGTCCAGGAAGCGGTCGACCTCTACACGAAGGACGTCGCCATCGAGTCAACGAACGCGGCGGCGCACTACAACCTCGGGATCCTCCTACGCATCCAGGGCAAGACGGCACTGGGCGACGCCGAGATCGCGCGGGCGATCCAGCTCGACCCGAAGCTGCCGCAGCCGCCGGCGCCGACCGCGACACCCAAGCCGGCGTCGCCCACACCGACCCGCTGATCCGGCGCGCGCTTCGGCCGCGCCCACTCGCGTCCCGTCCTCCCACACGCCCCGAGTCCGTGATCCTCGCGCTCCTCGTCGCGGTGCCGATGCTGTTCAACGCGATCGAGCTTCTGCCGGAGCTCACCGCGCTTCCGAATGTGAACGACGACGCCGCGCACCTCCTGTTCGTCGAGCGGGCGAACGATGCGATCACGCAGGGCGCCGATCCGGTCGACTTCTGGGTGCCCGACCTCGAGCTCGGGTTCCCGCAGTTCGCGTACTACCAGCACCTTCCCCACCTCGTGGTGGTCGCCGTCGATCGCGCGCTGCTGCAGCGGGTGGACATCGTCGCGGTGTTCAACGCCGTCCGCTACGTGCTCCTGGTGGCGCTGCCGCTGACCGTCTTCTGGTCGATGCGCCGGATGGGATTCACGGCTGTGGCAGCCGCGATCGGCGCGGCCGCGAGCTCGCTCCTGTCATCCGGCGGACGGCTCGGGTTCGACTACGACAGCTACGTCTGGCGCGGCTACGGCGTCTTCACGCAGCTCTTCGCGATGCACCTGTCGTTCATCACGCTCGCGCTGCTGCATCGGCTGATGGATCGCGGCCGCGGCTACCTCGCGGCGATCGTCGCCCTGTCCGCTCTCGTGCTCTCGCAGCTGCTCTACGCGTACATGATGGCGATCAGCGCGGCCGTCGTGGCCGTCTGCGCATCGTGGCGGTCGCTGCCGCGGCGATTTGCGCGACTCGGCGTCGTCGGCGTCGCCGCGGGCCTCATCGCGGCGTACATGATCGTTCCGGCCGCGCTGTCGGACTACTGGTTGAACGAATCGCCGTATCTCGAGACGTACAAGTACGACTCGTTCGGCGCGGGGCCGATCCTGCAGTGGCTCGTCACCGGGCAGCTCCTCGACGGCGACCGGCTCCCGGTCCTCACGGTGCTCCTCGCCGTCGGCATCGTGGCCGCGCTCGTCACGCGATCGCGTCCCGCGCTGGTCGCGCTCGCGTTGTTCGGCGTGTGGCTCGTCCTGTACTTCGGCCGACCGACCCTCGGGGGACTCGTCGATCTCTTCCCGCTCCACAACGCGCTGTTCTTCCACCGGTTCATCGGCGGCGTGCATCTCGCCGCGATCCTGCTCATCGGCGCCGGCGGCGCGTGGCTCTGGTCGCTCGCGGAGCCGTGGCGCGCGGTCTTCCGGACGGCCGCGGTCACGGCCGGCCTCGCGTTCGTGCTCGTGGTCGCCATGCGCGAGCGGGCCGACTACTACGCGTTCAATTCGCTCTGGATCGAGCAGACGCGGGCCGCGATCGATCGGGACGCCGACGCGAAAACGATCGTCGACACGCTCGCCGCGCTGCCGCCGGGGCGCGTCTATGCCGGCCAGCGGACGGACTGGGGCGAGCAGCTCGATTTCGGTCTCGCCTTCCGCAGCGTCCGGATGCACGATCTCATCACCTTCGACAAGATCCCGGCACTGGCCCAGCCATACCAAGGGCCGTCGCTCAACTCGGACCTCGTGTTCGACTTCGATGCGAGGAATCCGGCGCACTACGCGGCGTTCGGGGTCACGTACGTGATCGCGCCGAGCACCCGGCCGCTTCCGGCGTTCCTCGTCCCGCTCCGCCGCACGCGGCTGTACACGCTCTACTCCGCGCCGGCCAGCGCGGCGGCGCGCTACGCCACCGTGGCGGACACCGTGCGGGTGCCGGCGCAGAGCGGCCTGCTGCCGGTGATGCGGAGCTGGCTGCTCGGGCCGCTGCCGGCGGAAGGCAAGGTCGTGCGGATCGACTTCCCGGCGGGGCCGGCGGGCACCTCCGGCGGCACGATGCCCGGATGCGATAGTGGCGGCACGATCGGCTCCGAGCACATCGAGCAAAGCCGCGTGACCGTTGTCGCCGGCTGCCCGACCGCGGCGACGCTCGTCCTGTCCATCACGTACCACCCGAACTGGCGGGTGACGAGCGACGGCGTCGCGATCCCCACGTTCATGGTGTCGCCGAGCGTGATCGGGGTGAGCCTGCCCCCCGGGACCCACACGATCGTGGCGGAGTACCGCTCCACGCCGACGAAGACGCCGCTGCTGATCGTCGGCGGCGTCGTGCTCGCGGCCGCCGCGTTCGGGCGGCGATGGATCGAGCGCCTCGACGCGCGGCTTTCCGCGCGCTGGGCGCGTCCCGCATGAGCGACGAGCTCGAGCTCACGATCCTCATGCCCTGCCTCAACGAGGCCGCGACCGTGGCGGCCTGCGTCGACGCGGCGCACCAGGCGCTCCGCGACCTCGGCGTCTCCGGTGAGGTCGTCGTCGCGGACAACGGCTCGACCGACGGCTCGCGCGAGCTGGCCGCCGGTCACGGCGCGCGCGTCGTGCCCGTGGCCGAGCGCGGCTACGGCGCCGCGCTGCTCGCCGGCATCGAGACGGCCCGCGGGCGCTACGTCGTCATGGCCGACGCCGATATGTCGTACGACTTCGCCGAAGCCGGCCGATATCTCGCCAGGCTGCGTGAGGGCTACGACCTCGTGATGGGCAACCGCTTCGAGGGCGCGATCGAGCCGGGAGCGATGCCATCGCTGCACCGCTACCTCGGCAATCCGGTGCTGTCCGGACTGGGCCGTCTCTTCTTCGGCAGCCCCGTGGGCGATTTCCACTCCGGGATGCGCGGTTTCCGGCGCGACGCGATGGCCCGCCTCCACCTGCGCACGACCGGGATGGAGTTCGCGTCAGAGATGATCGTCCGCGCGAGCCTGGCGAAGCTCCGGATCGGCGAGGTGCCGACGACGCTGCGCCCCGACCGCCGCGGCCGGCCGCCGCACCTACGCACCTGGCGCGACGGCTGGCGGCACCTGCGGTTCCTTCTCCTGTACAGCCCGCGCTGGCTGTTCCTCTATCCCGGTGCGGTCCTCGCGCTCGTCGGCCTCGTGGCGAGCGCGGCGCTCCTGCCGACGCCGCGGGTCCATACGCTCGTCTACGCGGCGATGCTCGTCGTCATCGGGTTCCAGACGATCGTGTTCGCGGCATTCACCAAGATCTTCGCGATCAACGAAGGACTGCTCCCGCCTGACCGGCGGCTCGACCGCGTCTTTCGGGTCGTCACCCTCGAGGTCGGGCTCGCCCTCGGCGTGGTGATGGTGGCCGCGGGGATCGCGGGCTCGCTGTACGCGCTGGCCGTTTGGGAGCAGACCGCGTTCGGCGCGCTCGACGCGTCGTCGCTCGCGATGCGCATCGTCATCGTGTCGTCGAGCGCGATCGCGCTCGGCGTCCAGGTCATCCTGTCGAGCTTCTTCTTCAGCATCCTCGGGCTCCGGCGGCGGCTGTGACCCGCGTCGTCGCGGTCGGCGCCGGTTGGGTCACCCTGCATCGCCACCTGCCGGGCATCGCGGCGACGCCTGGGCTCGAGCTCGTCGGCATCGTCGACCGCGACGTCGCGCGCGGCTCGGCGGCCGCGACCGCGCTGGGCGTCCCGCACGCCACGTCGCTCGGCGGTCCAACGCTTGGCGCCTTCGACGCGGTCACCATCGGGACGGCGCCCCCGAGTCACGGCGAGCTTGTGAGGCAGGCCCTCGAGGTCGGCAAGCACGTCCTGGTCGAGAAGCCGTTCGCCATGGATCCGGACGAGGCCCGGGTGCTCGTCGCGCTCGCACGAGAGCGCGGCCGGATCCTGGCGGTGGTGCACAACTTCCAGTTCGCGCGGAGCGTTGCGGCGGCTCGACGGCACGTCGCGGCGGGAACGTACGGCACGCTGCGTGGTGTGGTCGGTCTGCAGCTGTCGAACGACCGGCGCAGGCTGCCGACCTGGTACCGCGAGCTGCCCGGCGGGCTCTTCTACGACGAGTCGCCCCACTTCTTCTATCTCGTGCGCGCGTTCCTCGGCGATGCGCGCGTCACGGATGCCTCGTTCGTCCCGTCGATCGATCCGAACGACCGGACGCCCCGCAGCGCGCACATCGATCTTGCGTCGGGCGATCGGTTCGCGACGCTCGACATGCGCTTCGCGGCCGCCCTCTCCGAGTGGCAGCTCCTCGTCCTCTGCGAGCGCGCGACGCTCGCCTGCGACATCTTCCGCGACATCCTCGCAATCGTGCCGGACGACGGCCTGCACCGCCCCGGGCAGATCATGCGGTCATCGGTGCGTGCCACGTTCGGTCACTGGGCCGGCGTGGTCGTCTCGGGCGCGCGGTTCGCGACCGGCCGGCTCGACTACGGCAACCACGAGGTCTTCCGCCGGTTCGCGCGGGCGATCGAGACAGGGACCGCGCCGGAGGGGATCTCCGCGGAGGACGGTCAGGCGGTGGTCATCGCGATGCACGACGCGCTCGCGCACCTTCGGCGCTGACCTCCTCGACCAGCTCCAGGTACCGGCGCGCGATCCGCTCCTCGCCGTAGTGCGCCTCGGCCCACGCGCGCGCCGCGACGCCTCCGGTGCGCCGGCGCTCCGGATCGTCGATGAGCGGCGCGATCGCGGCCGCGAGCCCGGGACCGGTGGCCGGTGAGCGCACGACGCCCGGGCAGGGTGCCAGCTCGTCGAAGGCGCGGTCGTCGCTCAGGGCGCACGGTATGCCGGCGGCCATCGCCTCGAGGACCGTGAGGGGTGTGCCCTCGTCGCGTGACGGCAGCGTGAAGAGGTCCGCGGCCGCGTAAGCCTCGGGCATCCGGCCGAACGGCAGGTCCGGCACGTGCGTGACGCGCGGGCCAAGCGACCGCAGGGCCGCGCGGTCGGGCCCGTCGCCGACCACAAGGGCGTGCCACGGACCGCCGAGCGACGCGAGCGCCTCCGCCACGACCGCGAGGTGCTTCTTCGGCACGAGCCGGCCCACGAACAGCACGACGGTCGCATCTGCGGCGACGCCGAACGACCGGCGGGCCGCAAGGCGCTCGCTCGCCGTCGCCGGATGGAATCGATCGAGATCGACCGCGTTGGGGATGTGCTCGCTCGCCAGCGTCGGATCGACGTGGCTGGCGAACCACGCGCGCACGCCGGCATTCACGAACGCGACGCGCGACGCGTGCCGGAGCACGCGCCGCCCCACTGTCCGGTACGCGCGATCGAGCAGCGGGTCGACCGGGCCGCCGAACGCGACCGTCGCGACGTGCTGAGTCACGATCGTCGGCACGCCCGCGCGCTGCGCGGCGCGATCCGCGGCGAGGATCGGGAAGTACAGGCAGTCGTGCAGGTGCACGACGTCGGCCCGAGCGACGGCGTCGCGCAGCGGACCGAGCGCGAACGGCGACGGGATCGGGAACGGCATGCCGCGCCAGCGCTCGAGTCCATTGAACGCGGCGACCCGGCGAAGCTCGACCGGTCCATCGTGCTCGAGCGGCGAGCCACCGCCGCCATCGGTGGCGACCCAGGTCACGTCGTGGCCGGCGCGGCTGTACCAGTGCGAGAGCTGCTGCGCCACGCGCTCGACGCCGCCGCGGTGCGGCGGCATGTAGTGCGTGACCAGGCAGACGCGGGCCATCGCTTACGGTCGCGGGCTGGGCGAGGCGCTCGGGGCCGGCGTGGGCGTCGCTTTCGACTGCGTGAGCTGCTTCGCCGCGGCGTCGCCGACCTGCGCGTAGAGCTGCGCGGCGCGATCGACGACGGCGCCGATGTCGGGGGCGAGCAGCACGCCGGGTTCGTTCGCGAAGGTCTGGCCCTCGAGGCCCGCGTCGGCGTCGCGGGCGTAGGCATCAGCGTCGGCGGCGGACATCCCGAGCACGCCCGCGAGGGCCACGAGCGCGCTCCGACGCACTGCGTGCAGGTCGGCCACGGCCTTCGTGCTGATCGCCGCAGCCTCGGCCTTCGTCACCGGCAGCACGAGGTCGTTGAGCTTCGCGAGCTGGGCGACGGCCGCGCTGTACGCGCGGGCGATGTCGTGCTCGGCCGCGGTGCGCTGGGGGACGATCGCATCCGGTCCGGCGATGACCGCGCGGTTCAACGCGAGCGGCGCGGGTGTGGTGTGCGCGAGCTCGCGCTGCACGGCGATCGCCTGCGCGACGGCCGACGTCGGACCGACCTGCTCGACCGCGAGGACCTTGTCGCGGTTGATGCGCATGCCGTCGGCCGGCTCGTGGGCCTCGTTGCCGCGCCGGACGAGCGCCACGGAGACGCCGGTCGGGCTGCCGTTCGCGTCCTGGAAGTAGTACACGTCGCGCAGCAGGAGCATGCCGGACTCGCCCGAATCATCGAGGTGCCCGAAGTAGGCCTGCCCATCCTGGAGCAGCACCGCGCTCTCGCGCTCTGCACCGACCAGGGGAAGCGACCGCACGTCGACGTTGCCCGCGACGAACACGCCGATCGCAGCCGGCACGGCGAGCCAGCGCACCGACCAGCGCAGCCGCCGGCCGAACACCCGCACCGGATCGCGCGCCGGGTCGTAGCGGCTCACGGGTGGTCCCGCCGCATGTACTGGCCGATCGGCGAGGCGTCGCTGAGATCCTCGACGAACAGGATCGCGGACTTGGGCACGAGCATCCGGGGGTCGGGAGCGTGGAGCTCGGTGCCGCGGCGGATGATCTTCGTCGAGGCCGGGGTCGTGTCCGTCGCGTCGACCTGCTGGAGGTAGTAGACGTCCTCGATCTTCGCGTACGCCCCGATGCGGTCGTAGTAGCGGCCGAAGTACGTTTGCCCGTTGGCGAGGAACACCGCCTGGTACTGGGCGCGCCCGGGCGCGGGGATCGTGAAGTCCCACCACTGGGTGAAGAAGAACGCAGCGACGAAGACAACGAGCGCGATGGCCAGGTTGCGAAATCCGCGCCGGGTGGGCCGACGGATGCGGAGCCGCCGGCGAACGCGGGTGATCAGCGCGATGCGCTCGGGCTCGGCGTCGCCGCAGGTCGAGCCGTTGTCGGCGTGGCCGGCGGCACGGTCGCCGTGGGGAGCTGGCCGGATTTGAATTTCTTGATCAGGGCGACGATGTCGCTGTCGTCCCGCAGATTCTCGATGAACAGGACCGACGCGCGAGAGATGATCATCGGCTCCTTCGGCCCTTGCGCTTCGTTCCCGCGCTTGATGAGCTGCGTCCCGCTCTGGTCGGAGGTCGAGAGGTAGAAGACATCGCTCAGCAGGAACCAGTCATCGCCCTGCGGCTCGAGCTTCCCGAAGTACGTCGAGCCGTTGGTAAGGAACACCGCCTGATACGCGGAGTGGTCGATGACCTCGCCGGCGCCGGGGGAGAACAGCGTTGCGATGCCCGAGCGCACGACCTGCGTGCGCACGGCCAGCACGAGGACGATGAGGATCGCCAGGACCAGCAGGAGCGCGAGGATCCGTCGGAGCGCGCCGATCGGGATGACGATCGCGTTCTTCACTGGTTCGCTCAGCGTACGGACAGCTGGCGGCTACCGGTACTCAACGATGCGGACGATGCCCTGGAAGCCGGCACCCCCGCTCCGGTCAGTGTTCGCGGTCGTACCAGCACCGCCGCCGCCGCCGCCGTAGCTCGTGGCGGGGCTACCGTTGCCCGCGACCACCAGGGCCGCGCCGCCGCCGCCGAACATGCTGCTGCCACCCTCACCCGAGCCCCCGACGCTGCCCGAGAGGCGGATCCCACGGCCGCCTGGCGCGCCGCCTGCCGTGAGATCGCCGACGCCGCTCGATGCGAGCCCGCCGGTGCCGCCGGCGGACACAAGGAGCGTGGTGTTGGCGGTCATCCCAGTCCCGCCGCCACCACCCTTCGCGGTGCAGATCGATGTCGCGCCCACCGTCGTGTCGCCGCCGGTGCCGCCCGCGCCTCCGGTCGACGCCCCCGCAGCGCCGCCGACGCCGACCGTGACGGAGTAACTCGCTGCGGGGCTCGCGACGTAGACCGCCGAGTACGCACCCGATCCACCGCCGCCACCCCACGCCGTCTGGCTGGCGTTACCGGTGGCACCGCCACCGCCTCCACCGGCGCCCACGCACTCGATGTACAGGGCAAGCGTGCCGGCGGTCGGGGTATAGGTCGTCGTCCCAGTCGTTGTCACGAGCACGACCTTCGATGCACTGACGTTCTGGAACGTCGGCGCGCTGGCGCCGTTCGAGGTGAGGACCTGGCCGGCCGTGCCGTTGCCGACCTGCGACAGGACGCCGCTCGTGTTGTACACGAGGCCCGTCGTGAGGCCGCTGAACGTGATCGTGCCCGATGACGTGACGCCGGTGAGGCTGGTCAGCGTGCCCGCGATCGTGCTGTTGCCGACGATCGTGAGACCGCCCGCGGTGTTGCTGATGTTGCCCCCGCCCACCAGCGTCCCGGCGACGGTCACGTTGCCGGCGAGCGCCTGGGTCTGGCCGGT
>DATJHW010000061.1:0-19024 GCA_035493615.1 Saccharimonadales bacterium (SeqCode) | reverse complement strand
CCCGCGACTCAACACGTCGAGCTCGGCGTTGGAGCGCTCGAGCTCGTGTGCGCGCCGGTCGAGCTGGGCGCGGGAAGCGATGAGCTCCTCTGCGAGCATCTGCAGACCGAGGACGATCGCCTCGAGCTCTGGGTCATCGTTCAAGACGGGTGCGTCGAGAAACAGATCGCCTTGCGCGAGGCTCGTGATCATGCGCTCGATGACATCAAAGCGGTCGGCTGCCGCGCGGATCACGCTACGGCGTAGCGACGGAGCCAGCGGAGAGCTTCGGCCTCATCGTCGAACATCTGAGTTGGGACGTTCGGGCGATTGAGGCCGATGAAGAAGTTCGCCGTCATCCGCGTCGCTGGCGAGCTTACGAGGAGCGCCAGCGCAGAGAACGTATCGGTGGCGTTGCCATAGAAGGTGCGCGCATCGCGTGTCATCGACTTCCACTTGCGGATGTCGGCGAGGACCGGCAGGCGGGCGCCACCGGTGAGGGCCATGAGCTCGACGATCGATGCGCGCGCGAGGGCCTCGGTACAGACCGCGCCGGCCGTCCAGGTGATGGTGGCGACGCGGTCAGCACCGATCGCCCAGACGTACAGGGTGTTGACGAGCGTCATGCCCACGATGCTGGCAATACCGGTACATCACCGCATGACCGAACGGTCATGCGGTGCAGCCGATGGGCGACCACGTGGGCCGAAATCCGACAAGTCGACGATCGTCGGCCTCTGATCCCGCCGCCGGGCATCGTTGGTCGGTGCGCGGCGTCGCGGCCTCGTCATGACGCGACGGCTCAGCGCCCCGCGAGATACGCCTTGTACACGCTCCCGTACTGCGTCGGCGTCCCGTCGTAGTCGGCGATCAACGCGATGTCACCGCACGCCGTGCCCCAGGTGTCCCACGTCCAGGCGAGATAGCCGATCCGCGCCTGCTCGAGCAGGCCCAAGGTCCCGTTCATGAACGCCGCGCTGCAGTCGTCGGTACCGATCTCCGTCGTGATGACCGGCACGGCAGCCGAGACGGGACGCACGGTCGCGTCGAAGCAGCTCGCGCTGCTGCAGGTGTTGAAGTTGTAGACGTGCCATGCCGCGACGAGGTTGCCGGTCGCGTCCACCGGCCGGTGGCCGAGCCATCCGCTCAACGCGTTGCTGTATTGCACGCCACCGGCGGCGATGACATTCGTCGCACCGGTCTGCCGGATCGCGGTCACGAGCTCCTGCATCCCGGCCGCGGCGAACGGCACGCCGGACCCGCTCACCCCGCAGGCGCCACCGTCGCGCCAGCAGGTCCAGGCGGCCGGGGTATCGCTGTTGTCGTCGGGGAACGGCTCGTTGAACAGCTCGAGGATCACCGCGCCGTTGCCGCGGTACGCGGATGCGACCGAGGCCCAGAACGCGACGGAGTGATCGCGATCGGGCATGTTGCTTTGACCGGTCGCCTTCGTGGCGCCCGGTGCGGACCAGTGCAGCTCGAGGATCGCGTAGAGGCCGGCCTGGTTGAGCAGCGCGACGTAGTCAGCGATCGCGCGCTGATAGGCGGCGCCGCCGTATGCCGCGGGCACGCCGTTGATGCCGAGCCAGCAGTCCTCGTTGAGCGGCACGCGCACGGCGTTCGCCCGCCACGAGGCGATGGCTTGGACCGAGGCGAGGTCGTTCGGGCCGTCGAAGATGCCCCAGCCCTGAATGCAGGCGTACTCGGTGCCCGAGCGGTTCACGCCCCGAAGCTGGACCGCCGCCCCGGATGCGTTCACCAGCGCGTTGCCGGCGACGTGCAGCGGAGAGAGCCCGGCCGGCGGCAGCGTGCCATCGGCGTTCGGCACCGTGACCGTCCAGAAGACGCCGTAGTCCTCCATCCACGACGCTCCCTCGATGAGCGGACGGAGCGCGAGGCTGTACCGCCCGGGTATGAGCGGCGCGCGAACGCGGAACTGGAACCACGCGATCTGTCCAGGTCCGACGTACGCCGCGGGCTGGATCGCGATCCGGTCGTAGCGCGGCCAGCCGGTGTTGGGCGAGCCCTGCGTGCCGTCGCCGCCGAGCGGGCTCGGCTGGTCCTGCCCGGGCGACGGGTTCCACGTGCCAAGATATGCGACCTCGCCCATCCGGCCGCTGACCCAGCCGAAGCTGCCGCTGTTGAAGTACGCGACGGTCGCCATCGACTCGGCGCCGGGACACAGCGTCATGTAGCCGGACTGTCCGTACCAAGCCGCGTGAAAGCCGGGCAGGCCTGCCGGCGTGCTGGCCGGCGGGGCGATCCCCGGCCCGACCGAGGTCACGCACGCCGCGGCGGCCGCGGCCTGCGGCGGCGCGAACGCCACGCCGGCGGCGCAGAGCAGCGCAACGACGATCGGCGCGAATGGGCGCATATCCGGATAACGGCCCTGGTGCGGAAACGCGCGCTAGCTGGGAACGGCAGGCTCCATCGCGCTCACCAGGTCCCCCACCCGGACCGGACCTTCGGCGAGGATCACCGTGCACACCAGCCCGCGACGTCCTTCGAGCATCGCCTGGAACTCGTCGGGGTCGGCGATCCCGTTCATCTCGCCGATGTGGGTGCAGGGATCGCACGAGCCGTTCACGCGCAGGGTGATCGCGCCGATCCGCAGCAGCGTGCCCTCGGCGAACGACCCGAGCGACGGCAGGCCCTCGACGGTGATCTGTTCCCGCAGGTCGCCCGGCTTCACACCCACGGCGTCGTGCGTCGAACGGTCGACGATCGTGACCGCGCGCTTCGCGCGGTGGGCGTGCGAATCGCCCTCGAGCCCGCCGCCGACGCGCCCATCAACCTGCTGCACGGGACGCATCGGCTTGCCATGAGCCTCGTGCAGCTGCAGCGAAACGACGCGCGCCATCAGAGAGATCTTCGCACGATCGTGAAGCGCTCGTGCTCGCGCAGGACCTCGAATCCGGCGCGCAGGTACATCGCCTTCGGGCCGGGATACAGGGACTGCGCCGTGGCGTCCGCGTCGGCGGTCAGGGGATACGCCTCGACCGCGCGCATGCCGCGCTCGCGGAGGTGCGCCAGAGCGGCCTCGAGCAGCGCCGTCGCGATGCCCTGCCGCCGCGCGTCGGGCGCCACGACGAAGCACACGATCGCGCCGACCTCGCGCTCCGGACCGGTCGGGAGGTTCAGCAGCTCGGCCTTCGGCGCCGCATGACACCAGCCGACCACGCGCCCGAGCCGGTAGGCGACCAGGCCGTTCGCCTTTCCTGACCGCACCAGATCGCTGCGCGACGCGCGGTTCTGGTCCTTCGTCCGCTCGGCGAAATCCGGCGCGAGCCGCTCCATGCAGTAGCAGTTCGACCAGGCCGGATTGTCGGCGTACGCGACCAGGTCGAAGTAGCGCAGGATCGGATCGTGCTGGTCCGGCGTCACCGGACGGATGTCGAGGTCCACACTCGAACGCATGACCGGCAAGGTCTACAGCATCGGCCACGGCACTGCGACCGCGGAGGAGTTCACCCGGACCCTCGTGGACACGGGCGTGCGCCTCCTCGCGGACATCCGCAGTGCGCCCGGCTCGCGCCGCAATCCGCAGTTCGGCCAGAGCGCGCTCCGCGACACGCTCGCGCCCGCGGGGATCGAGTACGTGCATCTGCCCGGCCTCGGCGGACGGCGCGCGCCGCGCGCCGACTCGCCCCACACGGGGCTGCGCGTCGCCGCGTTCCGCGGCTACGCCGACCACATGGCGAGCGACGAGTTCGCTGCCGACCTCGCGCGGCTCGAGGATTACGCGCGCCTCGTGCCGACCGCGTTCATGTGCGCGGAGACGCTCTGGTGGAAGTGCCACCGCCGGCTCCTGGCCGATCGCATGACCGCGGACGGCTGGACCGTCGTGCAGCTGCGCGTCGGCGGGCCACCCGAGCCGCACCGGCTGACCGACGCGGCACGCGTCGAGCAGGGCAGGCTCTCCTATGACTGATACTCGCGGCGTGCCGAGGACCTGGCCGGAGGATTGGGACCAGCGGATGCGCGGCGAGGGCTGCGCCATGTGCGCCCAGGGCCGGCCGGAAGAGAACGAGTTCGGGATCCGGGTGTACCGGAGCGACACGTCCGACGCGTACCTGCAGAAGGCCGACGTCGGGCAGCGCGGCTACACGATCGTGATCTGGCGAGGCCGCCATGTCGCCGAGCCGACGGAGCTCAGCGACACGGAGGCGGGCGAGTACTGGGCCGACGTGCTGCGCGTCGCGCGCGCGATCGAGGTGCATTACACACCGGCGAAGCTGAACCTCATGATGCTCGGGAACTCGCTGCCCCATCTCCACACGCACGTCGTGCCGCGGTACCTCGACGATCGCGATCCCGGTCAGCCGCCGCGTTTCATGAACGAGGGCGATCGAGCAATGCCGCTGCCCGATGCGGAGCTGCGGCGCGATGCCGCGAAGCTTCGCCAGCTCATGGAGGGGCAGGTCGCGGAATAGCTCAGATGAGCGCCTGACCGCCGTCGGGCCCGCGGAGCCCGAAGCCGAGCGCGCGATCCGCACTGATGTGGATGAGCCAGCCAAGCAGCGGCCACGGTCCGATCGTCGCGGCCCACGCGGCGATCCACAGCAGCACCGGGACGGTGTAGGTGTGGAAGGCGTTGTACACCGGCGCCGCGCGTGGCGGAAGCCGTCCGCCGCCCGGCATGGGACCGAACGCGGGTGCCACGGCGAGCCCGATGTCCGGACCGACGAGCAGGATCCAGAAGAGCACGCCGAGCTGGTCGCGCTGCACGTACGCGGCGCCCGCGAAGGTGACGGCGAGCAGCGCGTACTCGACGACGTGGATCGCCCGCGGGCTCATGCGTCCGCCAGGGCGGCGCGCAGCTTCGCGGCGGCCAGGCCCCGGTGCGAGATCGCGTTCTTCTCGTCGCGCGGGACCTCGGCCATCGTGCGTCCATCCCCGGCGATGACGAACACCGGGTCGTACCCGAATCCGTCGTCGCCACGCGGCGACTCCGCGATCTCGCCGCGCACCTCGCCGTCGAACGTGTCGACGCGCCCGTCTGGGTGAGCGAGCGCGATGACAGCGACGAACCGGGCGGTGCGGTCGGCCACGCCGTCGAGCAGGCCGAGGAGCATCCGGTTCCGCTCCTCCGGGCTCGCGTCCTCGCCGAAGAACCGGCGGCTCCGTACGCCGGGCGCGCCGCCGAGGGCGTCGACCTCGAGCCCTGAGTCGTCGGCGATCGTCGCGAGCCCGGTCGCACGCGCGTACGCGAGCGCTTTGAAGATCGCGTTCTCCGCGTAGGTCGGCGCGTCCTCGGGCGGATCGGGCGGCGGGTCGGCGAGGTCGCTCACGGTCTGCAGCTCGACATCCAGCCCCTTGAGGAGCGCGCGGAGCTCGGCCGCCTTGCCCGCGTTGCGCGTGCCGAGCAGGAGCCGGCGGGTCACCGCAGCGCGCGGCGCTGCGCGTCCATGAGCTGCTCGATGCCGTTCATCGCGAGCGCGAGCACGCGATCGAAGTCGGCGCGCGAGAACGGCTTGCGCTCGGCGGTGCCCTGGACCTCGACCAGCTGACCTGTATCGGTGGCGACGACGTTCACGTCGGCGTCGGCGATGGAGTCCTCGGCGTATGCGAGATCGAGCATGAGCTCGCCGTCGACGAATCCGGCCGACACGGCCGCGACCTGGTTGATCAGCGGGCTCGGCGACATCTTGCGCAGCGCATGCGCGAGCGCCACGTAGCCGCCCGTGACGGCAGCCGTGCGCGTGCCTCCGTCGGCCTGGATGACCTCGCAGTCCACGGTCACGCTCCGCGGACCGAGGGCCTTGAGGTTGATGGTCGTGCGGAGCGCGCGCCCGATGAGCCGCTGGATCTCGAAGGTGCGTCCACCCGGACGCCCGGCGATGCTCTCGCGCTGGCTGCGCTCGGGCGTGCTCCGGGGGAGCATCGCGTACTCGGCCGTGATCCAGCCGGTGCCCTTCCCGTCGAGGAAGCGCGGCACGCTGTCGGTCAGCGTCGCGAGGCACAGCACGATCGTGTCGCCGAACGCGATGCGGGCCGAGCCCTCCGCGAACTTCGACACACCGACCTCGATCGTCACCGGCCGGAGCGCGTCGGCGGCCCGGCCGTCAGGCCGCTTGAACTTCGCCACTCGTCGCCTCCCACATCGCGCGCAGCTCCGAATCGCCGTACGACTCGAGCTCCCGGCCCTCGGCCTTCGCTCGCTGCTCCACCCGCCCGACGTGCGCGGCGAACCGCTCGTTCGCCTCGCGCAGCGCGGTCTCCGCGTCGAACCCGCGTTCGCGGGCCTCGGCCACGATGCCGAACAGGAGCTCGCCGAGGAACTCGGGATCGTCGATATCCACCGGCAGCTCGATCCGCGGCGGGCGGAGCTTCACGCGCGCCGCCCGCTCCTGCAGCCGCTCGGCGGCGAACAGCGCGGGGAGCGAGCGCGGCACGCCGTCGAGGACGGATCCGCGGGTCTCCTTCTTCTCCTCGCGCTTGATCTGCTCCCACTGGACGAGCAGGTCCGTGCCGTCGAGGCTCGTCCCGGCGAACACGTGCGGGTGCCGGCGGACGAGCTTCTCACCGATCGACCGCGACACGTCCGCCATGTCGAACGCGCCTTCCTCGCTCGCGAGCTGCGCGTGGATCGCGATCTGGAAGAGCAGGTCGCCGAGCTCGTCGCGCAAGGTCGCGAGGTCGCCGCGATCCAGCGCCTCGAGAGCCTCGTACGCCTCCTCGAGCAGGTGCGGCCGCAGGCTGGCATGCGTCTGCTCACGGTCCCACGGGCACCCGCCCGGCGCGCGGAGGCGCTCGGCGATGCGGCTCACCGCGCCGAGCGATGCGAGGTCCGCGTACGGATCGCCTGGTGGCAGGACGAGGAAGCCGTCGGCGGACTCCGCCGCGTCGAGGACCTCGGCCGGGTAATGGCGCAGGAGCAGCGCGCGATCGGGCGGCGCGTCGAGCGCGATCGCGACCGCCCGCGTCGTGTTGAAGGAGTGCCGGTCGAGCGCGGAGGCGGGAACGATGTCGACACCGCCCGGCCAGCGCCCCAGGACCGCGCGCAGGAGGTCGCTAGGGCTGGAACTCATAGCCCGGCACGAGCTTCTGGACGCCGTGCACGCGGCGCTGCTTGTCGAACCAGTACGCGTACGCGCTGTCGTGGATCTTCGTCTTCTGGTCGTCCGTGAGCGCCTTCGCCGGATCCTTCTCGGCGACCTTGTAGAACTCCGCCTGGCCGGTGGTCGCGAACTCGCGGCTCACCTGCCCGACCGGGAGCGCGAAGAGCTCGTTCTCCTTCGTGACGCTGTCGAGCTGGCCGCGCGCGAACCAGCCGGCGTCGCCCCCGTTCGCGGCCTCGGTGGTGTCCTCGCTGTACTGCTTCGCGACGGCCGCGAAGTCGGTGCCACTGTCGAGCGCGGCCTTCGCGTCGCCG
Organism: Saccharimonadales bacterium (SeqCode); assembly: GCA_035493615.1. Lineage (GTDB taxonomy): Bacteria > Chloroflexota > Limnocylindria > P2-11E > P2-11E > UBA4735. Next base: position 11,670 of record DATJHW010000061.1, on the reverse strand, counting down.
ATCTTCTTCAGCGCATCGGTGAAGTCGGTCGGCACCTGGCTCGTCGGCGACGGCAGGCTGATGAGGATGTGCAGCAGGTGGATCTGCTCGGTCGGCGAGGTCACCGACTGGGCCTGCGCTTCAGCGGTGAAGTGCTCGCGCAGCATGTCGTACCTCGTGTGCAGGAGGATCTCGTCCATCCCGAACCCGCTGCTCAGCCAGCGCTGGACGACCGGGTTGGCGTCCGCGGTCCGGCGCTCCTTCACCTGGATGACGTGGTAGCCGAACTGCGACTTCACGGGATCGGAGATCTCGCCGATCGCGAGCTTCCGCGCGGCGGTGTCGTACTCCGCGACGAGCTGCCCCGCGCCGGCCCAGCCGATCTCGCCGCCGGCGTCCTTCGAGCCGGTGTCGGCGGACTGCTTCGCGAGCGTGTTCCAGAGATCCTGGTTGTTCGGATCCGCGCGCAGCTGCTTCGCGAAGTCCTGCGCCTTCGCGAGCGCCGCCGCGTCGGCGGCCGCCTGATCGGTCGCGGTCGAGTCGATCGCGACCAGGATGTGGCGCGAGTTGAACTGGCCGAACGACTCCTCGTACTTCGCCTGCAGGTCCGCTGCGGAGACCGTGAACCCCTCGTCGCGGGCGACGGAATCGAGCAGGGCCTGCTCGACGAGCGAGTTCACCGCGATCCCGTCGTAGTCCGCCTTCTGGGTCGCGAGCTGCGGGTCGTTCTCGGAGCCGATCGGGACGCCGCTGTCCTCGTAGAACTTCACGAGCTCGTAGTTGCGCTCGTGGTAGTAGAGCCGGTACGGGAGCTGGTGGCCGTCGATCAGCGCGGCCGGCTTCAGGTTGACGTCGTAGTACCGGTTCGTACCGGCCCAGACCATCAGGCCGACGGCACTGCAGAGCAGCACCGTGAAGACGACGATGATGATCGTCTGCTGGCGGCGCTCGCGCTGCCAGCGCGCCTGGCGCTGGCGCTGGGTCAGCCGCGGCAATGGGATGCGACGTGCCACGCGATCTCCCCCGAACGTGCTGCGAGCCCGCGATGCGGGCTCACCCCAGATGGTAGCGCCGGAGGCTAAGAGTCAGGTAAGACTTCGGTAGATCGCGAGCGTGTCATCCGCGGCGCGATCCCAGCTGAACAGGGCGGCCCGCGGCTTGGCGCGCGCGCGCAGCCGGGCCTGCAGCGACGGGTCGTCGAGCAGCGCGGCGAGCGCCTCCCCGAGCGCGTCGGCGTCCTGCTCGTCGGCAAGCAGGCCGGCGTCGCCCACCACCTCCGCGACGGCGCCGGCCCGGTAGCCGATCACCGGAGTGCCCGCCGCCAGTGCCTCGAGCGCCGTGAGCCCGAATCCTTCGAGCCACGCCGCGTGCAGCAGGCACTCCGCGCCGGCGTACAGCGCCGCCAGCGTCTCGTCGTCGACGGCGCCGGTGATCACGACGCGCGCGGGATCGACGCGCGAGCGCGCCAGCGCATCGCGCATCAGCCCGGCAAGCTTCCCGAGCGTCCCGACGATCACCAGCCGGAGACCGCGGTCGCGATCGGCCGCTCGAGCGAACGCGGCGAACAGGCCCGCCATGTTCTTGCGTGGATCGAATTGCCCGACGTAGAGGACGTAGCGGTCCGGGATCCCGAATCGCGCCCGAGCGAGCGACGCGCCGTCGGCTTTGGATGGAGGGTGAAAGGAGGAATCGACGGCCTCGGGGATCACGCGGATGCGCTCCGGATGGATGCCGAGCCGCGCGACCACGTCGGCCTTCGTGGCCTCGGACACCGCCACGATCGCATCGGCGTGCTTGGCGAGCGCGTACTGCCAGGCGTGGCCCACCCGCGAGTACGGCAGCCGCAGATAGTGGGACGGCCAGCGCAGCGGTGCCAGGTCGTGGATCGTGAGGACGGCGGGAAACCTCCGGATCGCCGGCAGGCCGAGCTGCACGGAGTGGTACACGTCCCCCTGACCCGCGAGCTCGAACGACAGGAGCAGCGGGTCGGCGGCGAGCATCGAGAGCTCCGGCCGGCGCAGCCGCACGGTCGCGCGCGTGCGATGCGGCGGCAGCGGCGACGGATCAGCCGGCGCGAACGTGCCGAGGCTCAGCAACGTCCACTCGACGTCATCCGGGGCGCCACGCGCGAACGCCGCGAGGAGGTTGCGCGAGTAGCGTCCGATGCCGCGCGTGCGGCTCACCGTCTGGAGATGGCGCGCATCGAACACGACCCGCATCGGCCTCCGTACAGTAGGCCGCGCATGCTCTCGGTCGTCGTCCCGACGTACAACGAAGCGGGCTCGGTACCGAAGCTCGCGGAGCGGCTGCATGCCGCGCTCGGCGGACGCGACTGGGAGCTCGTGATCGTGGACGACGGGTCGCCGGACGGCACCGCGGACATCGCCGCTGCCCTCGCGCCGCGGATCCCGACGAACGTCGTCCGTCGGGCCGGGAAGGGTGGCCTCGCCAGCGCGGTCATCGCCGGCTTCGCGGCCGCGCGCGGCGACATTCTCGTTGTCATGGACGCCGACCTCTCACACCCGCCCGAGCTGGTGCCCGCGCTGCTCAGCGCGATCGAGGACGGCGCCGATCTGGCGGTCGGCTCTCGATATGTCGCGGGCGGCGGCGTGGAGGACTGGCCGATGCGGCGCCGGATCGTCTCGCGCGTCGCGTGCCTGATGGGCAGCGTGCTGGTGCCCGTGCGCGACGCGACGAGCGGACTCTTCGCGCTTCGCCGCTCGGTCATCGACGGCGTGACGCTGAATCCGATCGGCTTCAAGATCGGATTCGAGGTCATCGCGCGCGGCCGTTACCGGTCGGTCGTCGAAGTCCCGTATACCTTTCGGGACCGCGAGCTCGGCGCGTCCAAGTTCGGCCGGCGCGAGGTCGGCCAGTACGTGGTGCAGCTCGGTCAGGTCGCGCGGGACAAGCTGCTGCGGAGGATCAGATGAAGGTCGCGGACCTCGAGCTGCGCGCCGCAACGCCGGACGACGCGGGCTTCGCCGCCGATCTCGATACCGCGCTGCGCCCCGACGATCCAGCAGACCCCGTGGTCACGCGTCACTGGTGGACGATCGAGGCAGCGGACAACGTCGTCGAACGGTGGGTCGCCATGAAGGATGGAAAGCCGGTCGGCCTCGTGTTCCAGCGCCACGTCGCCTGGGAGAAGATGCCCGAGCGGTTCGGGCGCGTCGCAGCGGACCTGCTCCCGGCGGTCCGCACGGCGGCCCGGCTCGACGCGCTCTTCGCGTTCGTCGAGGAGCGCTCCCGGGCGGACGGCACCAAGCGTTTCACGGCCTGGACGTGGGAGGACGATCGGCTGCGGGTCGACGTACTGGGCGCGCGTGGCTTCGCCGAGGAACGGCGCGAGCGGTTCTGGGAGCTCGATCTTGTCGCGAACAAGGACCGGATCGAGAAGATGGCCGATGAGTCACGCGCGCGGATGCGCAGAGAGGGCATCGAGATCCTCACCCTCGCGCGCGACACCGACCCGGAGAAGTACCGCAAGCTCTGGAAGATGAGCGACGAGGCCGAGCAGGACATCCCGACCACCGTGCCGCACACCGGGACGACGTGGGAGGTCTTCGAGGAATGGATGCGCTCGCCGGGCCTCCGCCCCGAGCGGCAGTGGATCGCGCGGGAAGGCGATGACATCGTCGGCGTCTCACAGCTCAGCTACCCGCCGACCCGCGGGATCGTCGAGACCGACTGGACCGGCACCGCGCGCAAGGTCCGGGGCCGCGGCGTGGCCCGTGCGCTCAAGATCGAGACGGTGATGCAGGCGATCGTGCTCGGCGTCGACCGGGTGCGGACCGACAACGACGGGGAGAACGCGCCGATCCTGCACATCAACGAGTCGATGGGCTACCGGCGATTGAAGGACATGATCCAGCTGATGAAGCCGGCCTAGGGAGTCAGCTGCGCGGGCTCGCCTCGGCGCGCAGCGCGTCCAGGACCTCGATGAACGCCTCGTACGGTTGCGCTCCGAGCAGCAAGTAGCGCCGGCCCACGATGTGCGCGGGGATCGCGTTGATGCCCACCGACTCCGCGTCCTCACGGTGACGGTCGAGGACGGACTCGTAGCGACCTGCCGCTAGCTCGCGGGCGAGCGCGTCAGGATCGAGGCCGGCTGCCGCGACGATGAGTTGAAGATCCAGGACGCGGTCCAGCTGCGCCGTCCCTTCCCAGTGGGCCTTTGTGAGCGCGGCCCGCACCTCGTCGTACTTCCCGCCCTCCCGCGCGAACTCGGCCGTCGAGAGCGCGAGCCGCGAATTGATCCTCCGGTCCGGCCGCTTCATCGTGAGCCCGACCTCGGCCGCGACGCTCTCGAGGCGGCCCCACGCGCCGCGGATCCGCTCGGGCATCGGACCACCTTCTCTGGGCGTCTCGGGGTGCAGCTCGAACGGGAGCCACGAGACGGCCACTCGGCCTTCGGCCACCAGCCGGTCGACTCGCACGGAGTCGATGTAGCACCACGGTCAGACGAAGTCGGAATAGATGATGAGCTCGGTGGGAACCGCGCCGCTGACCTCAGGCAGTACCGAGCTCCTCGCGTAACGCGTCGATGACGTAGGTCTGCTCGTCGTCGGTCATCGTCGCGAACAGCGGGATGAGCATCGTGTGTTGCGTCGCCTCCTCGGTGACCGGAAGCGAGACCTTCCCGATGCGGTCGGTGTAGGTCTTCTCGAGGTGTGAGGCCATGACCCCGCGCCGCGTCGCGATGCCGCGGTGGAGCAGGTTCGTCATGAGGGTCTCGCGGTCGAGCTTGCAGTCCTTCGTCAGGCGCAGGCAGTAGCTCTGGTAGGTGTGCGTCGCGTAGGGCGGCACGTACGGGACCTCGAGGCCCCTGATCGCCGGCAGCTCCCGGTTGTACCGCTCCGCCTTCTCGATGCGGATGCGCAGGAGCTCGGGGAGCCGGCGCAGCTGCACGAGACCGATCGAAGCCTGGATGTCGGTCATCCGGTAGTTGAAGCCGAGCTCGTTGTACTCCTCGATGATCACCCGGTCGGCCTTGTGACGGTCCAGGTCCGACACGCTCATCCCGTGGGCCCGCAGCTTGCGGGCGCGGTCCGCGAGCGCGTCATCGTCTGTCGTGATCATGCCGCCTTCGCCGGTGGTGATGACCTTGCGCGGATGGAAGCTGAAGACGGTCTGATGCGCGTTCGAGCCGGTCTTGCGTCCCTTGTACTCGCTGCCGATCGTCGGGGCCGCGTCCTCGACCACATCGATGCCGTGCTTCTTGGCGATCGCGTTGATCGGCTCCATGTCGCACGACAGGCCGATCTGATCCACCGGCATGATCGCCTTCGTGCGCTTGGTGATCCGGTGCTCGATGTCGTTCGGCTCGATGTTGTACGTACGCGGATCGATGTCCGCGAACACCACCGTCGCGCCGGTGTACAGGATCGCGTTCGCCGACGCGATGAACGTGAAGGACGGGACGATCACCTCGTCTCCCGCGCCGATGCCGGCCGTCGCGAGCGCCAGGTGCAGCCCGGTGGTGCACGACGTCGTCGCGATACCGTGCTTCGCGCCGACATAGGACGCGACCGCCTTCTCGAACTCGGCGACCTTTGGACCCTGCGTCACCCACCCGGACTTGATCGACTCGTACGGCGCCCTGGCCTCTTCCTCACCGAGCGACGGCTTCGTGATCGGGACGTTGAGCTTCTTCTTGGCCTCAATTGCCATTCGTCTGCAAGTCCATTCTTCCTTGGATTTTCACTTCTTCTCAGACAGCGCGCGCTTGCGCCATTCGATCAGCCGAGTCACGCCCTCTTCGAGCCTCGTTGTTGCTTCGAAGCCGAGCAATTCCTTGGCCCGTCCAGGATCGCCGACCCGCCGCGCCGGCAGCGCGCCCGCGGGCTGGGGCTTGAACTCCATCCCGACGGAGCTACCGGTGAGCCGCAGGAGGAGCGCGGCCAGGTCACGCATCGTGGTCTCGACCCCGCTGCAGACGTTCACGATAACCGCCGGACGGTCCGTCTCGCACGCGAGCAGGTTCGCGCGCGCGACGTCGCCCACGTACACGAAATCCACGGACGACGACCCGTCGCCGAACAGCGTGAGCGGCTTGCCTTCGTCGATGAGGTCGAGCCAGCGCACCATGACCTCGACGAAGCGCGACCGCACGTCCATGCGCGGTCCGTACACGTTGAAGTAGCGGAGGGCCGCGGTCCGTATGCCATGCAGCTGTGAGTACGCCTGCGCGAGCTGCTCGTTCGCGACCTTCATGGAGCCGTAGAACGTCGTGCCGCGGAGCGGTTGGTCCTCGTGCATCGGGAGCGCGTCGGGCTCGCCGTACACGACGGCGCTCGACGCCAGCACGACGTGCTTCGCCTTCGCGGCCGATGCCGCCTCGAGCACGTTGAACGTGCCGTCGACCATGACCTCCTGGCACTCGCGAGGTGATTCCTGGCAGCGTGTCCAGCGCAGCGCGGCCTGATGGAAGATCACGTCCGCGCCGTCGATCGACACCGCGACGGCCTCGCGGTCGCGGATGTCGAGCTCGCGGAGGCTGGCCTTCCCCGACCTGAGCGCCGCATCGAGATTCTCGGGAACGCCCCGCACGAGCGCGTCGAGGGCCACCACCTCACGCGCGCCTGCTGCGATCGCCGCGTCGACGATGTGGGATCCGACGTTGCCCGCGCCTCCGGTGACGACCACGCGCGCGCCATCAAGGGCACCGGTCACGACGGCACGCCGGCCTCCCAGCCGTCGTACTCGCCGCCGGTTCGCGACGCCATCTCGGTGAGCGATTTCCGGATCCCCTGGATGACCGCGAGATCGATGACCGCTCGATGCGTGAGCAGGAACAGCCACTCCGGACCCTGCGCCGCACGCCGGACCTCGACCTGCCACTCGGGGCTGTCGCCGAACTCGAGCGCGAGGCGGCGCGCGTCGCCCTCCTGCTTGAAGTACAGGTAGTGCCGGATCTCGAGCGGCGCCTTCAGGTCGACCCCCGCGCTCCGCAGCTGCGCCAACACCTGCGCGTCGCCCGATGCCGCCTCCGGCTCGCGCTTGTCCTTGCGGAACAGCGGCACTACGGGTCCGATCGCGAGCGGAGGAATTTCGCCGGCACGCCCGCGACGATGCTGTTCGGCGCCACGTCCTTGGTCACCACCGCGCCCGCCCCCACGATCGCGCCCCTCCCGACGGTCACGCCGGGCAGCAGCACGGCGTTCACGCCGATGTCGGCGCCATCCTCGACGCGCACGGGCTTGATCACGAGGTCGGTCTGGATGATCGGCACGTCCAGCGGATCGCCGGTGTGCTCGCTGCCGAGCACCTTCGCGCCCGGTCCCCACCCGACGTACTCGCCGAGCCGCAGGTCGCGGCAGTCGAAGTACGACTGCGGGCCGATCCACGTGTGCGACCCGATGACGCAGGTGCCGTCGTGCCGGCCTTGGAGGAACGTCTGGTTTCCGATGAACACCGCGTCGCCGATCTCGAACGTGTGCGGATGGAGCACGAGCACGCCGACCCCCACCTTCACGCCGTTGCCGAACGCTTTGCAGATCGCGCGCAGGATCACGCGCCTGCCGCGCGCGCCGGACGCGCTGTCGTCGTAGCAGGCGGCGCTGTAGCGCGTGAGCAGCTGCTCTTTCGATTCGGTCGCGCGAAGGTCCGCGGACTCCTTCAGCTCGTCGGCGGGATCGGGCTGGACGGTCTGGATCCCGTGGACCGCCTTGACGACGCGGCTCGTCACGCGCGCATGAATCCGGCCACGGCTTCGGCGACGGTGTCGACCTGCGTATCGGTGAGCTCGGGGAACATCGGGAGCGACACCACCTCGTTCGCGAGGCGCTCGGTAACCGGGAAGTCGCCCTGCCGGTAGCCGAGGAACGCGGAGGCCTCCTGCAGATGGATCGGTACCGGGTAGTGCACGCCCGTTCCGATGCCGCGCTCGGCGAGGTATGCGCGCAGGTCGTCCCGCTTCCCACCCCCGACGCGCACGACGTAGCAGTGGAAGACGTGGCGACCGCCGTCCGGGATCTCGGGCGTGATCACGCCGCTGCCCTTCAGGCGGTCGTTGTAGTGGCGCGCGATCGCGATCCGGCGGGCGTTCCACTCCGGAAGCTTGCGCAGCTTGATCCGAAGGATGGCGGCCTGGATCTCGTCGAGCCGCGCGTTGTAGCCGACGACCGGGTGGTAGTAGCGGGTGCTCTGCCCGTGCTCGCGCAATGAGCGGAGCTCGGTCGCGAGCGCGTCGTCGTTCGTGGTGATGCTGCCGGCCTCGCCGTACGCGCCCAGGTTCTTGCTGCAATAGAACGAGAACGCCGAGACGCGACCGGAGGCCCCGGCCAGGGCACCGGTGTCGAGCACGGCGCCGTGGGCCTGGCAGGCGTCCTCGATGACCTGCAGCCCTTTCTCCTTCGCGAGCGATAGGAGCGGCTTGAGATCCGCGGTCCGCCCGTACAGGTGGACGGGCATGATCGCCTTCGTGCGCGGCGTGATCGCCTGCACCGCGGCCGCGTAGTCCATGTTGAACGTCTTCTCGTCGACGTCGACGAGGATCGGTCGCGCTCCCGAGTAGAGGATCGCCTCGACCGTCGCGAAGAACGTGTGCGAGACCGTGATGACCTCGTCGCCCGACGAGATGCCGAGCGCGCGGATCGCGAGCTGGAGCGCATCGGTGCCGCTGCCCACGCCGATGGCGTGCTTCGCGCCGCAGAACGCGGCGAACTCCTGATCGAACGCCTTCACGTTCGGGCCGATGGTGAGCTGCATGCCCTCGAGCACGTCGTCGATCGCGGCCCGGACCTCGTCGCGGATCGTGCGGTATTGCGCTTTGAGGTCGACGAGCGGGATATCGGTCTTGGTCATGACGGTCATGTCGTGCTGGTCTCCTTCAACGCGGCCTCGATGTTCTCGCGATGCATGCGCAGGTGGATGAGCGCCGGCACCGCGAAGTACCGCTTCATCCCCTCCATGCCACCTTCCTGTTGCAAGAGCTGGTCCGGTGCCAGGGCGGCGAGCGCGTCCATCATGCGGCTGTGGGCCGCAAGCCAGCGGTCCCAGCGCGCGGCCATCGGCTTGTCGCGCCAGGTCTCGAAGGTCGTCGCGTTCAGCTCGTCCAGCGGCGTCTCGATCCCGAGGAACGGCCGTGACCCGCGGTCATCCGGCGCGCCGCCTTCGCGCGCGATCTTCTCGGCGACCCGCGCAGCGAGCTCCTGCCACCAGGCCATGTGCGTCGGCATGTCCCGGACCCGCCACCCGGGCGCCTCGCCGAACATCGGGCGATCGAGCTCCCCATCATTCAGCGATCGCAGCCATGTGTCCAGGGCGTGCCACTCGCGTTCCAGCAGTCCGATCGCGGCGCGCTTGTCGTCCTCGGCCGTCACGCCTTGGCCTCGTCCTTCTCGAGCCAGCTGTAGGCGTGCGGGAAGATCCCGGCGAAGCACGCGAGCTTCGTGAGCTCGTCCTTCAGCTCGATCGCGGGATTGCCGGCCCACACGCCGCGCGGCGGCACCTTCGTGCGCACGACGCTGCCCGCGCCGACCAGGGCGTCCGCGCCGATCTCCACGCCGGGAAGGATCGTGCTGTTCGCGCCGATCCGCGCGCCCTTGTGCACGACGCCGCCCCGCACGCAGTCGAGGTACGCCGGACACATCGGGTGGGGATCGTCGGTGAACACGACGTGCGGACCAAGGAACACGTCGTCCTCGATCGTGGTGAGCTCGAGGAAGCAGCCGGTGTGCACGCGCACGCGCGACCCGATGCGATTGCCGAACTCGATCGCGGCGTGCGTGCCGACCGAGACGTCGTCGCCGATCACGTTGTCCTCGCGGATCGAGGCGCCCTGCCCGGTCTGGAGCCGCGCGCCGATCCGTGTGCCGGCGTAGATCGTGGTTCCAGTCCGGATCACGGCACCGGGGCCGATGACCAGCGGCAGCTCGCCGTCCTGCTTCCCGCGCGGCGCGAGCCCGAGGACGGCGTAGGCCCCGACGATCGATCCCGCACCGAGCTCCACGTTCGGGCCGACGATCGCGGTCCGGTGGATGTCGAGGCCGATGCTGGTCACGCCTGCACCGGCTCCTTCAGCGAGATGCGCGCGCCGTTCGCGCGCAGCGAGCGGTTCCCCGCCTCGAGCACGCGCACGACGTCGACGCCCGCTGTGCCGTCGCTCCGGGGCGTGCTGCCGTCGCGGATGGATTCGATGAAGTGGCGGACCTCGAGCTGGAGCGCCTCCGTCACCGCGACGTGGGGGCTGTGGATGTCGCCCGAGCGGTAGCTCCGCCGGAGCTCGTCGGCCGACAGCTTCGCGACACCGTGGTCGAAGACCTTCACCTTCTCCGCCGGATGGCTGTCGTCGTACAGCGCCATCTTCCGGTCACCGATGACGGTCATCGTGCGGAGCTTGCTCGGCGCGAGCCAGGAGAGGTGCGCGTGCGCGATCGCGCCGGACGGGAAGCCCATGGTGAGGAAGACGACGTCCTCGATGTCGGCCTGCACGAAGCAGCCTCCCACGCACTGCACCCACTCGGGCGACTCGCCGAGCCAGTACAGGACGATCGAGACGTCGTGCGGGCCGAGGTCCCAGAGCACGTTGAAGTCGAACTGATGCAGCCCGAGATTCACCCGCTGGCTGTCGACGTACTGGATCTTGCCAAGTTCTCCGCGCTCGATGATCCCGCGGACCGTCGTGACTGCGGGGTTGTAGACGAAGGTGTGGCCGACCATCAGCACCTTGCCGGCGCGACGGGCTGCCTCCACGATCGACTCCGCGTCGGCCACCGTGCCCGCGAGCGGCTTCTCCACGAAGACGTGCTTGCCCGCGGCGAAGGCCTCCTCCGCGAGCGCCCGGTGGGTCGAGATCGGCGTCACGACGCAGATCGCGCCGATCGCCGGGTCATCCAGCAGCTCGCGGTAGCTCGTCGTGGTGCGGACGGCCGGGAACCGCTTGTGCAGGGCGCCGAGGCGCTCGGGATCGAGGTCCGCGACCGCCACGACGTCCGCGCCCGGCGCCTCGGAGAAGTTCCGCACGAGGTTCGGGCCCCAGTAGCCCGCGCCGATGATCCCGACCTTCAGCTCAGCGCTCACGCCAGGCGCTCACGCAAACGTGCGGTCCTCGTAGGGGATCCCGCCGATGGCGTCCTGCTTGGACCGGCCGGAGGCGAAGAAGTCGGCCATGGCGAGCCCCATCTCGGAGGCGATGTCCATGTCGACGTACTTATACAGGCCCTGACGGCCCCCCGTGACCAGGTTCGGAAAGCGCATGAGCTCGGTCATCAGCGTGTCGATCGCCTTCTCGTATCCGACCATGTAGACGGGGTAGCCGAACGTCGACCGGAGCACCACCGATTCCGCCAGCTCCGACTGCTTCATGAATCCCTCCTGCTCGAGCTCCTTCGCGCAGACCTGTCCCAGCTCGTCGGGGTCGGCGTTCCAGATCGCGTCATTCACGTCGCAGGTGATGTCGCAAAGAAGGATCGTCTCGTCGGGCGCGCAGATCTCACTGCCGCCGTAGTTCCGCGTCTCGGAGAGCCGGTTGAAGGTCTTGTCCTGGAAGTAGATCGACTGTGCCGGCAGCGCCGTGGGGCGCTTCACGCGCAGGCCGACGATCGTGAGCGCGCGGAACCGCAGGTACTTCGCGGCGGCCTTCGCCTCGGGCGAGACCGCGTCGCCGAGCAGGTCGATGAGCGCCGGCAGCGGCGCGCTGTTCACGATCCGGTCGCAGGCGATGCGCTCCTCCGGGCCGCGCTGGCC